>DATHAK010000110.1:0-15060 GCA_035296685.1 Blastococcus sp.
GCTGTACGACCCGACGACGTGTTGGCCGCTCTGACTGCCGTCGCCGACCTGCGCCCGCCGTTGCCCGCCCGGGCCGTGCGTGAGGCGCAGGGCCGGCTCGACGACACCGGGACCGTGGCCGATCCGCTCGGTCCTGACCGCGCGGCGCGCATCTCCGCTCCGGAGGAGCGCGCGACGATCTGACCGGCGGAGCCCCGCGGGGGGCCTCCGCGACGTCGAGCGGCACGGCTGCCAGACGTGACGCACCCGCTCCGGGCCAGCCGGCCAGGACGACCAGACCACCGAAGACCTGCACCACGCACCGAGCTCCACCGCTTCCCGGCGTCACCGGGGAGCGCGCACCACCGGCCACCGACCGCGGCAACCACCGCCCGGCGACCGAACCACAGACTTTCGCAGGACGAGCCGTCCCGCCGTACCCCGTGCGGCGGCCCGTCCCGCCCAACCCGTGCTCCTGCGCGGCCGCCAGTCATCCGATCGGCGCCCGGGAGTGCATGAGGAGACGAGCCCTCGTGGCCGATACCGACAACACCGACACCACCACCGAAAAGACCCGCTTGGACGACGAGGTGACCGAGGTCCCCGCCGTGTCCGAGGACTCCTCGGTCACCCCGGCCTCCGAGGAGGACAGGTCGGAGGAGGACGCCGAGGCAGAGGCGCCGGAGGAGGCAGCCGCCTCAGCCGAGCCGGAGCCGGAGCCCGAGCCCGAACCCGAGCTGCCCCGCTTCGCCGCGCCGTTCAGCTCCCCGGAGCCGACCGCCGTGGTCGCCCGGCCGCGCCGGCGGGCCACCCGCTCGGTGATCGCGGCCGACCCCGACTCCATCGAGGCCCCCGTCCCGGCCCCGGCGGTCCCGGCCTTCGTCAGCTTCGTGGCCCCCTCCGAGACCGACGTCCCCGTGGCCCCGCGCCGGCGTGGCCGCCGGCCGGCCGAGCCGCCCGAGGACGAGCCCGCCGACGAGGTCGCCGCCGAGGCCGAGGAGACCGAGGACGCGCCGCGTCCCCGGCGCAGCCGGTCCCGCCGTCGCCCGGCGGAGCAGGACGAGGCCGCCGAGGCGGTCGACGACGCCTCCGACGAGGCCACCGACGAGCTCGACGAGGACACCGACGACAGCGGCACGTCGGGCAGCCGCCGTCGCCGCCGCGGCCGGCGTGGACGCGGCCGCGGTCGCAGCGGTGAGGACCGGGACGACGCCGAGGACGAGACCGGCGACGAGGCCTCCGACGACTCGGACGAGGACGTGGAGGCCGCCGAGGACGCCGAGGCCGAGGGCGACACCGACGAGGGCGAGGGCGGGTCGAGCACCCGTCGCCGCCGTCGTCGCCGCCGGCGTGGGAGCGCCGCCGCCTCCGGCGAGGACCGCGACGACTCCGACGACGACGACCGCCCCGAGCGGGCCGGCCGCAACGGCCGCACCAGCAGCGACGACGAGGTCCGCGGAGTGGCCGGCTCCACCCGCCTGGAGGCCAAGCGCCAGCGCCGCCGGGACGGCCGCGACACCGGCCGCCGCCGCGCGCCGATCCTCACCGAGAGCGAGTTCCTCGCCCGGCGCGAGGCCGTCGACCGCAAGATGGTCATCCGCCAGCGGGGCGAGCGCACGCAGATCGCCGTCCTCGAGGACGACGTCCTCGTCGAGCACTACGTGACCCAGGCACAGGCGACGTCCTTCGCGGGCAACGTCTACCTCGGCCGCGTGCAGAACGTGCTGCCCAGCATGGAGGCGGCGTTCGTCGACATCGGCAAGGGGCGCAACGCCGTCCTGTACGCCGGTGAGGTCAACTGGGACGCCGCGGGCCTCTCGGGCAAGTCGCGGTCGATCGAGACGGCGCTGAAGTCGGGCGACAAGGTGCTGGTGCAGGTCACCAAGGACCCGATCGGCCACAAGGGCGCCCGGCTCACCCAGCAGATCAACCTGCCCGGCCGCTTCCTCGTGTACGTGCCCGGCGGCTCGATGACCGGGATCAGCCGCAAGCTGCCCGACACCGAGCGCACCCGGCTCAAGGACATCCTCAAGAAGATCGTCCCCGAGGACGCCGGCGTGATCATCCGGACGGCGGCGGAGGGCGCCTCGGAGGAGGAGCTCACCCGCGACGTCAACCGGCTGACCGCGCAGTGGGAGGTCATCCAGAAGAAGGCCGAGTCGACCCAGAACGCGCCGACCCTGCTCTACGGCGAGCCCGACCTCGCGATCCGCGTCATCCGCGACGTGTTCAACGAGGACTTCAAGGAGCTCGTGGTCCAGGGCGACGACGCCTGGGACACCGTCGAGGCCTACGTCGCGCACGTCTCCCCGGAGCTGACCGGCCGACTGTCCCGGTTCACCGGCGAGGGCGACGTGTTCCACGACCTCCGGATCGACGAGCAGCTGGCCAAGGCGCTCGACCGCAAGGTCTGGCTGCCCAGCGGCGGCTCGCTGGTCATCGACCGCACCGAGGCGATGACCGTGGTCGACGTCAACACGGGCAAGTTCGTCGGCTCGGGCGGCAACCTCGAGCAGACCGTCACGCGCAACAACATGGAGGCGGCCGAGGAGATCGTCCGCCAGCTCCGGCTGCGCGACATCGGCGGCATCATCGTCATCGACTTCATCGACATGGTGCTCGAGAGCAACCGCGACCTCGTGCTGCGGCGGCTCACCGAGTGCCTGGGACGCGACCGCACCAAGCACCAGGTCGCGGAGGTCACCTCGCTCGGCCTGGTGCAGATGACCCGCAAGCGGGTCGGCCAGGGGCTGCTCGAGGTGTTCTCCGAGCCGTGCGAGCACTGCCGCGGCCGGGGCGTCATCGTCTCGACGGAGCCGGTCGACGAGAAGCGGCGCAGCAGCTCCGGGAGCGGCGGCGGCTCGGGCAGCGGGAACGGTCGCCGCGAGCGCTCCGGCGGTTCGCGGGACGCCAAGGACACCGTTCCGGCGGAGGTTCCGGTCGAGGAGAGCGCCGAGCCGGCTGCCGGTGACGGCGAGGTCGGCGAGGGCGCACGCAGCGGTGGACGGCGCAACCGGGGCCGGCGCAACCGCGGCCAGTCGGGCGAGGAGCGGGTGGCCGAGGACGCCGCCGTCCTCACCGTCGAACGGGACGACGTCGAGGACGCTCCGGAGAACGCCGAGGCGCCGGCGGTGAGCAACGCCGTCGAGGTGGTGCCCCCGCTGGAGGACACGACGCCGGTCGCCGTGGAGCCCGTGGACGACACGGTCGTCGTCGAGCCCATCGAGTCGGAGCCCGAGCCGGCGGAGCCCGCCGAGCCGGTGGACGCCGCCGCCCCCGCTCGTCCCCGACGTCGCCGGGCGGCCAGCCGGCCCGCGGGTCCGCCCGTCTGAGCCGCCTCCCCGCTTCCCGGGTGTTCTTCCCGCTCTCGGGGTCCTGCAGGACCCCTGGAGCGAGCGGAACACCCGGAGAGCGCCCGACGGTGAGCGGGGCCCGGGAGTGACGAACGCCTGACCGGGCCGCGTCGACCGGCCTCGCGCCGCTCGGGTACGCTGGTCGGGTTGCACCGCCACCGCGCGGGCACCTTCCGGTGCCGCGGGTCCGGCGTCCGCAGCCCGTCCAGCACCCGGCGCCCGTTCCGGTCGTGCGCGCCGGACACGTAGCTAGACATGCAGAAGCGATCGAGGAGTCAGTGGTGTACGCAGTGGTGAAGGCCGGTGGCAGCCAGCACAAGGTGGCCGTGGGCGACACGTTCACGATCAACCGTCTGGCCGGTGAGGCGGGCGACACCGTCGCCCTCCCGGCCATCCTGCTGGTCGACGGCGACACCGTCACCAGCGACGCCGCCGCGCTGGCCAAGGTCACCGTGACCGGTGAGATCGTCGGGCACGGCAAGGGCCCGAAGATCCACATCCACAAGTTCAAGAACAAGACCGGGTACCACAAGCGTCAGGGGCACCGTCAGCGCCTGACCGACGTGGTCGTCCGCGACATCTCGAAGGGCTGACGCCGACATGGCACACAAGAAGGGCGCCTCGTCCTCCCGCAACGGCCGCGACTCGAACGCGCAGCGCCTCGGCGTCAAGCGCTTCGGCGGCCAGGTCGTGAAGGCCGGCGAGATCATCGTCCGCCAGCGCGGCACCCACTTCCACCCGGGTCTCGGCGTCGGCCGCGGCAGCGACGACACGCTGTTCGCCCTGGACGCCGGTGCGGTCACCTTCGGCACGCGGCGGGGACGCAAGACCGTCTCCATCACCGCCGTCGACGCCTGAACCACCGAACACGTACCGCCGACGAGCGCACGGGCGACTGCCCGTGCGCTTGTCGGCGCTAGCAGGTAGGAGGCGGCGGGAATGGCCGCTTTCGTCGATCGAGTAGTGGTGCACGTGGCGGCCGGCAACGGCGGCCACGGCGTCTCCTCGATCCATCGCGAGAAGTTCAAGCCCCTCGGCGGTCCCGACGGCGGCAACGGCGGTGACGGCGGGGACATCGTCCTCGAGGTCGACCCCAGCGTGCACACGCTGCTGGACTTCCACCACCGCCCGCACCAGAAGGCCGGCAACGGCCGCCCCGGCGAGGGCAGCAACCGGCACGGCGCCAGGGGCGAGGACCGGGTGCTGCGGGTTCCCGCGGGCACCGTGGTCAGCACGCCCGACGGGCGGGTCATCGCCGACCTCGTCGGCGCCGGCACCCGCGTCGTGCTCGCCAAGGGCGGCAAGGGCGGGCTCGGCAACGCGGCGCTGGCCAACGCCCGCCGCAAGGCCCCCGGCTTCGCCCTGCTCGGCGAGCCCGGCGAGGCCTTCGACGCCGTCATCGAGCTCAAGAGCATCGCCGACGTCGGGCTGGTGGGCTTCCCTTCGGCCGGCAAGTCGTCGCTGGTCTCCGCGATGTCGGCCGCCCGCCCGAAGATCGCCGACTACCCGTTCACCACGCTCGTGCCCAACCTCGGCGTGATCCGCTCCGGTGACACCGTCTACACGATGGCCGACGTTCCCGGCCTGATCCCCGGCGCCTCCACGGGCAAGGGGCTCGGCGTGCAGTTCCTCCGGCACGTCGAGCGCTGCGCCGTCCTGGTGCACGTCGTCGACATGGCGACCATGGAACCGGGCCGCGATCCCGAGACCGACATCGAGGCGCTGGAGCACGAGCTCGCCGAGTACGGCGGCGACGAACTCGACCTGGTCGGCCGGCTGCGGATCGCCGTCCTCAACAAGATCGACGTGCCGGACGCCCGTGAGCTGGTCGATCTCGTGCGCGACAGCCTGGAGAAGCGCGGCCTCGAGGTGTACCCGGTCAGCGCCGCGACCGGCGAGGGGCTGACCGAGTTCGGGTACGCCCTGGCGCGCACCGTCGAGGAGCACCGCGCGAGCCTGCCCCCGATGGAGCCGGCCCGGGTCACCGTCACGCCGAAGGCGGTGGACGACTCCGGCTTCACCGTCGAGCGCGACCCGGAGGACCAGGACGGGTTCGTCGTCCGCGGGGTGCGCCCCGAGCGGTGGGTGCGGCAGACGGACTTCACCAACGACGAGGCGGTGGGCTTCCTGGCCGACCGACTCAACCGGCTCGGGGTTGAGGACGAGCTGGCGAAGGCGGGCGCGGTCGAGGGCGACGCGGTCACCATCGGCGGCGTCACCTTCGACTTCGTGCCCACGCTGCCGGCCGGCACGCTCACCGTGGAGGAGTCCGCCGGACTCGGCGGTCGCGGCACCGACGCCCGCATCGACGCGCCGCACCGAGTGCGCGCCGAGGAGCGGCTGGCCGCCAAGAAGGCCCGGCGGGTGCCCTACGAGCTCGGCGAGGAGACCTGGACCGAGGACGACCTCCCGGACGGCGAGTCGTGACCCGGCCGCAGATCGCCGGCGCCCGTCGGGTGGTGGTCAAGGTCGGCTCCTCCTCGCTGACCACCGTGCCGGGGGGCCTGGACGCCGCCCGCCTGTCGGCCCTGGTCGACGTGCTCGGCGCGGTTCGCGCGGCCGGACGCGAGGTGGTGCTGGTCTCCTCCGGCGCGATCGCCGCCGGCCTGGCGCCGCTGGGCATCGACGGCCGCCCGCGCGACCTCGCGACCGCCCAGGCCGCCGCCAGCGTCGGGCAGCTGCGGCTGGTGCAGACCTACGCCGACGCGTTCGCCCGCCACGGCATCACGGTCGGCCAGGTGCTGCTCACCGCCGACGACCTGACCCGGCGCAGCCACTACCGCAACGCCCACCAGACGGTGGAACGGCTGCTCACCCTCGGCGTCCTGCCGGTCGTAAACGAGAACGACACGGTGGCCACCGAGGAGATCCGCTTCGGCGACAACGACCGGCTCGCCGCGCTCGTGGCTCACGTGGCCCACGCCGACGCGCTCGTCCTGCTCTCCGACGTCGACGGCGTCTACGACGGCGACCCGCGCACCGGGCCCGCGCAGCTGCTCGACACCGTTACCGACGACGCCGACCTCGCCGCGGTGCGCCTCGGCACCGCGAAGCGCAACGGCGTCGGCACCGGCGGGATGGCCACCAAGGTGGAGGCGGCGCTGATCGCGGCGCACGCCGGCGTCCCCGTCGTCGTCACCTCCACTGCCCAGGCCGCCGCGGCGCTGGCCGGCGAGCAGGTCGGCACCCTCTTCACCGCCATGGGCCGCCGGCCGAGCGCCCGGCAGTTCTGGCTGCGCTACGCCAGCCGCCCGCGGGGGCGCCTGCTCCTGGACGAGGGCGCGGTGCGCGCGCTCCTGGAACGGCACGCCTCGCTGCTCGCCGCCGGCATCACCGGCGTCTCGGGCGAGTTCCTGGCCGACGACCCGGTGGAGCTCGTCGGCCCCGACGGGCTCGTCGTCGCCCGCGGGCTGGTCGCCTACGACGCCCGCGAGATGCCGACGCTGCTCGGCCGCAAGACCGGCGACCTGGCCCCGGAGCACCGCCGCGAGGTCGTCCACCGCGACGAGATGGTGCTGGTCAGGCGCCGACTGCCGAGTTGAGAGACTGCCCGGCGTGACGATCCGACCCATCCGCGAACTCGGCGACCCGGTCCTGCGCACCCCCTCCGACGAGGTGAAGGCCTTCGACGGCTGGCTGGCCAGCCTGGTGCGCGACCTCCTCGAGACCGTCGACCACCCCGGCCGCGCCGGCCTCGCCGCGCCCCAGATCGGCGTCAACGCCCGGGTGTTCTCCTACAACATCGACGGCGTCATCGGGCACATGGTCAACCCGTCGATCGTCGAGCTGTCGGAGGAGACCCAGGACGGCGACGAGGGCTGCCTCTCGGTGCCCGGCATCTGGGCGCCGACCGTGCGGGCCGTGCACGCCGTGGTCGAGGGCTTCGACGTCGACGGCAAGCCGCTGACGCTGGAGGGCGAGGGGCTGATGGCCCGCTGCCTGCAGCACGAGGTCGACCACCTCGACGGCAAGGTGTTCCTCGACCGGCTCACCGGGGAGGCCCGGAAGTCCGCGCTGCGCGCCCTGCGCGACCGCTGATGGGCGTCGAGCCGGTGACCCTCACCGGCAGTCTGGTCACCCTGGAGCCGTTGGCGCACGACCACCACGACGGGCTGGTGGAGGCGGTGCGGGACGGCCGGCTGTGGGAGCTCTGGTACACCTCCGTGCCCGCCCCCGAGCAGATGACGGCCGAGATCGACACCCGGCTGGCCCGGCAGGCCGCGGGGGAGATGCTGCCGTTCACCGTGCGGCGCACCGGCACCGGCGCGGTGCTCGGCATGACCAGCTACCTGAACATGGACCCGGAGGTCCCGCGGGTGGAGATCGGGGCCACGTGGACCGCCCGCTCGGCGCAGCGCACCGGCGTGAACGCCGAGAGCAAGCTGCTGCTGCTCACCCACGCGTTCGACGTGCTGGGCTGCCTGGCGGTCGAGTTCCGCACGCACTGGCACAACTTCCCGTCGCGGGAGGCGATCCTGCGGCTCGGCGCGAAGCAGGACGGCGTCCTGCGCAACTTCCGGCGGATGCCGGACGGCACCCTGCGGGACACGGTGGTCTTCTCGATCATCGACTCGGAGTGGCCCACGGTCCGCAGCGGACTGCGCTTCCGGCTCGGCTGCGGGTGAATCCGGCGGTCCCGCGTACCCTTCGGATGTGTCCGACGCCGCCGACCTGCCGCTGATCGGTGCCGCCGCGCTGCGTGCGCGCGCGGCCGCACGGGTGCTGCGCACCCTGCCCACCGACACCAAGGACGCCGCCCTGCTCGCCATGGCCGACGCGCTGGTGGAACGCACCGATGAGGTGCTCGCCGCCAACGCCGCCGACGTGGAGGCCGCGCGCGCCGCCGGGACGCCGGACTCGATCCTCGACCGGCTGCGCCTCGACGCGGCCCGGGTCGCCGGCGTGGCCACCGCGCTGCGCGAGCTGGTGGCCCTGCCCGACCCCGTCGGCGACGTCGTCCGCGGGTCGCGGCTGCCCAACGGGCTGCAGCTGCGCCAGGTGCGGGTGCCGCTCGGCGTGGTCGGCATCGTCTACGAGGCACGCCCCAACGTGACCGTCGACGCCGCGGGCCTGTGCCTCAAGAGCGGCAACGCGGCGCTGCTGCGCGGGTCGGCGTCGGCGTTCGGCACCAACACCGCGCTGGTCGCCGTCCTGACCGAGGCCGGGTCGAAGGCGGGGCTGCCGGAGGGGTTCGTGGAGCTGCTGGCGGCCGACCGGGCGTCGGTGGGGGAGCTGCTGGGTGCCCGCGGGCTGGTCGACGTCGTGATCCCGCGCGGGGGCGCCTCGCTGATCGAGCGCGTGGTCCGGGAGTCGACCGTGCCGGTGATCGAGACCGGGGTCGGCAACTGCCACGTCTACGTCGACGCCTCGGCCGACCCGGCGATGGCCGAGGCGATCGTGCTCAACTCCAAGACCCACCGGGTGAGCGTCTGCAACTCCGCGGAGACGCTGCTCGTGCACCGCGACGTCCCGTTCCTGCCCCGGCTGCTGTCCGCGCTGGCCGACGCGGGCGTGACCCTGCACGGCGACAACGTCGCCCGGGCGGCGCACGACGCCGTCGTCCCCGCGACCGACGAGGACTGGGCCACCGAGTACCTGTCGATGGACATGGCCGTGCGCGTGGTCGACGACCTGCCCGCCGCGCTGGACCACATCGCGCGGTGGGGGAGCGGGCACAGCGAGGCGATCGTGGCCGACTCCGCCGCGGCGATCGCCGACTTCACCGCCGGCGTCGACGCCGCCGCCGTGCTGGTCAACGCCTCGACGCGGTTCACCGACGGCGGCGAGTTCGGCTTCGGCGCCGAGATCGGCATCTCCACCCAGAAGCTGCACGCCCGGGGCCCGCTGGGGCTGCCGGAGCTGACGTCCACCACCTACGTCGTGACCGGCAGCGGCCACACCCGCTGACGCTTTCCTCGCTGAGCCGGCCACCCGCCCAACCGCCCGTCAAGGAGTTCCATGGCCCGCCCGCCCACGCAGTTCCCGCAGTTCTCCTCGGTCGGGGACGTCGAGAAGCGGCTGTCCGAGGCGGGCTACCTGCCCGACGCGCAGATCTCGACGACGGTGTTCCTCGCCGACCGGCTGGGCAAGCCGCTGCTGGTCGAGGGGCCCGCCGGCACGGGCAAGACCGAGCTGGCCAAGGCGCTGGCGACGGCGACCGGCTCGGAGCTCATCCGGCTGCAGTGCTACGAGGGCCTGGACGAGGCGCGGGCGCTGTACGAGTGGAACTACAAGAAGCAGCTGCTGCGCATCCAGGCGTCGCAGGGCACCGACGGCGCGGACTGGAACACCGTCCACGACGACATCTTCGGCGAGGAGTTCCTGCTCGCCCGCCCGCTGCTCACTGCCATCCGGCGCACCGAGCCGACAGTGCTGCTCATCGACGAGACCGACAAGGCCGACGTCGAGGTGGAGGGCCTGCTGCTCGAGGTGCTGTCGGACTTCCAGGTGACCATCCCCGAGCTCGGCACCGTCACCGCCACCCGCCGGCCGATGGTGGTGCTCACCTCCAACGCGACCCGCGAGCTCTCCGAGGCGCTCAAGCGACGCTGCCTGTACCTGGCGCTGGACTACCCGTCCGCGGAGCGCGAGCGGGAGATCGTGCTGTCCCGGGTGCCCGACCTCGCGCCGGGCCTGGCCGAGCAGTTGGTGCGGACCGTGCGGGCTCTGCGCGCGCTGGAGCTGAAGAAGTCGCCGTCGATCTCGGAGACGCTGGACTGGGCGCAGACGCTGCTCGAGCTGGGCCTGGACACCCTCGACGAGTCGGCGATGCGCTCGACGCTGGGCGTCGTGCTCAAGCACGCGAGCGACCAGGTGCGGGCGGCGGCCGAGCTCCGGCTGAACTGATGTCCGCCCCGGCCCGCTTCTCCTCGACCGAGCCCGGTGGGCTGACCGGGCACCTCGACGGCTTCGTCCGCGCGGTGCGGGAGGCCGGGATCCCGGTGGGGATCAGCCAGGCGGTCGACGCGGCGGAGATCCTCACGGTGGTCGACCTGCTCGACCGGGAGCAGTTGCGACACGGCTTGGCCGCGGTGCTGTTGCAGCGCGCCGCCCAGCGGCCGACCTACGACGTCCTGTTCGACCTGTGGTGGCCGCTGTCGGACCGCCCGGCGGCCGGCGGTGACGAGGACGGCGAGGACGGCGAGGACCGCGAGGACGGCGCGGCGGGGGAGTCCACGCTCGACCTGCCCGGCGCCGACGACCCCGACCTCGCGGAGCTGATGCGGGCGCGCCTGCTGCAGTTGCTGCTCGACGGTGACGACGAGGCCCTGCGCCGGTTCGCCCGGGCGGCGGTGGAGCTGCTCGGCCGCGCCCAGCCGTCGCCGTCGGGTCAGTCGTTCTTCAGCTACCGGGTGCTGCGCGCGCTCTCCCCGGACACGCTGGTCTCCCAGCTGCTCGCCGGGCTCCTGGCCGAGGGCGACCGCGGGGGACTGGCCGAGCAGGTCGCGCGCCAGACGGTGAAGGAGCGACTCGCGGCACTGCGGGCCGCGATCGAGGCCGAGGTGCGGCGGCGGACCGCGGCGGAGAAGGGGCGGGACAAGGTCGCCAAGAACGCGGTGCGGCCGCTGGTGGACCAGGTGGACTTCCTGCGCGCCCAGTCCAGCGACCTGGCCGAACTGCGCCGCGCGGTCGCCCCCCTGGCCCGGCGGCTCGCCGTCCGGCTCTCGGCGCGGCGGCGGCTCGGCCGGGAGGGCCGCCTCGACTTCCGCAAGACGGTCCGGGCCTCGCTCGGTACCGGCGGCGTCCCGGTGATCACCCACCACCGGCCCCGCAAGGTGCACAAGCCCGAGCTCGTCGTGCTGTGCGACGTCAGCGGCTCGGTGGCCGGGTTCAGCCACTTCACGCTGATGCTGACCCAGGCGCTGCGCGAGCACTTCACCGGCGTGCGCGCGTTCGCCTTCGTCGACACCACCGACGAGGTGACCCGTTTCTTCCGGCCGGGCGCGGACGTGGTCGACGCCGTGTCCCGCATCGGGCGGGAGGCCGACGTCGTCGGTTTCGACGGGCACAGCGACTACGGGACCGCGTTCGAGGTGTTCGCGGACCGGTGGGCGTCGGCCGTGGGGCCGAAGACGTCACTGCTGATCCTCGGGGACGGCCGCACGAACTACCGGCCGCCCGGCATCCCGGTGCTCGCCGATCTGGTGCGCCGCTCCCGCTCGGCGCACTGGCTCAACCCCGAGCCGCGGAGGCTGTGGGGGAGCGGCGACTCGGCCGCCGACCGGTACGGCGAGGCGATCGACATGGTCGAGTGCCGCAATGCCGCGCAGCTCGCCGATTTCGTCACCACCCTCTGAACCGTCCCGTCCACGCGGTGCGGCTAGGTCCGTACCCGTGTCGACAGGGCGGCTTGTCGGTTCGTCCCCTTGTCGACAGGACTCCATGTCGACCTTTCGCCGGCCGGCCGGAGATTTCCCGGGCGATTTCGGCGCCGCCGCGTAACTGGACTGCGGTCCGTCCGTTGGAGCAGGACGGCGCCGGCGACACCACGGCGCCGGTCCGGATCACCGCAACGGCGCGATGCCGGACCGTGACCGGCTGCACGGGGGAGCCGGTCGAGGCGGTCCATCGGTCCCCGGCCTGCCGGTCGGGGACCGGGGGCTACGCCGGCCGGGGTCGGTCCTGACGGGGCCGGCTCCGGCGCGCCCGGATAGGCTCGTTCGGTGGCAGGTGGCCGGGTCGGGATCATGGGTGGGACGTTCGATCCCATCCATCACGGTCACCTCGTGGCGGCCAGCGAGGTCGCCGGACTCTTCGGCCTGGACGAGGTCGTCTTCGTGCCCACGGGTCAGCCGTGGCAGAAGAGTGAGCGCGAGGTCAGCCCGGCCGAGGACCGCTACCTGATGACCGTCATCGCGACGGCGTCCAATCCGCGCTTCTCGGTGAGCCGGGTCGACATCGACCGGGGCGGCCTGACCTACACGATCGACACGCTCACCGACCTGCACCGGCAGCGGCCCGACGCGGAGCTGTTCTTCATCACCGGTGCCGACGCGCTCGCCCAGATCGTCAGCTGGCGGGACAACGCGCAGCTGTTCGAGCTCGCGCACTTCATCGGGGTGACCCGCCCCGGCTTCCACCTCGCCGACTCGCACCTGCCGGAGGGAAAGGTGAGTCTCGTCGAGGTGCCGGCGCTGGCGATCAGCTCGACCGACTGCCGCGACCGCGTCGGCCGCGGCATGCCGGTCTGGTACCTCGTGCCCGACGGCGTGGTCCAGTACATCGAGAAGCGCCAGCTCTACCGCGGCCCCCGCCGGCGCACCGCGGCGGAGGCCGCGCGCAACGCTCGGACCTCCGACGGCCGGGCCGCCCCCCAGACCCCCACCGATCCAGATCTCGAGGAGGTACCGCGATGACCGCCTCGGCCGAGGCGCGGGAGACCGCGCTGCTCGCCGCTCAGGCGGCTGCGGACAAGCTCGCCACCGACGTCTCCATCGTCGACGTCAGCGATCGGCTCGCGATCACCGACGCCTTCGTGCTCGCGTCGGCGCCCAACGAGCGCCAGGTCCAGTCGATCGTCGACGAGGTGGAAGAACGGCTCCGCGGGCACGGCGTGAAGCCGGTGCGCCGGGAGGGCGTCGCAGAAGCCCGCTGGGTCCTCCTGGACTTCGTCGACGTCGTCGTGCACGTCCAGCACGCCGAGGAGCGGGCCTACTACGCGCTCGAGCGGCTGTGGAAGGACTGCCCGACGATTCCGTTCACCGATCGCGCGAACCCGTCCGGCGCTGCTCCCGACCGCGCCCCCGGCGGGGGTGCCCTGTCGGCCGACGACGTCGACCCGTCCGGCGCCGGCTCCACCCAGCTGCCCCCGGCCGAGAACGACGACCCGAGCGCGGACGGCGCGCCGGCTCCGGGCGGGGAGACGACCGGACGGTGACCGGCGCGACGGTGCCCGTCCTCCCGGTTCCCCGGCTGGTGCTCTGGCGGCACGGTCGCACGGAGTGGAACGCGACCGGGCGCTTCCAGGGCCAGCTGGATCCGCCGCTGGACGACGAGGGGCGCAACCAGGCGGCGCTGGCCGCACCGCATCTGGTCGCCACCGGGCTCCCACCGGAACGGACAGTGGTGGTCTCCAGCGATCTCAGCCGGGCCGCCGAGACCGCGGCCACGCTGACCGCCCTGCTGGGTGTGCCGCTCCGGCTGGACACCCGGCTGCGGGAGCACGGCATGGGCTCCTGGGAGGGGCTGACCCGCGACGAGGTGGCGGAGCGCTTTCCCGACCAGTACGCCGACTGGGTGTCCGGCCGTCCGGTCCGGGGTCGCGGCGGCGAGGAGGTCGCCGAGGTGTCCGAACGGGCGCTCGCCGCGCTCGTCGACCTCCCCGAGGCTCCCGTAGCCGTCGTGGTCACCCACGGTGGCACCGCCGGTCGGCTGGTCGAGCGCCTGCTCGGGCTGGGTCCCGACCACCGCCGCGTCTTCGCCCCACTGGCGAACTGCGCGTGGAGCGAACTGGTGCGGCAGGGCGACCGCTGGCGGCTGGTGCGGCACAACAGCTCGGTCCTCCAGCTGCCCGACGGCGGAACCCAGGAGCAGACCGCCGCCCCGCGCCTCCTGCGGGTGGTGCCCGACCCGGCCGAGGCCACCGCGACACCCGAGGACGCGCCGCCGCCGGCCACGGACGCCGACGCCGTCCTCTGAGCCGAGGCCGACCGGCGCCCGCGGGGTGCTGCACGGGCGGCATGGGCGATCGGCGGCGCGTCCGGGCTAGCCTCGCCGGGTGCCCGTCGCCGTCATCACCGATTCGACGGCGTACCTCCCGCCGGACCTCGTCGAGGGCTACGGCATCCACGTCGTGCCGCTGTACGTCGTGCTGGCCGGTCGGTCCGGCCGGGAGGGCATCGACATCGGGCCCGAGGACGTCGCCCGGGCCCTGACCACCCGCGGTCAGACCGTCTCGACCTCCCGCCCCACGACCGGTGACTTCGTGGCTGCGTACCGGGGTGCGCTGGCCGACGGCGCCGATCGGATCGTCTCGATCCACCTGTCCGCCGAGCTGTCGAGCACCTCCGACGCGGCCCGGCTGGCCGCTGCCCAGGTGGGCGAGCACATCGTCACCGTCGTCGACTCCCGGTCGGCCGCGATGGGCGCCGGCTTCGCCGTGCTCGCCGCGGCCCGATCCGCCGCGGCGGGCGCGGATGCTGAGGACGTCGCCGAGGCGGCGCGGGAGATCGCGGCCGAGACCCGCACGTACTTCGTTGTCGACACCCTTGAGCACCTGCGCCGGGGCGGCCGGATCGGCTCGGCGGCCGCGATTCTCGGCTCGGCTCTCGCGGTGAAGCCGGTCCTGCACGTCCAGGACGGTCGGGTGGTGCCGCTGGAGAAGGTGCGGACGTCGGCGCGGGCGCTCAACCGGCTGGTGCAGCGGGCCGTGGAGGGAGCCGGCGACGGGCCGGTCTCCGTCGCGGTGCACCATCTGGCGGCCGAGGAGCGCGCGCAGCGCCTGGCCGGCGAGCTGCGCGAGCGACTGCCGGCACTCAGGGAGCTGCACGTCAGCGAGCTGGGCGCCGCGATCGGCGCGCACGTCGGACCGGGAGCCGTCGGCATCGTCGTGGCGCCGTTCTGGAAGGAACCGACCGGCCTCGACTGACCGCGGCGTTCTGCTGAACCACTGGCGGAGCGGCGCTGACATGGGCACACCATGTCGGAGGGCGGTGCCTCTCCTGGGCTCGTCGTCCACAGGCCCGAATTCCGTCCACAGATCCGCCGGACCGGACCGGGCCGGCGACTC
>DATHAK010000111.1:0-6096 GCA_035296685.1 Blastococcus sp.
GCCTACGCCTTCGGCGGCATCCCGCTGCTGTACATGGGCGACGAGCTGGCGCTGCGCAACGACCGCGGCTACCTCGCCGACCCCGAGCGCGCCCCGGACAACCGCTGGATGCACCGCCCGCCCATGGACTGGACCGCCGCCGGGCGACGGCACGACCCGGCGACGCTCGAGGGGCGTGTGTTCGAGGGGTTGCGCCGCATGGGCGAGGTGCGTCGCTCGCTGGTCGCCCTGCGCGGCGGGACCGGCTCGGAACTGCTGGCCCTGGGCAGCGACGCCGTCCTCGCCTGGCGACGGCGCCATCCCCGGGGCGGGACGTTCGTCGGCGTGACCAACCTGAGCCCGGTGACCCAGGCGGTCGACGCCGACGCCGTCACCGGCTTCGGCACCTTCCAGCCGGTGCTCGCGAGCGACGAGCCGCTGCAGGTGTACGAGCGCCGGCTGCTCCTCCCGGGCCTGTCGTTCGCCTGGTTCGCCGAGCCCTGAGGCCGTACCGTCGTCTGGCGGCTGATCACCAGCCGACCCCGCGTCCCGGGGCAGCGGCGGTGCCGGCGACGGCGCCCACTCCGTGCACAGGAGGGCGTGTGGAGGTCCGTGTGATCGACCCCGAGCCACCCGCCACGCCGCTGGCGGCCGCGCGTCCCGCGCCGGCGGGCGCCACCTTCGGCGTCGAGGAGGAGTTCCACCTCGTCGACCCCGGCACCTACCGGCTGACCCGCAGCCCCGCCCTCGCCCAGGCGGTGCTCAACCACGAGGTCGGCCCGCACCTGCACGCGGAGATCACCACGACGCAGCTGGAGTCGGCCACCGGCATCTGCACCAGCCTCGCGGGGGTGCGCGCCGAGCTGGTGACCACCCGGGCCGAGGCGGCCGGTGCGGCCGCCCGCGCCGGGGTGCGCATCCTCGCCTCCTCGACCCACCCGTTCGACAGCTGGCAGCAGCAGGACATCACCCCGGCCCCCCGCTACGAGGCGATGGTCGACCGGTGGGCGGGCCTGGCCATGCAGCAGGACATCTGCGGCTGCCACGTCCACGTCGGGGTGCCCGACCTCGACACCGCCGTGGCCGTCATGGACCGGGCTCGCCCCTACCTCGCCGTCCTGCTCGCCATGACGGGTAGCTCCCCCTTCCACGACGGCCTCGACACCGGCCACGCCAGCTACCGCACCATGTGGTGGTCGCGCTGGCCGACGACCGGGCCGCCGGAGTACTTCGGCAGCGCCGACCGGTTCCGCGAGGTGGTCGACGGCCTGGTCACGTCCGGGGTGATCGCCGACTCCTCGCACCTCTACTGGGACATCCGCCCCTCGAGCCACCTGCCGACGCTGGAGTTCCGGCTGGCGGACGTGTGCACCGAGGTGGACGACGTCGTGCTGCACGCCGCCCTGGTGCGGTCGCTGGTGCGCGTGCTGGCCGCCCGCGCGACGCGGGGCGAGGAGTGCCCGCGCCCGCGGGCCGAGCTGCTGCGCGCCGCCCGCTGGCGCGCCGCCCGGCACGGACTGGACGGCGAGCTGTTCGACCCGGTGCTGTGCGCGCTGGTGCCGGCGCGGGTCGCCGTCCGCCGGCTGCTGACCGAGCTGGAGGAGGACCTGCGCTGCCACGGCGAGTGGGCGACCGTCGTCGAGCTGGTGGAACGGCTCTTCGAACGGGGTACGTCGGCGTCTCGGCAGCGGAGGACCTGGCTGCGCACCGGTGACTGGCGGCAGGTGGCCGCCGGCATCGTCCGCGAGGGGACGGCGCTGGAGAGCGGATGACCGGCAGAGCGGACGGCGGCGTGCGGGCGCTGGCCCGGCCGCTGCGCGACGAGGCGGACCTGGACCCCCTCCTCGAGCGGATCGGGAACGCGCGCATCGTGGCGATCGGCGAGGCCAGCCACGGCACGCACGAGTACTACGAGTGGCGGGCGGCACTCACCCGGCGGCTGATCGAGGAGCGCGGGTTCGGCTTCGTGGCCGTCGAGGGCGACTGGCCGGACTGCTACCGGGTCAACCGCAGCGTTCAGCTGCGCGACGGCGCGGACGACGACCCGCGGGACGCCCTCGACGCGTTCGCCCGGTGGCCGACGTGGATGTGGGCCAACGACGAGGTCGTCGAGTTCTGCCGCTGGCTGCGGTCGGTCAACGCGCGCCGCCCGGCCGAGGCGCGGGTGGGCTTCTACGGCCTCGACGTCTACAGCCTGTGGGACTCGATGCACGAGCTGATCGGGTGGCTGCGCGAGAACGAGCCCGACCAGGTGGAGACCGCCGTCGGCGCGCTGCGCTGCTTCGAGCCGTTCGGCGAGGACGGCGCCGAGTACGCCTTCGCCAGCCGGTTCGCCCCCACGTCCTGCGAGCAGGCCGTCGTCGACCTGCTCCACCGGCTCTGCGAGCAACGCGGGGAGCAGCGGTTCGAGGGGGACCCGGAGGAGCGCCTCTCGGCCGAGCAGAACGCGGCGGTGGTGGTCGAGGCCGAGCGCTACTACCGGGCGATGGTCGGGGGCTCGGCCCAGTCGTGGAACGTCCGCGACGTGCACATGGCCGACACCCTCGACCGGCTGCTCGGCAACGGCGGGCCGTGGGCCGGTGACACGGCGGTCGTTTGGGAGCACAACACCCACATCGGCGACGCCCGCGCGACCGACATGGCCGGTGCCGGCATGGTGAACGTCGGGCAGCTGTTGCGGGAGCGGCACGGGACCGACGACGTCGTCCTGGTGGGCCTCGGCGGCCACCGCGGCGGCGTGATCGCCGGCGAGGCGTGGGGCGCCCAGATGCAGCGGATGCCCGTGCCTCCCGCCCGGGCGGGCAGCCTCGAGGCCCTGCTCCACGAGCAGGTCGGGGCGGACGCGCTGATCGTCGTCCCGCCCGGCGACGGGCCCGAGGAGCTCGGCCGCCGGCTGGACCACCGGGCAATCGGCGTCGTCTACCGGCCCGAACGGGAGCGGTGGGGCAACTACGTGCCGACCGTGCTGGGCCGGCGCTACGACGCGTTCCTCTACCTGGAGGAGACCTCACCCCTGCGGCCGCTGCACCTGGAGCGGGCCGACGAGCACGTGCCGCCGGTCGCCCACGCCGTCTGAGCCGTGACCGTTCCACGACCGGCGGCCGAGGGCCGCCTGGGCAGCCGCCCCGCCTCGACGCCGACGGGTGTGCCGCTGCCCGCCGGCGTGCACCGGCTCACCCTCGGTCCCGGCGCGGAGGCGCTGGTGGCCGTGCCGGCGGGGGACGTCGGGCCCCGTCCGCTGCTGGTCTTCTTCCACGGCGCGGGCGGCAGCGCGGAGCAGAGCCTGCGCGCCGTGGGCGAGGCGGCCGCTGCGCGTGGGGCGCTGGTCCTCGCCCCCACCTCGGTCGGCCGGACGTGGGACCTGATCGCCGGCGGTCTCGGCCGGGACGTCGCCGTCCTGGACGCCGCCCTGGACGAGGTCGGAGCGCGGGCAGAGGTCAGCCGGGCCGCCGTGGGCGGGTTCTCCGACGGCGCCTCGTACGCGCTGTCGCTCGGGCTGGCCAACGGCGACCTGTTCGACGCCGTGCTGGCGTTCTCGCCGGGCTTCATGGCGCCGCCGAGCGTGCACGGCCGGCCCGCGGTGTGGCTGTCGCACGGCCGGCACGACCGGGTGCTGCCCGTGGACCGGTGCGGCCGGCGGGTGGCGCGGCAGCTGGGGTCAGCGGGCTACGAGGTGACCTACGAGGAGTTCGACGGCGGCCACGTCATGACCCCGGAGCTCGTCGCGGCCGCGCTCGACGCCTGGCTCGGCTGAGCTTCAGGCGGACTCGCGTCCGGTCAGGTCGCCCTGCACGGGCTGGTCCTGCAGGCCGCCGGTCTTGGAGGCCTCGAAGTCCGGCCCGGCGTTCTCCAGTGCCAGCCGCCCGAACACCTGCTGCTGCGTGGCGACCCGCTGCGAGCGTCCGCGGCCCAGGAAGCTGACCGCCCAGTGCAGCACCGTGGTGATCCGGCTCTTGAAACCGACGATGTAGAAGAGGTGGACGACCAGCCACATGACCCACGCGATGAAGCCGCTGAACTTGAACTTCCCGATGTCGGCCACCGCGGAGAACCGCGAGATGGTGGCCATCGACCCCTTGTCGAAGTAGTGGAACGGGCCCTTGGGCTCCTTGCCGGCCAGCCGCCGGATGATCTGGTCGGCGGCGTAGCGACCGCCCTGGATCGCCACCTGCGCGACGCCGGGCAGCTTGTCCAGGCTCATCATGTCGCCGACGACGTGCACCTCGGGGTGCCCGGGCAGGGTGAGGTCGGGCAGCACCGACACGCGGCCGGCCCGGTCCACCTCGGCGCCGGACTGCTCGCCGAGCATCCGGCCGAGCGGGCTGGCCTGCACGCCCGCCGCCCAGATCTTGGTGGCGGCGTTGATCCGGCGCACCTGCCCGTCGGCGTCCTTGATGTCCAGGCCGTCGGCGTCGACGTCGGTGACCATCGCGCCGAGCTGCACCTCGACGCCGATGTCGTTGAGCTGCCGCCGCGCGCGGCCGCCGAGGCGCTCGCCGAACGAGGGCAGCACGTACGGCGCGGCGTCGAGCAGCACGATGCGCGCCGTGCGGGGGTCGATGCTGCGGAAGTCCCTCTTCAGCGTGCGGTGCGCCAGCTCGGCGATCTGGCCGGCCATCTCGACGCCGGTCGGGCCGGCACCGACCACGACGAAGGTCATCAGCCGGTCGATCTCGGCCTGGTCGGTGGCGAGCTCGGCGAGCTCGAAGGCGCCGAAGATGCGGCCGCGCAGCTCCAGGGCGTCATCGACGCTCTTCATTCCGGGGGCGAACTCGGCGAACCGGTCGTTGCCGAAGTAGGACTGGCCGGCGCCGGCCGCGACGATCAGCTCGTCGTAGGGGTGCACGGTGGTGCGCCCCAGGATCGTGGAGGTGACGGTGCGGGCGGCGAGGTCGATGTCGGTGACCTCGCCCATGAGGACGCGCACGTTCTCCTGCCGGCGCAGGATCTCGCGGGTCGCGGGGGCGATCTCGCCCTCGGAGAGGATGCCGGTGGCCACCTGGTAGAGCAGCGGCTGGAACAGGTGGTGGCTGGTCTTGCCGATCAGGGTGATGTCGACGTCGGCCTTGCGCAGCCGCTGCGCGGCGAACAGTCCGCCGAAGCCGGAGCCGACGATGACGACGCGGGGACGGCCCGCGTAAGCGGCGGGGGCGGCGGGAACACGCTCGGCTGAAGTCGTCATGATGACTCGATCCTCCCATTCGGGCAGGTTGCGGGCCGGGTGACCGGGAGCGATCCCCGACACAGTGTGCGCGCCGGGCTGCCGTCTCGCGGCTCGTCCGCCGGGCCGGTAGACCCGGGGACGTGCCGCAGCCCGGAGCCCGCATCCTCCTCGTGCCCGGGCTCGGCCTGGACGCGCGGTCCTCGGCCCGGCTGCGGCAGCGGTGCGACGCCACCGTGGTGCTGCTCCCGGGCATGGGGCTGCCCGGGCCGGTGCCCGGCCTCGACGAGCTCGCCGCCCGGTTGCGCGGGCAGCTGGGGGAGGGGCCGGTGCTGCTCGTCGGCCACTCGCAGAGCTGTCAGGTGGTCGCCGCGGCGGCGGATGACCCCTGGGTCACGGGCCTCGTCCTGCTGGGGCCCACCACGGATCCCCGGCTGCGCTCGGCCGCCGGCCTGGTCGGTCGCTGGCTGGCGACGGCGCTGGCCGAGCGCGTGTGGCAGCTCCCGCTGGTCGTCGCCCAGTGGTGGCGCACCGGCCCGCGCGCGATGGCGGCGCTCTGGCGCAGGGCGGCACCCGACCGGCTGGACCAGCGACTGGCCTCGGTGGCCGTGCCCGTCGTCGTCGTCCGCGGGAGCCGGGACCGGCTCTGCCCGTCGGACTGGGCGCGGCACCTGGTGCGCAGCGCACCGCGCGGCCGGCTCGTGGAGGTGCCCGGAGCCGCGCACATGACGGTGCAGACCCACCCGGACGATGTTGCCCGCGTCCTACGCGGCGAGATCGGCGATCTGGTCGCCACCGAGCCCGGATGACGACCACATCGCCGATGTCGTCGCGGGCTACTGGCCGTCGGTCCGGCCGCGCACCTCGGCGTACCGCTCGCGCACGCCGGCGGCCGGCGGTGCCTCGACGGTGCGCAGCCCGGGCTGCGCCCAGTCCGGCGGCGACGCGTCCCCCGA
>DATHAK010000112.1:0-46541 GCA_035296685.1 Blastococcus sp.
TGTTGAGTTCTCAAAGAGCGGACGCGCAGAAACTCGACCCTTCCGGGCCCTCGTGTCTGGCTGGATGTCCAACACTACGCCGGTTTCCAGTTGTTCCCCGCGAGGGGCTGGTCCGGCGGCCCTCCCGGGCCGCGCGGCGCAGGAGCAACAGTACACGGCTTCCGGAGCCCCCTGCACGCGGGTCCATGTCCTCGTCCGGTCCGGGTGCCCACACGGAGCGGACGGGCGCGAGGAGGGCGGGGTCCTGTCTCAGGCGACACCGCGGGGACGGAACTGGACGCTGACGCGCGGCCCGACGGGCTTGGCGGTCTTGGGGATGCAGTGCTCCCAGGTGCGCTGGCAGGAGCCGCCCATGACGACGAGGTCGCCGTGCCCCAGCGGGAACTTCAGGCTGTGGCCGCCTCCGACCGGTCGCAGCATCAGCGGCCGCGGCGACCCGAACGAGACGATGGCGACCATCGTGTCGGCGGAGCGCCCGCGGCCGATGCGGTCGCCGTGCCAGGCCACGCTGTCCCGGCCGTCGCGGTACAGGCACATACCAGCGCTGACGAATCGCTCCCCGAGTTCAGGGCCGTAGTAGGCGTTGAGCGCCTCGCGCGCCTCGGCGAGCAGCGGGTGCGGCAGCGTCTCATCGCCGCCGTACCAGCGCAGCAGCCGGGGGACGGCGACCTCGCGCTCGTACATCTGCCGGCGGTCCTCCCGCCAGCCGATGTCGCCCAGCAGGACCTCGAGGATCTCGTCCGAGCCGGAGATCCAGCCGGGCAGGTGATCCACCCAGGCGCCGCGGCCGAGCTCGTGCCTGGTCACCGCGCCGGTGAGCGGGCCGAGCGTCGCCTCTTCGGCCAGGTCCCACATGGACGGCTGGTGAGCGAGCTCCATGGGTGCACGCTACTCCGGGCTTTCGCACATGTGTGCGAAAACCTGTGGATACCGCCGGTTCAGGCGGTGAGGGCCAGAGCAAACGGCAGCACGGCGGAGGCTCCCGCCCGGCGCAGTTCGCGGCCGGCGACGGTCATCGTCCAGCGCGAGTCGGCGAGGTCGTCGACCAGGAGCACGGGGCCCGTCACCGTGGCCAGTCGCTCCCGCAGCTCGGGGCCGACGACGACCCGGTCCCACACCGCCGCCAGCCGGAAGGCGCTGTTGCCTCCCGGCTGCCCGGTCGGCCCACCGTGCTGCAGGGTCAGCTCCCCGAGGTACGGCAGCCGACCCAGTCGGGCGAGCCCCTGCGCCAGGCCGCTCACGAGCTGGGGACGGCGCCGCGACGGCATCGCCACGACAGCGCCGGGCCGCTCCTTCCAGTCCCAGGCGGCCAGCACCCGGGCGCACGCCTTGAGCAGGTCGTCGTCCGGGGGCACGTCGGAGATCGAGCGCCGCACCGGCACGTCGAAGGCGGCGTCCGGGTCCTCCTCGATGCCGGGCGCCTCGTGGTCGAGGGTCACCACGCCGCCGACGCCGTCGTCGCCCAGGAGGGTGCGCAGCCGCTGGCCCCAGCCCAGGTCGGTCAGCCGGGCGACCGCCCGGCCCGGCTCGAGGGCATCCGACGGCGCGATCTTGCCCTTGACGTCCACGCCGAGCCGGTCGGCTCCGGTGGGCCACTGGGCACGCGGGGCGAGCTCGACGCCGGGCCGGTCGAGCACGGCCGATGCGGCCTCGGCGGCCGCCTCGGGGACGTCCGCGGAGTACCAGGGGCCCGCGCACACGTCGCAGCGGCCGCACGGGGCGGCGGTCGGGTCGTCCAGCGCCTCCTGGAGGAAGGCCATCCGGCAGTGCGCCTCGTCCACCGGCCGGGCGTAGGCGATCATCGCCCGCTGCTCGGCCTCGCGGGTGCGCGTGACGCGGGCGTAGCGGTCGGCGTCGTAGACCCACGGTTGTCCCGTGGATCGCCAGCCGCCCTGCACGCGCTCCACGGCGCCGTCGACCGCGAGCACCTTGAGCAACAGCTCCAGCCGGGAGCGGCGGACGTCGGCGACCGTCTCCAGGCGCGCCACCGACCACGCCTTGCCGTCGGCCATGGCGCCGAGAACGGCGGCAGCGTGGTCCTCGCGGGGCATGGAGGAGGTGGCGAACCACTGCCAGATCGCGAGGTCCTCCGGGCCGGGGAGCAGCAGCACGTCGGCGTGCTCGACGGCACGGCCGGCGCGGCCCACCTGCTGGTAGTAGCTGACCGGCGACGAGGGCGCCCCGAGGTGCACGACGAAACCGAGGTCGGGCTTGTCGAAGCCCATGCCCAGGGCCGAGGTGGCGACCAGTGCCTTCACCTCGTTGTTCCGCAGGGCCTCCTCGGCGTCCCTGCGGTCGGCGTCGTCGAGGCGGCCGGTGTACGCCCGGACCTCGTGGCCGGCGTCCCGCAGGAGCGCGGCGGTCTCCTCGGCCGCGGCGACGGTGAGCGTGTAGACGATGCCGCTGCCCGGCAGGTCGCCCAGGTGGGCCGCCAGCCAGGCCAGCCGCGCGCGGTCGCTGGGCAGCCGGAGCACGCCCAGCCGCAGCGAGTCGCGGGACAGCGGGCCGCGGACCGTCGTCACGGGCACCCCGCCGGCGCCCAGCTGCTCGGCGACGTCGGCCACCACGCGCTCGTTCGCCGTCGCCGTCGTCGCCAGCACCGGCGTACCCGCGGGCAGGGTGCCGAGCAGGTCTCGGATGCGCCGGTAGTCGGGGCGGAAGTCGTGGCCCCAGTCGGAGACGCAATGCGCCTCGTCGACCACGACGAGCCCGCAGCGCGCGACGAGCCCCGGCAGCTGCTCCTCGCGGAACCGCGGGTTGGTCAGCCGCTCCGGTGAGACCAGCAGGACGTCGACGTCGTCGGCGGTCAGGCGGGCCGCGATGTCGTCCCACTCGGTCATGTTGGCGCTGGAGATCTCGACGGCGCGGATGCCGGCGCGGGCGGCCGCGGCCACCTGGTCGCGCATGAGCGCCAGCAGCGGGGAGACGAGCAGCGTCGGGCCGGCCCCGCGACGGCGCAGGAGTGCGGTGGAGACGAAGTAGACCGCCGACTTGCCCCAGCCGGTGCGCTGCACGACCAGTGCCCGCTGGGACCGCTCGACCAGGGCGGAGACGGCGGCGTCCTGCCCCTCCCGGAACACCGCGTCGGGCCGGCCGGTGAGCTCCCGCAACACCTCGAGGGCCTCGGCGGTCAGCTCGGACGGCGGCGCAGCGGTGCTCATGCGACGACAGTAGGCAGGGCGACCGACAGAAGCCGTCCGCGAGCGGCAGGTGGGGACAGTGGGGGAGAATCCACAGCAATGAGGCCACCGGACAACCACGTGCACTCCGGGTGGTCATGGGACACCCCGACGTCGTCCACCATGCGCAGGGCCTGCGAGCGGGCGGTCGCGCTCGGGCTCCCCGCGATCGCCTTCACCGAGCACCTGGACTTCACCGACTGGCTGGACGACGACCGGGCGACCACCGACGGGCTGCTCGGCCGGCACCCGGCGCACCAGCTGCCGATCGACGTCGAGGGCTACTTCGCCGAGCTGACCGAGGTCCGGGAGCGCTTTCCCGGGCTGCGGATCTGGTCGGGTGTGGAGACCGGTGAGCCGCACCTCTTCGCGGCCAGCGTGGCGGCGCACCTGCGCGACTCCCCCGTCGACCGGGTCCTCGGCTCGCTGCACTCGCTCGATCTCGACGGTCATCTGGTCGGGGTCGGCCGGCTGCTCTACTCCGACGCCGACGCCACGATGCGCCGCTACCTGGCTGCGCTCGTCGAGATGATCGAGGAGAGCGACGTCTTCCAGGTGCTCGCGCACGTGGACTTCCCGCGCCGCTACTGGCCCGGCGGGCACGACCGGTACGTCGAGAAGGACTTCGAGGAGGAGTACCGGGCGGTGTTCCGGGCCCTGGCCCGCACGGGCCGGGCGCTCGAGGTGAACACGACGAGCCCGCTGGCCTCGGCCGACCAGGTGCGCTGGTTCCACGAGGAGGGCGGCGAGGCGGTCAGCTTCGGCAGCGACGCCCACGCCCCGACGGCGGTCGGCCAGAAGTTCGACCTGGCGGTCGACGTCGTGGAGGCGGCCGGTTTCCGTCCCGGCCGCGACCTGTTCGACTTCTGGCGCCGTTGATCCCGGCCACTCTCCACCCGACGAGTACTTCACCGCTAAGAGAAATCCGGCTAGGGTCCGCTGCGTGACGTCTCGCCGTGTCGTGATCGCCCTCGGCGGCAACGCGATGACCGGCCCCGACGGGTCCGCGACACCTGCCGCCCAGCGGGACGCCATCCGCGAGGCGGCAGGCCACGTCGCGGAGGTCGTGGCCGCCGGCGTCGAGGTCGTGCTGACCCACGGCAACGGCCCCCAAGTGGGCAACCTGCTGGTCAAGAACGAGATGGCGGCCCACGTCGTCCCGCCCGTGCCGCTGGACTGGAACGTCGCGCAGACCCAGGCGACGATCGCCTTCACTCTCGCCGACGAACTGGACGCGGCACTCGAGGCCCGGGGCCTCCCCCAGCGCACCGCCGGCCTGGTCACCCGCACGCTGGTCGACGCCGACGACCCCGGCTTCCGGGAGCCGACGAAGCCGGTCGGCCGCTTCCTCCCGCGCGAGGAGGCGGAACGGTTCGTCGCGCTCGGGCAGGTGTGGGAGGACCGCGGCGAGAAGGGGTGGCGGCGGGTGGTCGCCTCCCCCCAACCGCGGTCCGTCGTCGACTCCCCCGCCATCCATGCGCTCAGCGCGGCCGGCTTCGTCGTCGTCTGCGCCGGTGGTGGCGGCATCCCTGTCACCCACGACGGCCGGGACGGTCCGGCTCTGCGCGGTGTCGAGGCCGTCATCGACAAGGACCTGACGGCCGCGATCCTCGCCCGCGAGGTGGAGGCCGACACCCTGGTCATCGCGACCGACGTCCCCCACGTGATGGTCGACTTCGGAACGCCGTCCGCCCGTCCGCTGGGCCGGGTCACCGCCGCCGAGCTGCGCGAGCACGCCGCGGCCGGTCAGTTCGCCCGCGGCAGCATGGGCCCCAAGGTCGACGCCGCCCTCCGCTTCGTCGAGGGTGGCGGGAGCCGCGCCGTCATCACGTCACTCGAGCACATCGCCGACGCCGTCCAGGGGGACGACGCCGGCACCGTTCTCACCCACCGCTGAGAGGAACTGCCGTGCCCGCACCGATCGAGGTCCGCAAGGTCCCGCTGCACAACGTGAGTGACGCCTCCGAGCTGGCCAAGCTCATCGACGACGGCGTGATCGAGGCCGACCGCGTCATCGCCGTCATCGGCAAGACCGAGGGTAACGGGGGCATCAACGACTACACGCGGATCATCGCCGACCGTGCCTTCCGTGAGGTGCTCGTGGAGAAGGGCTCGCGCCCGCTCGAGGAGGTCAAGGAGATCCCGATCGTGTGGTCGGGCGGCACGGACGGCGTCATCAGCCCGCATGCCACGATCTTCGCGACGCTGCCCGAGGACTCGATCGAGAAGACCGACGAGCCGCGGCTGACCGTGGGCTACGCGATGAGCGACGTCCTGCTGCCCGAGGACATCGGCCGCGTGTCGATGGTGGAGAAGGTCGCGGAGGGAGTGAGGCGGGCCATGGAGGCGGCCGGCATCACCGACCCGGCCGACGTGCACTACGTGCAGACCAAGACGCCGCTGCTGACGATCGACACGATCCGCGACGCCCGCGAGCGCGGGAAGACCACCATCCTGGAGGAGCCGCACGGCTCGATGGACATCTCCAACGGCACGACGGCGCTGGGCATCGCCGTGGCGCTCGGCGAGACCGAGATGCCGAAGCAGGAGCAGGTCATGCACGACCTCTCCCTGTTCAGCTCCGTCGCGTCCTGCTCGTCGGGCGTCGAGCTGGACCGCGCGCAGATCGTCGTCGTCGGCAACGCCCGCGGGCACGGCGGCAGCTACCGCGTCGGCCACTCGGTCATGAAGGACGCCCTCGACCAGGACGGCATCTGGAACGCCATCCGCGACGCCGGCCTGGAGCTGCCCGACCGGCCGCACCACACCGACCTGGGCGACCGGCTGGTCAACGTGTTCCTCAAGTGCGAGGCCTCGCCGGACGGCAAGGTGCGCGGCCGCCGCAACGCGATGCTCGACGACTCCGACGTCTCCTGGCACCGCCAGATCAAGGCCTGCGTCGGCGGCGTGACGGCGTCGGTGACCGGCGACCCCGCCGTCTTCGTGTCGGTGGCCGCGGTGCACCAGGGCCCGTCCGGTGGCGGCCCGGTCGCCGCGATCGTCAGGGCCTGAGCGACCGGCGTCAGGTCGGGGCGAGCCGGCCCCAGAGGCTGCCGTTGGGCGGCAGCGGCGGAGGAACAACGGGCAGCGGTCCGGTGAGGTCCTCCGGGACCGGCGCGGGCGTCTTCTGGGGAACGGGCGGACGCCCCCGGGCCGCGCTGCCGCCCGGGACGACGAAGCGGTAGGTCATGTCCACGTCCCGCACCGCGAAGACGTCCTCCTCGGGCCCGGCGTGGTGCAGGACAAGGGTGTCGAACCGCTCGGCGACCCGGTGCAGGGCCTCGGGGTCCGCGACGTCGATGACGGCGCCCCCCGGGTCGAAGGTCGCCACGGGGAGGATCCGTGCCGCGTGCCGGACGACGAACTCGTCGGCGACGTCACCGCGTCCGGTCCGGCCGATCCAGAGCGCCCCCCCGAGCGTGATCAGCGCGCCCGCGAGGACCACGGCAGCGAGCGCCCGGGCGACACCGATCGGGAGCTCCAGGGACAGGACCGGGAGGGTCCGCGGCACCACCTCGTCGACCGCGACGGCGGTCTCGGTGCTGGGCGCCAGAACGGTGTCGGGCTCGCCGGCGAGGCGAAGCGACGTGGCGTCGAGGGTGAAGTCGAGCCCGGGGAGCGAGCCCGCCTCGAAGGACCGACCGCGCACGGTGCCGGTGGTGGCGACGGCAGGGGTGACGGTCAGCGTCGCCTGCCCGGCGCTCGTGCCGATCTCGGCGTAGTGCCGCCTGAGCAGGTCGGTGGCCCGGGCCGTGTCGATCGGCACCGATGCGGTGGCCGACCCGTCGTCGAGGGCGACGACCGGGCTGCTGTTCAGATAGGTGCTCCAGCCGTCGGGCGAGGCGACCGTGACGTCGAGGCGGAGCGCGCCCTGCAGGCCCGCGAGGTCGGGACCGCTGACGGTGTTGGTGAACGAGACGCTGAGTCCGGTGGCGAGCTGGGTCCACACGGTGTCACCGGTCGCCACGACCCCGTCCGGGTACGTCGTGCCGGCCTCGGCGGTGCCGCGGTAGCTGAACTCGCCCTGCTGGACGACCTGCAGGCTGCGGGACTCCGTCTGGGTGGACGGCAGTGCCAGCAGGATCCCGCCGCCGACCCCGGCGAGGACCGCGACGCCCCCGGCGCCGAGCGCCAGCTGCCGGGCGTACGCGCGGACCGGAGCGGAGAAGGCCGGCGACGCACGAGGGATCCGCCGGCGCGGGGCGCGGTGGTTGTGCCGCCCGCGTCGCGGCCGGCGAGCCGCCCCCACGAGGGCGAGTGCCGCGACGCCGACGAGACCCAGGGCGCCCGGAGAGGTGAGCACGCCGATCGCCCTTCCGCCCTGGGGGACCCGGAGGAGCAGAGTGCCGAGGAGTTCGTCCTCCGTCGGGCGCTCCTCGTCGAGCCAGTCGTTGTTGTCCCCCTGGATCACGAAGCGGTCGCCGTCCATGTCGACGATCCGGTGCATGACGATCGTGTCGAGCAGGTCGCTCCGGTAGGCGACGATGTCACCGACCGAGTAGCTCCCGGCCGAGCGCAGGATGGCCAGGTCCCCGGTGTGGAACCGGGGTTCCATGCTGATCCCGTGGGTGGTGACGTACGTCGTCCCCCCGCCGAGGGTCAGGGGCCAGAACATCCACACAGCCGCCAGCACCAGCGCGGCGGCGGCGCTGATGCTGGCGGCTCTGGGGACGGCATTCATGGCGAAGGCACCGGTCCAAGAGGGCGGGGTGGCCGGTTCCGGCCGCCCCGCCCGTCCGAGAAGGGTTAGGAGGCGACCGTCAGGCCCACGGTGTCGAACGAGTCGAGCGAGGCCGTGGTGGCGCAGGTGAAGGTCTGCGAGCCGGCGGTGCCGGCCAGGACGCACGTCGCGACCTCGACGGGGGTGGACCCCATCTTGAGCGTCAGGGTGCCCGTCTCGGTGGTGATCGTCGTGGAGGTGGTGAACACGATGTCGGTCAGGATGCTGCTGTCGCCGGAGTCCCGGTTGTAGGCGACCGAGGTCACCGTGGCACCGGTCACCTGGACCTCGCCGTAACCGAGGACGCTGTCGGCCGGCATGGTGTTGCTGGCGGTGAAGGCGGAGGTGGCGACGCCGGCAGCGGCAACCGCGACACCGGCGAGCAGAACGCGCGACTTGCGCATTGCAGGGGTCCTGTTCTCTCAGTGGCTCAGGGCCGCCCGGATGGGGTCATCCGGCTTCGACGACGACTGCGCCTTTTCGTTGACGGACCTCTCTTCGGCCGGGGACCGCGCAGTATCAACTCCTGTCCCAAAAGAAACTGGAGACTCTTCAGCCAAGGCGCTCGCGCCCGCTCTCCCCGAGCCCATTCGGCGGCTGAAACGGATCGCGGCCGGCGTCAACTACATTTGCGGCCGGTCGACAGCGCGGCCCTCCATGGTCGGTGGACGAAAGGCTCGGAGTGCACTGGACCAGCCGCGCGCAGCACACGTTGCCGCTGGCCGTCCTGGCGCTCGTCGCGCTGGTCGAGATCCTCAACGGCCGCGGCCAGGTGGTCATCAGCCTCGTCGTCATCGCGCCGCTCATCGCGGCCACCGCGCTGAACCGGCGGACGACGGCGGTCTACGGGCTGCTCGCCCTCGCCGTAGCCGCACTGCTGGGCGTGCTGGAGCAGCAGTACACGACCGGGACGATCCTGACCCAGGTCGTCCGGCTCCTCGGCGTCGCCGTCGGCGGGGCGCTCGCCGTGCTCGCCGTGAGCCTCCGGCACCGCCGCGAGGAGCAGCTGAGGAGCATGAGCGCCCAGGCGGCGACGACGCGAGCGGTCGTCAAGGTCGCCGAGGCGCTGCAGCGCAACCTGCTGGGCGACCCGCCCCAGGTGCCGGGTCTGGAGACCGAGGTGCGCTACCTGCCCGCCACCCGGCACGCCGAGGTCGGCGGCGACTGGTACGACGCGTTCTGCGCCCCGGACGGCACCACGATGCTCGTGATTGGTGACGTCGCGGGGCACGACGCCCCGGCCGCGGCGACCATGGCCCAGACCCGCGGCATGCTGCGCGGCATCGCCCACTGCGAGTCCGGGTCGCCCGCGGGAGTGCTCACCGCGATGGACCGTGCGTTCGCCAGCCTGGGGATCACCACGCTGGTCACCCTGGCGGTCGCGTCGATCGACCCGAGACAGAACGGGAACGCGGTGCTCCGCTGGTCCAACGCCGGCCACCCCGCGCCGGTCCTCGTCTGCGCCGACGGCACCCTGCAGCTGCTCGAGCGCACCCCTAACCGGCTGCTCGGGGTGTCCGCCGACGCCGAGCGGGTCGACCACGAGGTGCCGCTGACACCGGGCGACACGGTGGTCTTCTACACCGACGGCCTGGTCGAGCGCCGGGACCGGGCCCTCGACGACGGGACGGCACTGCTGGTCGAGGAGCTCCGGCGGATCGGCCGCGAGCCGCTCGACCGACTGTGCGACGGCCTCCTCGAGGGCCTCGGTGACCGGGTGGACGACGACGTCGCGCTGCTCGCCGTCCGCCTGCCCGCCGGACAGGTGCCCGGCTGCTCGTAGCGCTGCGCCGACCGCTCCGCGATGCGCCGGGTCAGACGGAGGTCGGGCCGACGACCTGGAAGTGGTTCTGCCACGCCCAGCCGTTGCCGGCGTTCAGCGCGATGTTGAGGAAGCCAAGCTCCTCGAGCGTCCGGGCGAAGCGGAGGCTCGGGGCCTCGACCGGTGCGAAACCGAGCGAGGTGGCCAGCTCGGCGACGGTGCCGCGGGCCGCCGCGTCGTCGCCGGCCACGAGGACCGTCAGCGGGGATCCCTGCTCGGCCGGGGCGGCGTAGCGGCTGGCGAAGACGGTGTTGAAGGCCTTGACGACCGGGGTGCTGCCGGCGGCGCGCTGCACGGCCTCGGCACCCGAGGTGCCTTCGATGGCGAGCCCGTCGAACGTGGCGTTGAGCGGATTGGTGGCGTCGACGACGACGGCGCCGGGCGCGGCCGGGACCACCTCGGCCGTGACGGCCGGAGCCTCGGCGGCGGGGACGGCGAGCAGCACGACCTGTGCGCCCTGGGCGGCCTCGGCGTTGCTCGCCGCCGACCGGGCGCCGATTTCGGAGGCGAGGGCCTGGGCCTTCTCCGGGTGGGCGGCGCTGACGACGACGTCGTGCCCTGCCGCGACGGCGGCCCGGCTGAAGCCGGCGCCTACGTTGCCTGCCCCGATGACTGCGATGCGCATGTCGAACTCCTCCAGATAGTTGACGGCTCAGATGTTGAGCACGAAGAGGACGTTACCCCAGATGTTTGCACAGTCAACTACTGACGAGGTAACTTTTCTCCCGTGACCCCGAACTCCCCGAGCGACGACGCACTCATCACCACGTTCGGGCGGCTGGTGGAGGTTCAGAGCCGGCTGGAGCGGCGGCTCGGCGCCGACCTGGAGGGCCGGTTCGGCCTGCCGCACGCGTGGTTCGAGGTGCTGGTGCGGCTGGCGCGCTCCGAGCACGGTCAGCTGACGATGAGCGGGCTCGCCGAGCAGGTGACGCTCACGACCGGTGGCGTGACCCGGCTGGTCGACCGCATGGCGGCGGCCGGACTCGTCGATCGGGTGCCGTGCACCAGCGACCGTCGGGTCGCCTACGCCGCGATCACGGCTGCCGGGCGCGCGAAGCTCGCCGAGGCCTCCGAGGCGCACGCGGCCAACCTGCGCACCGTGTTCGAGGGCTTCAGTTCGAACGAACTGGCCATGTTCGACACCCTGCTCGACCGGCTGCGCGCCGTCCCCGCGTCCCGCTGAACAGGGCACCGGAAGCCGTTCCGTCTCCCTCCGCACGGAAGATCGATCGGCGCGGACGTGCCTCCAGCGGGTCCGGTGTCGTTTGGTCACCGGGTCCCCGGGTAGCCGTAGGGAGATCCTGACCCCGAGCAGAGTGGGTTGTTCAGTGTCCGAGAACGGTGTTCTCGGCGAAGATCACGGGGGCCTCGTCGCAATCGTGCGGGGTGCGCTGGCCCAGTTCGCCGGCCTGACGCAACTCGATCCAGTGGCCGCCACCGGTGTGCGCCGCGAGAAGGACGGCTGGTCCGTCCTGGTCGACGTCGTCGAGCTCGAACGCGTGCCGACGACGACCAGCGTCATGGCGACGTACCGCGTCGACGTCGACACCCTCGGCACCCTCTGCGGGTACGAGCGGCTCCGTCGGTTCACGCGCGGGTCGGTGGACCAGTCATGACCGTCGAACCGTCCCTGCGCCGCTCGTCCGGTGCCGTGCCCGGCGGCTTCGGCCGTCAGCCGGACTCGCTCGCCGACGTCCTCGAACGGGTGCTCGACAAGGGCATCGTCATCGCCGGCGACATCGTCGTGAACATCCTCGACATCGAGCTGCTGACCCTCAAGGTCCGCCTCTTCGTCTCCTCGGCCGACACCGCCCGCGAGATGGGCCTCGACTGGTGGTCTCACGACCCGTTCTTCACCGGTCAGAAGGCGCAGCCGGACGCCGTCGGCGCGAGCGAGAGCGACGTCCAGGCGCTGCAACAGCGCATCGCGGCACTCGAGGAAGAACTCCGACGACATCGGCCGGAGCTCGCGGCCGAGCCGAGGGAAGCCGAACGCTGATGACCGGGCAGGGGGAGTCCGGAGGCATCGACCGGGTGGCGCGCGAGGTGGCGGCGGAGGTGCTGGCGGCTGCGCTCGTGACGGCGCGGGAGCGCGCCCAGGCACGCCTGGCCGACCTGCTGACCGACGCCATCGTGGCGCGGGCGCTGGAGACCCGGGACGACGACGCACTGGAGAGCCGGGACGACGTCGCGCCGCCGCCGCCGGCGCGGGTGCCGGCGCCGGCCCGGGCGCTGTACGCCTACGCCGTCGCCTGGGGGGACCTGCGCTACCCGTCCGACGGTCCCGCTCTGACCACCGGACGGCCCATCGACGTCGTGCGGGAGGACGACCTCGGCCTCCTGGTCAGCCCGGTCGCCCCGGACGAGCTCGAGGTCGACCCCGACGACCTGTCCGAGACCGGCCGCCTCGCCCTGCTCGCCCGAGGGCACGACGCGGTGGTCCGCGCCGCTGCCGACGCGGGCCCCGTGCTCCCGCTCCGGTTCGGCACTGTCGTTCCCGACGAGGAGGCCGCCCGGCGGCTGCTCCGCAGCCATGCCGGGTCCGCCCGCGACCAGCTCCAGCGGATCGGGACCGCCCGCGAGTGGGGCGTCCGGCTCGTGCGCACCCTGACCGCCGGGGCGGAACCGGCGCTCGCCGGCGGGGGACAGCGGGAGGGCCTGAGCGGCACCGAGTACCTGTCCCGGCGGCGGGAGGCGCTGCAACGGGAGGACGACCTCACCCGCACCGCCGGGGAGTGCGCGGAGCGGCTGCAGGACGGGCTCGCCGGACATGTCACGGAGTCGCTGCGGCGTGGCGGGTCCCCGGGCTCCTCGTTGCTGCTGGACATGGCCTACCTGGTGCCGATCGACGAGGAGGCGGGGTTCCTGGGCGAGGTGCAGCACCTCACCGAAGACCTGGAGTCGCGGGGCCTGGCGCTCGAGGTGACCGGACCGTGGCCCCCGTACTCCTTCGTCGCCCTGACCCCGGGGGGCTCCGATGGTCCGTGAGCAGCCCGGGATCCTCGGCGGCACCAGCAGCGGCGGCACGAGTCTGGTCGAACTGCTCGACCGGGTGGTCCATCGCGGCGCCTACGTCGGCGGTGACGTCGTCATCTCCCTCGCGGGCATCGACCTGGTCCGGCTCGATCTCCGGCTGCTGCTCACCGCCGTCCAGCCCACGGACACCACGGCCCCGGGGAGGCCCTGGTGACCACCGACTCGCGTATGCCCCCCGCCCAGCGTCTGGCCGGCAGCGGCGAGGACGTCGGCCGCGGCCTCGGTCGGCTCGTCGTCACGCTGCTGGACGTCGTCCGCCAGGTGGTGGAGCGCCAGGCGCTGCGTCGGGTGGACGCCGGTGACCTCAGCGACGCCGAGGTCGAGCGGCTCGGCCGCGCGCTGATGGACCTGGAGACGACGTTCGACGAGCTGATCGAGCACTTCGGCGTCCGGCCCGACGACATCTACCTGCCGCTCGACCTCGACGCCGTGCTCAGACAGGAGACCAGAACCGCCCGCTCAACCGCCCGGACCTCGACTTCCCGATGGAGGACCTCATGACCATGACGACCGCCAGCCGTGCACCCCGACCCAGCAGCCTGGCCGACGTCCTCGACGTCGTCCTCGACAAGGGCATCGTCATCGACGCCTACGTCCGGGTCTCGCTGGTGGGCATCGAGCTGCTGACCATCGACGCGCGGATCGTCATCGCCAGCGTGGACACCTACCTGCGCTTCGCCGAGGCGGTCAACCGGCTCGACCTGCAGCCGTCGGAGCAGGTGGCCGGTCTGCCTGGGCTGATGGACAACATGCGCGAGGGCGGCGCCCGGACCAAGACGAAGGGCGCCCTCACCGGCGCGAAGGAGTCGATCAAGGAGACGCTGGGCATCGGCGGCGGGGACGACGACGAGGACGAGCGGGAGGAGCAGCCGGCCGAGCGCCGCCGGGACCGCTCCGCGCCGGCCTCCCGACGAGCACCGGCGCGTGGCTGATGGTGCTTCTGGTGCACGGGATCCTGCGCGCGGAGGACGCCGACCTTCCCGGGGTCGGCCTCCCCGACGCTCTGCGGCCGCGGGCGGTGACCGCCGGCCCGGTGGGGGCGTTGGTGTCGCCGGCGCCGGACCGGGAGCTCACTGCGCAGGACGCCGAGCCGCACCTGGATCTGCTGATCGCCGTCGTGGCGGCCGGCCTCCCGGTGCTCCCGGTCGCGTTCGGGACCGTCGCGCCGGACGACGACGCCGTGCGCGAGGAGGTGCTGGACCCCGAGGCCGGTCTCTTGGAGCAGCGGCTGGCGGCCGTCGCCGACCTGATCGAGCTCCGGCTCGACGTCGTCTTCGACACCGATGCTTCGGTCGCCGCCGTCCGCGACGCCGATCCGGACCTGCGCCGGATGGCCGAGCGGCTCGGGGGGCCGGGAGTGGGGCTGTCCGAGCGGCTCGCGCTGGGCGAGGCGACGGCCACCCGGGTGGCCGAGCACCAGTCCGCGCTGGTGGAGGAGTGGACCGCCGAGCTCGAAGAGCTCGCCGAGCGCTCGGCCGTCCTGCACGGCGACGAGCAGCTGCGGCGCATCGCCTACCTCGTGCGGCGGGACCGCCTGGACGACGCCGACGCCGCAGTGAGCCGGCTGCAGGCCGCCCTCGGCAACCGGGCGCGCATCGAGTACATCGGCCCGCTGCCGGTCTACAGCTTCCTCGACGACCTGGACGTCGGTCCGTCGCCGGAACCCGCCTCCCAGTGGGGGTGGTGAGCCGGATCCGGATGACCTGAGCAACACACGTGCCGGTACGGGGGTCGGCCTACTAAAACCGCACCGTTCGGCCGGGACGCGTCCCGGGCCATGAGGAGGAATGCAGAGTGACTGAGACCCCCAATCCGGCCATGCTGAAAGTCGGAGCAGCCGCCATCGGCGGCTACCTGCTGGGCCGCTTCAAGAAGGGCCGGGCCGCGATCAGCTTCGCGATGTGGATGGCCGGCGCCAAGGACCCCAAGCGCATGCTGCGGGACGGACTGCTCTCCGCGGCGCAGACGCCCGAGGCGCAACAACTGCTGATGCAGTTGCGCGGACCGGCTCTCGAGGCGGGCCGCCGCGTCGCGGCCGCCACCTTCGAGAACCAGATCGGTGTGCTGACCGCGGCGCTCCAGGAGCGCACCAAGACGCTCTCCGAGTCTGCTGAGAAGGCCGGCGAGACGGCCGAGAAGGGCGGCAAGGCCACGCAGGCCGCGACCGAGGACGTCGGCGGGCGCGCCGCCGCGCTCACCAGTGGCGGCGGCACGGTGACCGGCCTGGTCGGCCGCAGGAAGAAGAAGAAGGACCGCGCGCGCGACGAGGAGTCCGCTGCGTCGGACGACGAGGCCACGAGCGCCGCCGAGGAGCAGCCCGACGAGGGCGAGACCGCCGCGGCCGAGACCGGCGAGGCCGACGAGGAGTACGCCGAGGAGGAGCCCGAAGGCGACACCGCCGAAGCCGACACCGAGGAAGAGGACGAGGACTACGTCGACGAGGACGACGAGGACTACGTCGACGAGGACGAGCCGGAAGGCGACGAGGCCGCCACCGCCGAGACCGACACCGAGGAGGAGGACGAGGAGGAGCCCGACGAGGCGGAGCCCGAGGAGGCACAGACCGCCCAGGCAGCACCGGAGCGGAGGCCGGCCAAGAAGGCCGCCCAGCCCCCGGCCAAGAAGGCCGCTGCGCCTGCGGCCAAGAAGGCGGCCCGGCCGGCCGGCAAGAAGGCCGCGCCCGCTGCCACGAAGGGCGCGCGGCCCGCGGCCAAGAAGGCCAAGCCGATGCCGCCGCCCGAGGACGAGCTGCCCGAGAGGGGTCCGGCCACGCGGGGAGCACCCGCCGGCCGCGCGCCTCGTCGTAACCGCACGGAAGGAGCACGGGCATGACCAGCAGCAACGGCGAGGGCCAGCAGCGGGGCGGTGGCCTCCTCAACACCCTGAGGTCGAACCCCGCGGTCTCCCAGCTCGGCGACGCGGCCAAGGACTACGCCCGTGCGCGGGGCGGCAACGCGGTCAGGAAGGTCGGCGACCGGCTCACCGGGGTGACCGACAACCTGCAGAACAAGGCGGAGGACGGGGGCTTCACCGGCACGGCCGCCGCGACGGCGATCAAGAAGGTCGCCCAGGGGGACAACCCGGTCAAGGCAGCGGTCAGCGGTGTGGGGTCCGGTGTCGCCGAGAAGGTGAAGGGCATGTTCGGCGGGGGCGGGGGCGGCGGCAAGCAGAAGGTGATCAACATCATCGAGGACATCCACATCGGTGTCCCGGTCGACGTCGCCTACAACCAGTGGACCCAGTTCCAGGAGTTCTCCAGCTTCATGAAGGGCGTCGAGTCGGTCGACCAGACCGACGAGGTGGAGACCAACTGGAAGGTGAAGGTCTTCAAGTCCAGTCGAAGCTGGACGGCGAAGGTCACCGAACAGATCCCCGACCGGCGGATCGCGTGGACAACCGAGGGCGACAAGGGCACCACCAAGGGGGTCGTCACGTTCCACCCGCTCGCCGACGACCTGACCCAGGTGCTGCTGGTCATCGAGTACTACCCCAAGGGGTTCTTCGAGAAGACCGGCAACATCTGGCGCGCCGCTGGGCGCCGTGCCCGGCTCGACCTCAAGCACTTCCGCCGCTTCGTGATGATGAGCGGCGAGGAGACCGGGAGCTGGCGCGGCGAGATCCGGGACGGGGAGGTCGTGCGCGGGCCCGACGAGGAGGAGTCGGCGGACCAGCAGGCGCAGGACACCGCGGAGGACCGGTCCGAGGACGAGTCGTCGGAGGAACCGTCGGAGGACGAGGCCGGCGACGAGGACGAGGAGTACGAGGACCAGGCCGAGGACCAGGAGTACGAGGACGAGGAGGCCGAGGAGGGCGCACGTGAGCCCGAGCCGGCCGGCGCCCGCTGACCGAGAGGAGACCATCGATGGCTGACCAGGCGGAGCTGGACGTCCCTCCCGACGTGCTCGAGCAGCTGCACAACACGCTCAGCATCCGGGACGCCGTGCTCGACCTGCTGCTGGACAAGGTGGACAACGACCGCTACCCGTCGCCGACGATGCTCGACGACATCGAGCGGATCCTCACCCCCTGGCGGCGGGACGACTACGTCGAGGTGCTCCTGGCGAAGATCCGGGCCGACCGGTTCCCGAGCCACGACATGATCGAGCGCCTGCTCCGCCTGTGCGGCTGACCCGACGCACCACACCTGCGACGTGGCGGCGACCAGCGCCTGGCCGCCGCCACGTCGCAGGCCAGCACGCAGACCGCCCGCCGGGCGGCCCACCCGGAGCGGCTCGCGACGTCGGGTCGCCGCAGCACGAGGAGACATACGGTGCAGAACCAGACGAAGCGCGGAGCGCAGGACGCCCTGTTCACCGCGATCAAGGACCAGGCCGAGACGAACATGAAGTCCGCACTGCGGGCGTCGGAGAAGGCTCACCTCCTGCGCGAGCTGGCGGAGGCCTACCGGCTGACCGCCGGAGGCTCGGTGCCGAACACGGCGACGCATAGCGGCAGCGCGTCCGAGGAGGCAACCAGCAACGGACGGGCCGCGCGCTGACCGACGACGTCGTCGGGTAAGGGGGCAACGTTGTCCCTGGAGCGGGCATTGTCGGGCGCGACATGCCCGCCTCAGGGGCAACGCTCGGGCGGCGCGGGACGGGAACTCCGGGCGCCGGAGGTCCGGTGATCCAGCCGGACGTCCGGCGCCCGACGCTCCGGGGTCAGCGCTCGCCCGGCGCCCGGCCCGCGTGGTCGACCAGCTCCGCCACGCTCCCCGGCTGCCCGTGCATGCGCGCGCAGGAGGCGCAGCAGAAGAACGTGCCGTCCGCCTCGACGCCGTGCCCGACGACCTTGACGCCACAGTGCTCGCACACCGGGGCGAGGGCGTGGATTGCGCACTCGAAGCTGTCGAACACGTGCACCGCTCCTGCGGCGTGCACCTCGAAGCTGAGCCGGTAGTCGTTGCCGCAGACCTCGCAGCTGGCCATGGCGTCCCCTCCGCTCGACGTGGCGACGGGCGCGGCCACGTCCTCAGCGGACTACCCGGCGACGTGGGCAGGTAACGACGCGTCGGCGCGCGACTCCTCGGCCAGGGCGTCGGCCGCACGAGGCCCGCGCCGACCTGGACGGACTGGCCGCGCGCTGGCCGACGACGTCCTCAGGCGGTAGGCGCGGCCTCGGCGAGCCCGACGGGGTCCGGAACCTGTCCGTCCACGTGATCGGGGCAGCCGCCTTTCCGAGGGACGCCAAGAACGCGTCAAGAAGCCGGCGTCCTGCGTCAGCAACCCGTCAAGAACCACCTGTCAGGCCGGTCGGCCGGTCGACGCTGGGCCTTCCACCCGAGGAGGCCCGCCGTGTTCCACCGGCCGAAGAGGCTGTTCGTCGGGCGTCCGCTGCGCAGCGACCGTCTCGGCGAGACGCTGCTGCCCAAGCGCCTCGCCCTTCCCGTCTTCTGCTCCGACCCGCTGAGCTCCGTGGCGTACGCGACGGAGCAGATCGTGCTCGTCCTGGGGCTGGGCGGGCTCTCGCTGCTCTATCTGACCCCGTGGCTGGCCGTGGCGGTGGTGGCCCTGCTGATCGTCGTGGTCGCCTCCTACCGGCAGACCTGCCACGCCTATCCCGACGGCGGAGGCGCGTACGCGGTGAGCCGCCACAACCTCGGCGTCCGGGCCGGTCTCGTGGCGGCGAGCGCCCTGCTGGTCGACTACGTGCTCACCGTGGCGGTGTCGGTCGTCGCCGGGGTCGCGGCCATCACGTCTGCCGTTCCCTCCCTCGTCCCGCACGCTGTGCTGCTCTCCGTGGCCTTCGTCGTCCTGCTGCCCGTGGTCAACCTGCGCGGCGTCAAGGAGTCGGGCCGGGCGTTCGCCGTGCCCACCTACGGGTTCGTGGCGGTCGTCCTGGTGCTCCTGGTCGTCGCCGGGGTGCGACTGTCGCTGGGCCAGACGCTGTCGGCCGAGAGCGCGGGCTACGGCCTGCTCGCCGACCACCGGACCGGCGGTCTGCTGACCGTCTTCCTCGCGCTGCGCGCCTTCGCCAGCGGGTGCACCGCGCTGACCGGGGTGGAGGCCATCAGCAACGGCGTCCCCAGCTTCCGACCCCCGAAGGCCCGCAACGCCGCTACGACGCTGGCGATCATGGGCGCGCTGGCCATCGTCATGTTCGCGGGCATCACCGCACTGGCCGTCGTGACGCACGTGCACATGGCCGAGAACCCCGCGCTCCTCACCGGATTGCCCGAGGGGCAGGCGCAGAAGACCGCGCTGAGCCAGATCGGCCTCGCCGTCTTCGGTTCCGGGCCGGCCTTCTACGCCCTCCAGGCGTTCACGGCCGCGATCCTCGTCCTGGCCGCGAACACCGCGTACAACGGTTTCCCGGTGCTGGCCTCGCTGCTGGCCCGCGACGGTCACCTGCCCCGGCAGCTGGGCCGGCGCGGCGACCGGCTGGTGTTCAGCAACGGCATCGTCCTGCTGGCGGCCCTCGCCGTGCTGCTGATCGTGGCGTTCGACGCCGACGTCACGAAGCTGATCCAGCTCTACATCATCGGCGTCTTCGTGTCGTTCACGCTCAGCCAGTCCGGCATGGTCCGGCACTGGAGCCGTGAGCTGCGGACGGCGACCGGTCACGAGCGACGACGGATGCGGCGGTCCCAGGCGATCAACTTCGCCGGCGCGGCCGCGACGACCGTCGTCCTGCTCATCGTCCTGGTCACCAAGTTCGTCCATGGCGCCTACATCGTGGTGATCGCGATGCCCCTGCTCTACCTGCTGATGGTGCGCATCCGCCGGCACTACGACGCCGTGGACGTCGAGGCCGCGCCGCGGCCCGGAGGTGTGGTGCTGCCCAGCCGGATCCACGCCGTCGTCCCCGTGGTGCGCGTGAACGAGCCGACGCTGCGGACGCTCTCCTTCGCTCGGGCGATCCACCCCGACGACCTCACCGCCGTCACGGTGCGGGTCGATCCGGCCGAGACCGACCGGCTGTTCGCCGAGTGGGTCCGCCGCGACATCCCGGTCCCGCTCGTCGTCATCGACAGCCCCTACCGCGACGTCACCCAGCCGCTGCTCGACCACGTCCGCGCCATCCGGCGCCGGTCGCCGCGCGATGTCGTCAGCGTGTTCGTTCCCGAATACGTGGTCGGGCACTGGTGGGAGGCGTTGCTGCACAACCAGAGCGCGCTCCGGCTGAAGGCGCGACTGCTGTTCCAGCCCGGTGTGATGGTGGTCAGCGTGCCCTGGCAGCTCCGCTCCAGTCAGCGCGTGGTCGACGCCGAGGAGCGGTTCGCCGCTGAGCCGGCCGAGCCGGTGGCACCCTCGGCCAGGTGAGCACGTCGCCGGCGCGCGGTCCCGCACCGCTGCCTGCGGGCTTCACCGGGCTGGACCGACGACGCGTGTGGGCCGGCGTGGTGGTGCTGGTGGTCGGCCTGGTCGCGCTGATCGCGCTGCGGAACCCGGTCCGCAGGGAACTGGACTTCGCCGTCCCCGTGCTCCTGGTGCTCCTCCTGGTCGTGGCGACCGCGTTGCTCGGCGGCCGGCTCGTGGCGCTGCCCGGAGCGTTGCTGGCAGCGCTGGTGCTCAACTGGTTCTTCACCCGGCCGTTCGGCACCCTGCGCGTGGCGTCGGGCGAGCAGCTCGTCGTGCTGGTGACCTTCCTGGTCGTCGCCGGCTCGGTCAGCTGGTTCGTCGACGTCGCCGCCCGCCGTAGGGCCGAGGCGGCGCGGGCGCGCGCGGAGGCAGAGGCGCTGTCGGTGCTGGCATCCGCCGCGCTGGCCGAGCACCGAACGCTCACCGATCTCCTCGGCCAGGTGCGGCAGGTGTTCGGCATGCGCGAGGCCGCGCTGCTCGAGCGGGTCGACGGCGGATGGGCCGTGGTCGAGGCCAGCGCCGCCGACGGAGCTCCCGACGCCGAGACCGAGCTGACCGTGCCCTCCGGAGCGGACCTGGTGCTGCGTGTCCGAGGGCCCGAGTTGTTCGCGGCCGACCGTCGGGTGCTGGACAGCTTCGCCGACGCGGCGGCGGGCGCGCTGCAGGGTCGCCGGATGGCGGCGCGGGCGGCCGAAGCGGCGCGGCTGGAGGCCGCCGATCGCGTCCGGGCGGCCCTGCTCGCCGGGGTCGGGCACGACCTGCGCACTCCGCTCGCGGCCGTCAAGGCGGCTGTGAGCAGCCTCCGGCAGGACGACGTCGACTGGACGGCGACCGAGCGCGCGGAGCTGCTCGCCACCATCGAGGCCGGCGCCGACCGGTTGCAAGGGCTGGTGGGCAATCTCCTCGACGCCTCCCGGCTCGAGGCCGGTGCGGTGAGCACGTCGCTCGAGCGGGTCCGGCTCGAGGAACTCGTGGGGCGGGCGCTGTTGAGCCTGGGCAGTCTGCAGCGCGTCGTCCTCGACATCCCCGAGGACCTGCCGGACGTCATCGCCGACGTCGGCCTGGCCGAGCGCGTGCTGGCCAACGTGCTCGAGAACGCGCTCCGTCACGGAGGGCCGGGTGAGGTCACTGTCCGAGGGCGGCGCGCGGACGACCAGCTCGCCTGCGACGTGATCGACCACGGCCCTGGTGTCCCACCCGACATGTGGGACGCCCTGTTCGTGCCGTTCGCGACCGGGCCGGCCGCCGGTGGGCTGGGTGACCGCGGGCCGGGGAGCCTCGGCCTCGGCCTCGCTGTCGCCCGTGGCTTCGCGGAGGCCATGCACGCCGGGCTGACCCCGCTCGCGACACCCGGTGGCGGGCTGACGATGCGGCTCACCCTCCCGCTCGCCCCGTCCGTGCTCCCGCGGCCGGTTCGGTGAGCACCGTCCTCGTGGTCGACGACGATCCGGCGCTGGTCCGCGCCCTGACCATCAATCTGAGGGCCCGGGGGTACGAGGTGCACGCGGCGGATACGGGTGCGGGCGCTCTCCGGCTGGCCGCCGCCCATCGGCCGGACGCCGTGGTGCTGGACCTCGGGCTGCCGGATCTGGACGGCAACGAGGTGATCGCCGGGCTGCGGGGCTGGACCGACGTCCCGATCCTCGTGCTGTCGGCCCGCGAGCAGTCCCGCGAGAAGGTTGCCGCGCTCGACGCCGGAGCGGACGACTACGTGGTGAAGCCGTTCGGGATGGACGAGCTCCTCGCCCGGCTGCGGGCGGCGATCCGGCGCGGATCAGCGGCTCCCGCCGAGCCGACCGTGGTCACCGAGACCTTCACCATCGACCTGGGCGCCGGGCGGGTCACCGCCGCCGATGGCTCGGACATCCGCCTGACACCGACCGAATGGCACCTGCTCGAGGTGCTGGCGCGCAATCCGGGCCGGGTCGTCGACCACGCTCGGCTGCTCACGGAGGTGTGGGGCCCGACCTACCGCGACCAGACCAACTACCTGCGGGTCTACATGGCCACGCTGCGCCGCAAGCTGGAACCGGACGCCGCCGCCCCGCAGCACCTGCTGACCGAGAGCGGCCGCGGCTACCGCTTCGAACCCTGACCGCTCGCCCAGGAATCAGGCGGTGCGGGCGGCCTCGGCGAGGGCGGTCAGCGCCTGCTCGAAGCACTCCTGCGGCGGCTGCACGAGGCCCGCGCCGACCTGGCCGGTGCCGGCGACCCTCCCGGCCATGCCGGTGTTGATCTGCGGCAGCCAGCCGGTGCGCGCGACCTTGAGGACGTCGATCCCGGTCGGGGCACCGCGGAAGCCCATGATCGGGATGGCCATCGCCGGGTTCTCGGCCAGCGTCACCTGGTACATCCGTTCGGTGGTCGCCAGCGCGTCCGGGACGCTGCCGCCGACGAACCGCACGATCGCGGGCGCCGCGGCCATCGAGAAGCCCCCGACCCCGTAGGTCTCGGTGATCGCGGAGTCACCGATGTCCGGGTTGGCGTCGTCCGGCCCATAGTCGCCGAGGAACAGGCCGACCGGCGTGTTCGCCGGGCCGGTGAACCACCGGTCGCCGGTGCCGGCGGTCTGGATGCCGAAGTCGGTGCCGTTGCGGGCCATCACGGTGAGCATCGTGGAGCCGGGGATGTCGCGGGCGGCGTCGAGCGCGAGCTTCGCCGTCGGCATGCCGAGGTTGAGGAAGAAGTGCTCGTTGCCGCCGATGAACCGCAGCACCGCGGAGATGTCCGACGCCGGCGCATCCACCTCCGCGAGGGCCGGCGCCAGCTCCCGGAGCGTCAGGGCCGAGCCCGCCCGGTTGCGGTTGTGCCCCTCGTCGCCCATCTGGAGCATCTGCGCCAGGATCGACTTCACATCGATCGGGTCGGCGCCCGCCTCGAGCGGGGCGCGCACCGCCGCGGCCAGCATCGGCCCCAGCACGTTCGACATCCAGTGCAGCCGGTCGATGACCTCCGGTCCGTACGCCCCGTAGCGCAGCACCTTGCCCAGGCCCTCGTTGAGCGAGCAGAACGCCCGCCCCCCGTGGACCGGATCCTGCAGGCACCACATCCACATCGACGGGCTGACGACGCCGGCCATCGGCCCGACGGTCCGGTGGTGGTGGCAGGGGTCCAGCGCGACCTCGCCGGCGGCGAGCATCCGCTCGGCCGACTCCTCCGAATCCGCCCAGCCCTCGTAGAGGCACGCGCCGATCAGCGCACCGCGCAACGGGCCCGAGGTGCGGGTCCACTCGATCGGCGGCCCCGCGTGCAGCAGGGTCCGGTCCGGCACGTCGAGCACCTCACGGGCCGGGCGGACGTCGACCAGCTGCGAGCCCGCGGCGAGGACGCGCTCCGCCGCCGTCCGGTTGGCCGAGGCCCGGCGGGGATCGAGGGCGAGGGCCGCGAGGTCGGCCGGGTCGCCGAAGCCCGGCGGGCGCCAGTCGACGTCGTGCACCTCGGCACCCTGGGCACGGAGCGCGTCGGAGAACACGTCGACCCCGGCCGCGACGATCGCCGGCGGGCCGGAGAGCAGTCCGCCCAGGCTCATGAGGAGACTCCCAGCAGGTGGAGGGCGTACCGCGTGGCAGCGGCGTTGGAGGCGAAGACGGCCGCACCGGCCTCGGCCAGGGCGTCGGCCTGGCGGGCCCAGCCCTGCGGGTCGCCGTCGGTGCCGATCAGGGCGACGACGACGGGCAGCGTCGTGCCGGCCCGGACCGCGGTGAGGGCCGCGACGAGCGAGTACGACGGGTCGGGATCGGAGCCGTAGCCCAGGACGACGTCGAGCAGCAGGACGGCGGGCTCGCCGGACGCCCGCAGGTTGCTGATCGCCTCCAGCCGCAGGGTGGGATCGATCATCGGGTGCGCCCGGCCGACGGTCAGCGCGTCGTCCCCGAAGTCGACGACCACGTGCCCGCGGGCGGACAGGTCCGTCCCGAGGTCGAGCTCCGGCTTCAGCGGGGTGTTCGAGCGGATGTCGCCGAGAACCGGGGCGGCGATCAGCATCGCCTCGTCGGCCAGCGTGCCCCCGGAGAAGAACCCCTTCAGGGCCGCGCCCGGGACCGCGGACTCGACAGGTCCCGGGCGCGACGGCCAGGTGGGCACGTCCAGGCCCATGTCCCCCAGCAGCGCTTCGACGGCGGCGGTCAGGTCGGGGGTCTCCGGCGAGAGCGCCGCCGAGCGGACGGGCACCGAGAGCTTCGCGGCGGCGGCCTCCACCGCGGCGGCCACGGACGGCGCCGGCGGCTTGGAGACCAGCAGCACGCGCTCGGTCGCGGGATCGGCGTCGAGAGCGGCCAGCGCGTCGAGGGTGGCCAGCCCGCCGACCGCCTCGGAGAGGTCTCGGCCGCCGACACCGAGCACGTGGGAGACGCCGACGCCGGCCATGTCGAGCAGGCAGGAGACCTGCTGCGCGCCGGTGCCGCTCGCCGCGACCAGCCCGACCGGCCCGGGGCGGACGACGTTGGCGAAGCCGAGCGCGACGCCGGAGACGATCGCGGTGCCGCAGTCGGGGCCCATGACGAGCACCCCGGCGTCGTGCGCGGCGCGCTTGAGCGCCACCTCGTGCTCGACCGGGACGCCGTCGGAGAAGACCAGGACGCTGCGGCCGGCCGCGATCGCGTCGGCGGCCTCCGCGACGGCGTACTGCCCGGGAACGGACACGATGGCCAGCGCGGGGCCGTCGGGCAGCAGCTCGTCGAGGCCGGCGCCGATCGTGCGCTGCGGGACGGCGGCCGCGGTGCCGGTGGAGCGCTCCCGTTCGGCCATTGCGGCGTCGACGGCGGCGACGGCGGCGGCCAGCGACCCGTCGTCCTCCGCGCGGACGGCGATGAGCAGCTGCTCGGGTGACGTGGGCTCGTCGGGCGCCAGTCCCATGGTGTCCGCCAGCTCGAGGTTGAGCGGCGTCGCCATGGCGACGATGACGCCCGAGACGCCCGGCAGGGCCCCCACGGCCCGGCTCACCTGCATGAGCTTCACCGAGTCGGCGTACACCCCCGAGCGCAGCATCACCGACCGGACGCCGGAGGTGGCGGACGGGGCTCCCGGGGCGGGTGAGGCGCTCACCCGGACGACCGTACTCAGGGATGTCTCAGCGGTGAAGTATCGCCTCGAAAGAGCAGTAACGATTTAGCAGTGAGGTACTTCCGCCCCAGCTCAGGGCGTGTCACATTGGCGCCTCCCCGGTGAGGCAGGGCTCGTGTCAGGGCCTGTTGACCGGCACCGGTTCGGGTCGGAAGTGCACGTCGAGGAGGCACTCAGATGGCGTTCAGCTGGAAGCTCTACGGGGACGGGAAGACCCCGCCCCTGGGGGAGGCCGTAGCACCGGACGAGCGGCTGTCCTGGCCGCGGACCGTCGGTATCGGGGCGCAGCACGTCGTGGCCATGTTCGGCGCCACGTTCGTCTTCCCCCTGATCATGGGGCTGGACCCCAACCTCGCGATCATGATGAGCGGCATCGCGACGATCGTCTTCCTGCTCATCGTGCAGGGGAAGGTGCCGAGCTACCTGGGCACCAGCGCCTCGTTCGTGGGCGGCGTCGTCGCCATCCGCGCGCAGGGCGGTGACTCCAGCGACGTCGTCGGATCGATCCTGATCGCCGGCATCGTCCTGGCGCTGGTCGGTCTGCTGGTGCACTTCGCCGGCGTCCAGGCGGTCAACCGCGTGCTGCCGCCGGCCGTCACCGGCGCCGTCGTCATGCTGATCGGGTTCAACCTGGCCCCGGTCGCGGCGAACATCTACTGGCCGCAGGACCAGTGGGTGGCCCTGGCCACGATGACCTTCGTCATCGTCTGCTCGCTGGCGCTGCGCGGCTTCCTCGCCCGCATCTCCATCCTGCTCGGCCTCATCTTCGGCTACCTGCTCTCGGTGCTCCTCGACGTCACCACCGGTCCGATCACCTCGGTCCTCGGCGGCGCCACCGAGGCGACCGAGCACGACCGGATCAACTTCGACTCCGTCGGTGACGCCGACTGGTTCGGCCTGCCCGACTTCACCGCGCCGAGCTTCTCGCTGAACTTCAGCCTGCTGGTGCTGCCGGCCGTCATCGCGCTGGTCGCCGAGAACGCCGGGCACGTGAAGGCCGTCGCCGAGATGACCAAGCGCGACCTCGACCCGGTCATCGGCCGGGCCGTCTTCGCCGACGGTGTCGGCACGGTCATCGCCACCTCGGTCGGTGGTTCCCCGACGACGACCTACGCCGAGAACATCGGCGTCATGGCCGCCACCCGGGTCTACTCGACCGCGGCCTACTACGTGGCCGCGATCGTCGCGATCCTGCTGGGCCTCGTGCCCAAGTTCGGCGCGCTGATCAACATCGTCCCGGGTGGGGTGCTCGGCGGGATCACCGTCGTCCTCTACGGGATGATCGGCCTCCTGGGCGCCAAGATCTGGAAGGAGAACCGGGTCGACTTCGCCAACCCGATCAACCTGGTTCCGCTGGCCGCGGGCATCATCATCGGCATCGGCCCGGTGCGCCTGCAGATCACGGACAACTTCTCCCTCGAGGGCATCGCGCTCGGCTCGATCGTCGCCGTCCTCGGCTGGCACCTGGCCCGGGCGCTCGCCCCGGCCGAGATGAAGATGGCCCTGACCCGCGAGGGCGCGCACCCGATCTCCGGCACGACGTTCGGGCACATCCACGGTGCCGAGACCGGTCCGGACGCCCTGGCGGCCGGCCGCGACGGCACGCCGCTGCGGGAGAGCCCCGACCCGTCGTCGGTCGACGAGGTCGGCCGCCCGGGTGTCACCGGTTCGCCGACGCCGGGAGAGGGCACGCACAACCGGTGAAACCAGCTCCGTTCCGGTACGCCGACCCCGGCACCCTCGACGAGGCCCTCGCGGTCCTGTCGGCAGAGGGTGAGGGCGCCAAGGTGCTCGCCGGTGGCCAGTCGCTGCTCCCGCTGCTCTCCATGCGGCTCGCGGCGCCGACCACCCTGGTGGACATCAACCGGGTGCCCGGCCTCGACACCGTCGAGGCCACCCGGGACGGCGTGACGGTCGGAGCGCTCGTCCGGCACAACGCACTGCTCCACGACGACGCCGCCGCCCGGGTCCAGCCGCTGCTGGCCCGGGCGACGGCGAACGTCGCCCACCCGGCCATCCGCAACCGGGGGACGACGGTCGGCTCCATCGCACACGCGGACCCCTCGGGCGAGATGACCTCCGTCCTCGCCCTCACCGACGGCTCCGTCACGGTGGCTTCCCCGGACGGCGTCGAGACCGTCGGGTGGCGCGACTTCTTCGTCGGCCCGCTGGAGACCTCGGTCCACGGTCCCGCGGTCGTCACCTCAGCCTTCTTCCCCGCTCTGCCGCCGCGGTCGGGCACCGCCTTCGCCGAGGTGGCCCGACGCAAGGGCGACTACGCCGTCTGCGGCGCCGGCGTCGTCGTCACGCTGGACGATTCCCGTCGTGTCTCCGCCGTCCGCGCCGCCTACGTCTCCGTCGGGCTGGTGCCCGAGGTGCACGACCTGACCGAGGCGGTCGCCGGCTCGCCGGTCGACAGCGCCGACTGGGCCGCCGCCGGCGCGCTCGCGCGCACACTGGTCGAGCCGGACACCGACATCCACGCGAGCGCCGACTACCGGCGCCTGCTGGTCGGCGTCCTCACGGAACGCACGCTTGCCTCCGCCGCCGCGGAGGCTGCCGCGAGAGTGACGGGCGAGTGAGCATCGCAGCAAGCGCCAGCGAGCGAGGAGCGGAGCGAGCCCGGAACCGAGCCATCAGCACGGAGGGCGGCATGAGCTCTGTCGACACCGAACGCACGATCACCGTCACGGTGAACGGCGTTCCGCGCGAAGCCACCGTGCCCGTGCGCCGGCTGCTGTCGGACGCGCTGCGCCACGACCTCGGCCTGACCGGCACGCACGTCGGCTGCGAGCACGGCGTCTGCGGCGCGTGCACCGTCATGGTGGACGGCGAGCCGATGCGGTCGTGCCTGCTGCTCGCCGTCCAGGTGGACGGCGCCTCGGTGACGACGGTCGAGGGTCTGGCGGCCGACGACGGCACATTGCACCCGGTGCAGGAGGCCTTCCGCGAGTGCCATGCGCTGCAGTGCGGGTTCTGCACGCCGGGCTTCCTGGTGACGATCGCCGCCGGCCTGGACAAGCGCGACTCCTCGGCCGAGCTCACCGAGGAGGAGGTCGACGACATGGTCGGCGGCAACCTCTGCCGGTGCACGGGCTACGCCAATATCAAGAAGGCCGTCCATTACGCCGCCGCGGCGATGAAGGACGGCGCCTGATGCCCCCAGTTTTGGCCATAACTGCGAACCCGGGCGGTCTGCGATGACCACCAAGCTGTTCGGCGAGCCGGTCCGCCGGCGCGAGGACGCCCGGCTGATCGTGGGCAAGGGCCGCTACCTCGACGACATCGGGCACACCGCCCTCGCCGCCGCATTCGTGCGCTCTCCGCACGCGCACGCCCGGATCGTCGACATCGACGTCGAGGGCGCCCTGGACGTCGAGGGCCTGGTGGCGATCTACACCTACGAGGACCTGACCGGCCCGATGGCCGAGCCGCTGCCGGTGCTCATCCCCCACCCGCAGCTGCACGCGCCGCGCACCGGCTACGCGCTGGCCAACGGCGAGGTGAACCACGTCGGCGAGCCCGTCGTCATGGTGGTGGCGACCGACCGGTACGTCGCCGAGGACATCTGCGACCGGATCGTCGTCACGTACGAGGAGCTACCGGTCGTCGTCGGAGTGGACGCCGCGCGCGAGGCCGCCGCCGCCGTGCACGCGGAGATCCCGGACAACGTCGCGGCCCGGCACCACCAGCAGACCGCGGACGTGCCCGCCGCGCTGGCCTCCTCGCCACGGACCCTGTCCTTCACCCAGTACATCGAGCGGTCCGCGTGCACGCCGATGGAGGGCAAGGGGGTGCACGCGAAGTGGGACGCCGACGACCGGTCGCTGCGGGTCTACACGAGTACCCAGGCGTCGACGTCGGTCCGCGCGGCGATCGCCGCCAAGCTCGAGCTGTCGCTGGACACCGTCGAGGTGATCGCGCCCGACGTCGGCGGCGGCTTCGGCGTGAAGATCGTGCACCCGTGGCCCGAGGAGCTGCTGGTCCCGCTGGCGGCCATCGCGCTGGGCCAGGAGGTGAAGTGGGCCGAGGACCGGCGCGAGCACTTCATCTCGTCGGCGCACGAGCGGCAGCAGCGCCAGGAGATCACCGTCGGCTACGACGACGAGGGCCGGATCACCGCCCTCGACGTCCACATCTGGCACGACAACGGCGCGTACACGCCCTACGGGATCATCGTGCCGATCGTGACGGCGACCCAGTTGGTGGGGCCGTACGTGATCCCGGCGTACCGGGTGATCGTGGAGTCGGTGTACACGAACACCGTCATCGTGACGCCGTACCGCGGCGCCGGGCGGCCGCAGGGCTGCTACGCGATGGAACGGACGATGGACCGCATCGCCGACGACCTCGGTCTCGACCGCGCGCTCGTGCGGGAGCGGAACCTCATCCAGCCGTCGCAGTTCCCGTACGACCACCACCTGACGTTCCAGGACGGCCGGCCGGTCATCTACGACTCGGGCGACTTCCCGGGGCTGCTCGACAAGCTCCGCGCGCTGGTGGGCTGGTCGGAGGCCGACCGCCTGCGTGATGAGGCCGCTTCCCGGGGCCGCCTGCTCGGCGTGGGGATGGCGCTGTACGTGGAGGGCACCGGGCCCGGCCCGTACGAGGGCGGGCACGTGCAGGTGCTCGGCAGCGGCAAGGTGCTGGTCTCGACCGGCCTGACCTCGCAGGGCCAGGGCCACGAAACGGCGTTCGCGCAGATCGTCGCCTCGGAGCTCGGGGTGCCGATCGAGGACATCGAGGTGACCACCGGCGACACCCGGCGCTTCGCGTACGCCGTGGGCACCTTCGCCTCGCGGGCGGCGGTGATGAGCGGCAACGCGATCGCGCTGGCCGCGCGGGGCGTGAAGGAGAAGGCGCTGCGGATCGCCGCGGACGTGCTCGAGGCCGACCCGTCGGACCTCGAGATCTCCGAGGGCGTCGTCCAGGTGAAGGGGACGCCGGGGGCGTCGATCCCGCTGAGCACCGTCGCGGTGCTGTCGAACCCGCTGCGGTACGCCTTCGACGAGGCGGCCAAGCAGGCGACGCAGTTCGCCCGGCCGGGGTCCGACGACAAGCCGCCGGTGGCGGTCGGAGATGCCCCCGGGCTGGAGCACCGCGACTACTACTCGCCGATCCGGTCGACGTTCGCGTCCGGCGCGCACGCGGCGATCGTGGAGATCGACCCGGCGACGTGGGAAATCGACGTCGTGAAGTACGCGGTCGTGCACGACTGCGGCAACGTGGTGAACCCGATGATCGTCGAGGGCCAGGTGCACGGCGGCGTCGCGCAGGGCGTGGGCGGTGCGTTGTACGAGCGGATGGCCTACGACAAGGACGGGCAGCTGCAGAACGCCTCGTTCATGGACTTCCTGATGCCGTACGCCTCCGAGGTGCCCGACATCGACATCGACCACCAGCAGACGCCGTCGCCGCTGAACCCGCTCGGGATCAAGGGCGCCGGCGAGGCCGGTGTCATCCCGGGGACGGCGGCGATCGCGTCGGCGATCGAGGACGCGGTGGGACGGCGGATCGCGGCGATGCCGATCTCCCCCACCGAGCTGTACGACCTGATGCGAGACGACTCTTCGGAACGGACCGCGACCGCTCAGCGTCGCGAGGCAGGAGCGATGGCGTGAACCTCGACGGCTCTGCGGTGCTGCATGCCGACCCGGACCGCGTGTGGTCGGTGATCACCGACCCGGCGGTGCTGGCGCGGACCATCCCGGGCTGCGAGTCGCTCGAGCAGGTCGGGGACGACGAGTACAAGATGAACGTCTCGGTCGGGGTGGGCGCGATCCGCGGGACGTACGCGGGCGAGGTCAAGCTCTCCGACCAGGAGCGGCCCAAGTCCTACGTCATGCACGCCTCGGGCGCCGGTGCGCCGGGCAACGCGCGGGCCAAGGTGACGATCAACCTGGAGCCGTCCGACGAGGGGACGACGCTGACCTACTCGGCGGACGCCGTGGTCGGTGGCCCGGTGGCCGGGGTCGGTCAGCGGATGATGACCGGCGTCGCCAAGCGGATGGCCGGCCAGTTCTTCAAGGCGATCGACGACGAGCTGACCGGCGCGGCGGTGCCGATCGCTGCCGCACCCTCGACGGTCGCGGCCGGAGAGGCGGCCCAGGCGGCGCCCGCTGCTGCCGCACCCCGGGTGTTCGCCGGCAAGGCGGCGTCGGCCGGCCCCGTCGGCGGCGACGTCCAGTCGCTGCTTCTCGGGGCCGTCGGGGGCGCGGTTCTCACCCTGATCGGAGTCGCCGTCGGCTACGTCTTGGGACGCAGGTCCCTTTCCTGGCGCTGATTCGTCGGGCCAGGCCCGCTGGCCGGACACCGCCTGCGGCTGTCGATCACCGGGCACCAATTGTCGCGGTGATTACGTTGTAAGTGCGTCGGTCAGCGACGCGCCAGCGAGCCGACACCATCGAGTGCGCCAGGCGCATCATGGGGTGACGGGACCTCGAGGAGGCAGGGCCATGGGCGAACTCCAGCCGCGAATGCGAGCGGGCGACAAGGACCGTCAGCGGGTCGTCGAGCAGCTCGGCAAGCACTTCGGCGAGGGCCGGCTGACCGTCGAGGAGTTCGACGAGCGGGTCGTGCAGGCACACGCGTCCAGATACCTGGACGAGCTCCCGGCGCTGACGGCCGACCTGCCCCGCGAGCCGGAGCCGATCCGCCGTCCGACACGGCCGGGGATGCGAGTGCCGGCGGTCCTCGTCGTTCTCCTGGTGATGCTGCTCGCGTGGTCGCTGGTGACCGCCGTGGTCTACGGCGCCCCGCCGCTCTTCGCCCTCCTGCTCCTGTTCCTGTTCCTCCGGCAAAGGCGGTGGAGCCGGCGCTGGTGAGCACGCCGTGGCGGTGAGGCCGGCGCTGCCCCGCCGCGCCGGCAGGCGCACCAACCTTGCCCTTCTCGGCCTGCTCCTGCTGGCGTTCGTCACCGGCGTCCTTGCGTACGGCGTCGGGACGCCGACCGCCGCGACCGTCGTCGTCGCGATCCATGGCGCGGCCGGCCTCGGGCTGTTGCTCCTGGTCCCGTGGAAAGCCGTGATCGTCCGCCGTTCGTGGGCTTCCGCCGCGCGCACCCGCACGCTGGCGACCGGTCTCGGTGTCGGCGTCGCGATCACCGTGCTGACCGGCGTCCTGCACGCCATCGGCGTCGCCCCGCTCTGGATGCTGCTGCTCCACGTCGCCATCGCCGTCTGCGTGGTTCCGCTCCTCCTCGTCCACGCCTGGGGACGCGGCCAGCGCCCTCGCCGCACCGACCTCTCCCGCCGGACCCTGCTCAAGGCCGGCGTCCTTGCAGCGGGCGCCGCCTCGCTGTGGGCGACGACGGAGGGCGCCCTGCGGCTCACCGGCGCCCCGGGCGCCGACCGCCGGGGCACCGGCTCCCTGGAGCACGGCACCGACGATCCGACCGCCATGCCCATCACCCAGTGGTTCACCGACACCGTGCCCGAGCGAATCGGCGACGCGATCACCGTCGTGCGGGGCGATCGGCAGGCCCGGGTCCCGATCCGCGAGCTCGACCGCGGCGACCGTGTCCGCGCCGTCCTCGACTGCACCGGCGGCTGGTACGCGGCGCAGGACTGGGCCGGCGTCCGGCTCGACCGGCTGCTGGACGAGATCGGCGTCGACCTCCCGGGCGGCGGCAGCGTCGACGTCATCTCCCGCACCGGGTACCGCCGCCGCCTCCCGCTCCACGACGCCTCGTCCCTCCTGCTGGCGACGTCGGCTGCCGGGCGGGCGCTCTCCGACGGGCACGGCGCGCCGGTGCGGCTCATCGCGCCGGGACGACGCGGCTTCTGGTGGGTCAAGTGGGTGGAGCGGATCGAGGTCGTCGACGCCCCGTGGTGGCGGCAGCCGCCGTTCCCGCTGCAGTGACGTGACGAACACACGCTGAACGCCCTCTCGATCGCATCGAGAGGGCGTTCAGCGTGTTGTCGGGTGCAGGGCCGGGGATCAGGCCACCGACCGGCGGCGGGTGATCACCATCCCGGCGACCGTCGAGACGATCACCCAACTGGTGATCACGGCGATCGGCGTGACCGACGGTCCGTGCTGCGCCAGCTCCTGGATCGAAGCGGCCGGGTCCACCTTCGCCGCGAACCCCGGCTTCACCGTGCTGATGATCGGCAGGATGCCGAGGAACGTCAGGTAGGTCCCGGTCATCGCCGCGGCCGAGTTGCCGATCGCCGCGCCGATGCCGGCGCCGATCACCGCGAAGGCGGCCCCGGCGGCGATCACCGCGATCACGGCCTGCGTCGCCGCGAACCAGACGACCCCGGGCGTCACCAGGGCCAGTGTGCCCACCGCCAGACCGACCCCCAGAGCCGCGAGCACCAGCCCGAGCAGCCCCATGGCCGTGGCCTTGGCGGCCAGCACCCGGTTGCGTTGCGGCACGAGCAGGTACGTCGTCTGCACGCTCTTGTGCGTCCACTCCCCCGCGGTCGACAGGACGCCGAGCGCGAGCAGGACCAGGGCGATCAGCATGCCGATGATCCCGATGGCCATGGCGGCGGGGACGACCCCGCCGGCACTGCCCAGGGTCGCGATCAGGACGCCGAGCGGGCCGATCAGCACGGCCAGCGCGGCCACCGTCTTCCCGGAGCGGGTGGACAGGGACTTGCGGATCTCGAGCCCGGTCAACGCCGGGAACGAGGGGCCCGTCCGTCGTGCGATGGAGTTCGCCGGGATCACGTCCGGGGCGAAGGTGGTGCTCATGTCGACTGCCTTTCGGGGCGAAGGAGAGGTGGTCCGGGGGAGAGTGGTGGTGGTCATGACGCGTCCGTGAGCTGGAAGAAGAGGTCCTCGAGGCCGCGGTCGGCCGGGCGCAGGTCGGTCAGCACCAACCCGTTCGCGGCGGCCAGTCCGCCGATCCGCTCCGGAGCCGCCCCGTGGACGAGCACGGCGCCGTCCGGCTGCATGGTCGCGTCCAGTCCGGCGACCCGGAGCACGCCCGACAGGGCGACCGGGTCGAGCGCCCGGACGACGGTTCCGTCACCGGCCAGCAGCTCGTGGATCGGGCCGTCGGCCACGATGCGACCGGCACCGATCACCAGCAGTCGGTCGACGGTGTGCTCGACCTCGCTGAGAATGTGCGAGGACAGCAGGACCGTCCCGCCGCGGGCCGCGTGGCCGCGGAGCAGGTCGCGCATCCAACGGATGCCCTCCGGGTCCAGGCCGTTGGCCGGCTCGTCGAACATCAGCACCGGCGGATCGGCCAGCAGGGCCGCCGCGATGCCGAGCCGCTGCCGCATGCCGAGCGAGTAGCCGCCGATCCGCCGTCCGGCGGCGTCCGCGAGGCCGACCAGCTCGAGCATCTCGTCGGCGCGAGCCACCGGGACACCGAGGGCCGACGCGAGCAACCGCAGGTGCATCCGGCCGGTCCGGCCCGGGTGCACGGCACCGGCGTCGAGCAGCGTGCCCATGACCGCGCCCGGGTTGGGCAGCTCGGTGTAGGGCTTGCCGGCCACGAGAGCCTGGCCGCCGGAGTTCGGCACCAGCCCGGTGATCATCCGCATCGTGGTGGTCTTGCCGGCGCCGTTCGGGCCGAGGAAGCCGGTCACCGTGCCGGGCTCGAGCTCGAAGGACACCTGGTCGACGACCGTCCGGTCGCCGTACTTCTTGGTCAGTCCGCTGACCCTGATCATCGTGTGCTCCCTGGTTCGTTCGCTGTGGTGGTGATGCACAGAGAACTGCGTCGGGCCCCTCCCCCGCGTCGGTCGCAGGCCTCGAATGCGCTGGTCGAAAGGCGCGTGCGCGTCATCCGAAAGTTGACCCGGGCCGTCATCCCGCGGCCGACCCGGAGAAAGCGATCACGGTCCTACGCTGCTGCCCATGGGGCTCCGCGCGCGTCTGTGGCCGGGCCTCGCCACGCGCAGCATCTGGCTCGACGTGTTCATCGCCGTCCTCAGTGGGCTGAGCGTCCGGGCGGTGTCGGTGTCACCGGACCGCTTCCACGTGCCCGCCGGGGTCGTGTGGGGCGGCTCCGTGCTGCTCGCCCTCGCCGTGCTGGTGTTCCGCCGGTCCGCGCCCCTGATCCCCTTCCTCGGGGCGGCCCTGCTCGCCGTCGTCTCCCCTGGCGTCAGCGGCGCCCTGCCGATCACCGCCTACGCCGTCGGGCGCTACACCTCGCGCTGGCCGGTCCGCATCCTCGCCGCCGTCCTGGCCGTCGTCGTCATCATCCGGCCGTGGACCCTGCCCGACGTCGAGAACGTCCTCGGCGGCCTGGCGTCGACGGCGTTCGCCGTCCTGTTGCCGGGCGCGATCGGCGCCTACGTGCGCACCCGCGCCGAGCTGCTCGTCGCCTTGACCGAGCGCGCCGAGCGGGCCGAGGCCGAGCGCGAGCTCATGGCCCGCGAGGCCATCGCCACCGAGCGCGCCCGCATCGCCCGCGAGATGCACGACGCCGTCGGCCACCGGGTGAGCCTCATGGTGCTGCAGGCCGGCGCGATCGAGATGGCCGCGACCGACCGCGACCGGGTCGAGCAGCTGGCCTGCCAGGTGCAGGTCGCCGGCCGGCAGGCCCTCGACGAGCTGCGGCAGGCCGTCGGCGTGCTGCGCGACGGTGAGGACGACGGTGCGCCGCTCACCCCGCAGCCCGGTCTCGACGACATCGACCGGATGGTCAAGGAGTGCCGAGCCGCTGGGATGACCGTGGAGTACACCCGTCCGGAGGTGACGCCCCCGGTCGACCCCATCGTGTGCCGGGCGGCCTACCGGATCGTGCAGGAGGCGCTGACCAACGCCGGCAAGCACGCACCCGGAGCATCGGTGTCGGTCGTGGTGGAGCGGCCCCGGGGCCAACTGCTCGTCCGTGTGGTCAACGGCGCCCCGCACGAGGCGCCGGCCCACACCAGAGGCGGCGGCTTCGGCCTGGTCGGCCTCCAGGAGCGGGTGCGCACCCTGAACGGCACGCTGCGCACCGAGCCGCGGCTGGACGGCGGCTTCCTCGTCGAGGCGGTGCTGCCGGCGTGAGCATCAGCGTCCTGCTCGTGGACGACGAGGAGCTGGTGCGGTTCGGGCTGCGCACGGTGCTGGAGGCGTCCGGCGACTTCGAGGTCGTCGGCGAGGCGGCCAATGGGCTGGCCGGGGTGCAGGCGGCCCGCGACCTGCGGCCCGACGTCGTCCTCGTCGACATCCGCATGCCGGTGATGGACGGGCTGACCGCGACCAAGCAGCTGCTGGCGCTGCCGCATCCGCCGCAGGTCGCCGTCCTCACGACCTTCCACGTGGACGACTACGTCTACGCCGCGCTGGCCGCGGGGGCGGCCGGCTTCCTGCTCAAGGACACCCCGCCGCGGGAGATCGCCGCGGCCGTGCGGGCCGTCGCCGACGGCACCGCCACCCTCTCGCCGAAGGTGACGGCGAAGCTGATCGAGTCGTACGTGGACAAGAAGGCCGCCCCGCGCAAGGCCCAGGCGTTGCGGCAGATCCGGGAGCTGTCCGACCGCGAGCGCCAGGTGCTGCAACTGCTCGGCACCGGGGAGAGCAACGCCGACCTCGCGAAGAAGCTGTTCGTCAGCGAGGCCACGGTGAAGACCTACGTCTCGCGGCTGCTGGCCAAGCTCGACCTGGCCAACCGCACGCAGGCCGCGATCCTCGCCCACGAGGCGGGTCTGCTGGAGAACTGACGCACACTTGCGGAATGTGGACCCCCGCCGACATCCCCGACCTGACCGGCCGGACGGCGGTGGTGACCGGCGCGAACGGCGGTCTGGGCCTCGTCACCGCGCACGAGCTGGCTGCTAAGGGCGCCCACGTGGTGCTCGCCGCCCGCGACCAGGCCAAGGCCGCGGCGGCCGAGCAGCAGATCCGGACGCGGAGCCCGCAGGCGTCGACGGAGATCGTCCCGCTCGACCTCGGCTCGCTCGACTCCGTCGCGACCGCCGCCGAGGCGATCAACGGGAAGCACGACACGATCGATCTCCTCGTGAACAACGCCGGTCTCATGGCGATGCCGGAGCGGCGGACCGCCGACGGCTTCGAGATGCAGCTCGGCGTCGACCACCTCGGCCACTTCGCCCTCACCGCGCATCTGCTGCCCGCTCTGCTCCGGGCCGACCGCGCCCGGGTCGTCACCGTCACCAGCACGGCCCGCTTCATGGGCGGGGTCGTCGACCCGAAGAACCCGCACCTGGACGGGACGTACAAGCCCTGGCGGGCCTACGCGCAGGCCAAGCTGGCGAACTTCCACTTCGGGCTGGGCCTGCAGCAGCAGTTCGAGCTCGCCGGCGTCCGGGCGCAGAGTCTTCTCGCCCACCCCGGCCTGACCAACACCGACCTTCAGTCGCACGCCGTGCGCGAGGGCGGCGGCGGATGGGGCGCGGCGCTGTCCGAGGTGCTCGCGAAGCGGGGCGGCATGTCACCCGCCGAGGGCGCCCGCCCCCAGCTGCGCGCCGCCACCGACCCCAAGGCCCGCGGCGGCCAGCTGTACGCCCCGCGCTACGTGTCGAACGGCCCGGCCGTCCGCCGTCCCATCCTGCGCCGGTGGGATCTCCAGCAGCGGATCCACGAGCTGTGGCTCATGTCCGAGCGGGAGACCGGCGTCGTCCTCGACGTCCCTGCCGCCCCGCGGTGATCACTGCGCACGACGGCGCTCAGGCGTTGTGTCCCTCCGCCCGCAGCGCGACGGCGGTGAGCAGCTCCCACCGGATCGCCGAGCTACCCGGTCCGACGACGAACCAGTAGCGGTCGAAGCGCTTGCGGGCCGCCGCATCGGTGGCGGCGATGCGCGTCTCCGAACTCAGCCGGGTCCCGCCGAGGGACGGCGTCAGGCGGAACTCCATGCCCACCCGCACCCAGCCGGGCTCGGCCCACTCCCGGACGCCGTCCGCGTCCAGGTCCGGCCCCTGCGCGCCGCCGGTCATCCGCCAGGGCCGGAGCACCCCGCCGTAGACGACGGCTCGCGGCGGCTCAGAGCTCAGCACCGGGATCGGGACGACGTCGAGGAACGTGTGGTGCAGACCGCCGCGCCACCGGCCGGACAGGAGCACCGGCAGCGCACGGACGCCGCCCAGCAGCATCGTGAGCGGCAGCGACGTCAGTTTCACCGCGTGCAGCTCGTCCCACACCACCGACGGCGGGGCGTCGATCACCCGCGACTGGTGGGTGACGTGGTCGGCCTCCGGGACGACGTCGTCGAGGTCCATACCGGAACTCTGCCTCACGGAAGCGCCGTGTAGACCGCCTCGACGTAGGACTTCGCCCGATCGGAGCCGATCAACCCGGACGCCATCCGGTTCATCATGTAGCTGATCGTCAGCCGGCGGTCGAGGTCCATCACGACCAGCGATCCACCCCAGCCGCCCCAGAACGCCACCCGGCCCTGCGGCACGTACGGCACCACCGGCGAGCCCAAACACAAGCCGATCCCCCAGCGGAACGGTTCCTCGAGCACCAGGTCCACCCCGTCGGCCTGGACGTCGAAGATCAGGTCGACCGTCTTCTCGGACAGCCAGCGGCGGCCGCCGGCCTCGCCACCGAGGGAGATCAGCCGCATCACGTCCAGCACCCCGCGGGCGTTCGAGTGGCCGTTCAGCGCGCCCAGGTCGGCGGCCCGCCAGTCCGGCGTCGCCGTCGCCTTCACCGACATGGTGGGCGCCGTGAAGGTGCGCACCGCGATCGAGGTCGGGTCCAGGTCGGGGTCGACGTCGGCCCGAGGCGGGGCGACGAGCGGCGCGATGCGGCGCCAGTCGTCCAGCCGGGCGCCGATCTGGAAGTCCGCGCGCAGCGGCCGGGCGATCTCCTCGTCCACGAACCGCTGGAACGTCATCCCGGTGATCCGTCGGATCAGCTCGCCGACCAGGAACCCCTGGTCGGCCGAGTGGTAGCCCGACGCCGTGCCGGGCTCCCACCACGGCCGCTGGAGCGCCAGCCGCTCGGTCGCGCTCTCCCAGTCGTACATGTCGCGCACCGAGAACGGCTTCTCCCAGGCGGGGACGCCGGAGGTGTGCGACATGACGTGCCGCACCAGCACGTTCTTCTTGCCCTTGGCGGAGAACTCCGGCCAGTAGTCGCCGACCGGCGCGTCCAGGTCGAGCTCGCCCTGGTCGACCAGCATCAGCGCGGCGAGGGACAGCACGCACTTCGTCGTCGACCAGACGTTGACGATGGTGTCCTGCGTCCACGGCGTCGTCCGGGCCTCGTCGCGGTAGCCGCCCCACAGGTCGACGACCATCTCCCCGTCGAGGTCGACGGCCACGGACGCACCCAGCTCCTCGGCGTCGAGGTTGCGCTCCAGCGCCTCCCGAACCGCCGAGAAACGGTCGTCGCAGCTGCCGTGAACCTCGGCCATGGGCCCTCCTCGCATCGGCCCGACCCCGGTGTCGCGCCGCCCCGGATGAGACCACGGAGCCCCGGCCCGGACAACGCCGAGCGAACGTCGGTGCAACGTTCGCGGCGATCTGACAGCGGGTGTGCGCTGCTCGGGGTCACGAACGGAGCGATGGCCTCAGGGTGCGCACATCGGTGAAAGCCGCCACAAGCTAGATAATGGAATCTTCAAGCAACTGCTGCCGTTCTCCCGTCAGTTGGCACGGACGACGACGAGGGAGACACAGACATGGCACGGATCAGCGTGTTCGGCGGCACCGGTTACGCCGGTGGCAGCATCGTGCGCGAGGCCGCGCGGCGCGGGCACCAGGTGACCTCGCACAGCCGCACCCTCCCCGAGGAGAAGGTGGCGGGCGTCGAGTACGTCGTCGGCTCGCTGCTCGACGAGAGCGACCGCGCGAAGGCCCTGGACGGGGCCGACGTCGCGATCGTCGCGGCCGCTGCGCGCGGCGACATCGCCGACACCCTGCGGGGCGGCATCGCGGCGCTGGCCGCCCAGGCGGAGGAGGCCGGCGTCCGCCTGGGAGTCGTCGGCGGCACCGGCTCGCTGCGGGTCACCCCCGACGGCCCGCGGGTCTACGACACTCCCGACTTCCCTGCGGAGTACCGGCCGGAGAGCCTCACCATGGGCGCGGTCCTCGACGACCTGCGCGCCACCGGGTCGCTGGACTGGTTCTACGTGAGCCCCGCGGCCACCTTCGGCGCCTACAACCCCGGCGAGGCCCGGGGCACCTACCGGATCGGCACCGACGTGCTGCTCACCGACGAGAACGGCAACTCCGACATCAGCGGCGCCGACTTCGGCCTGGCGATCGTCGACGAGATCGAGCGCCACGACCACCGCCGGGCGCACCTCGCCGTCGCCTACTGACGGCCTGTGGCGTGCAGAGGGCCCTGTCCGGTCGTCCGGACAGGGCCCTTTCCGCGCCATGGGCCCAGGACTCAGTCGTACTCGGGGCCGACGGCTCCGGTCTCCACCTCGCCGGCGTTCTCGTAGGCAAGGGCGATCACGCCCGACGACGTCGTCCGGTGCGACGTCAGCCGCCACGTGCGGGGGATCGCCCCGTCGCCGAACAGCCGCTTGCCCTGGCCGAGCGTCACCGGGAAGACCATGACCCGCAGCTCGTCGACCAGGTTCTCGGCGAGCAGGGTCTGGATCAGCCCGGCCGAGCCGTGCACCTGCAGTTCGCCGCCGTCCTCGGCCTTGAGCTTGCGGACGGCGTCGCCGACGTCGCCCTCGATCAGCCGCGCGGTCTCCCACTCGACCGACGTGAGCGTGCGCGAGGCGACGTACTTGGTCTTGAAGTTGAGCCCCTGCGAGACCGGGTCGTCGCTGATCATCTTCGGCCAGGACGCGTAGAAGATCTCGTAGGTGGTGCGGCCCAGCAGGAAGTCCTGCGCACCGGTGAACCACTCGGTGATCTGCTCGCCCAGCGCCTCGTCGAAGTGCGGCACGAGCCAGCCCTCGTAGGAGAACCCGCCCGAGGGGTCCTCACCCGGTCCCCCGGGTGCCTGCATGACGCCGTCCAGGGTGACGAACGTGGTGACGACGAGCTTGCGCATGACCGCTCCTCCGCGACGTGGGCCGCTCCGGTCGAGCCGACCCTCCATCCAGACGTCGAACGGCGGCCGTCCTCATCGACACGCGGCGCGAGAAATCTTCAGAACGGGACGACCGTGGGCTCGACCTCGGAGTGCAGGACCAGCGGGCAGCCGGCGCACGCCTGGCGCCCGGCCTGCGCGAACCAGCGGCAGCTGGCCCGGATCCCGCACGGTGGCAGCGGGGCGGACGCGTCCTCCGTCGTCGCCACCACCCGGTCGGCGACCGCGCACCGGCCGCCGTCCGTCCAGTTGGCGCACCCGTCCTCGACGCACGGCTCGGCGAAACGGAACCTCGCCTCGGGCAGCCGTCCCTCCCCGGCGCGCTCGACGAACTCCTCGTCCACCGTCGGCGGCGGTCGCAGGTAGGCCACCCTCCCCGAGCTGGTCACGATGCCCAGCAGCAGGCTGCCCGGCCGGCACCGGCCGCTCGGGCAGGTGCACTCGCCCACGGAGACCGTCAGATCTCGGGTCGCTGGGCGACGATGCCGTCGGTCTGGCCGCCCTTGACGATGTCCTTGAGGTCCGGGACGTCACGCAGCCGCTGCACCCGGAACCCGGTCGCGACGTCGAGCTCGGCCAGCTCGACCAGCGCCGCCCGCTGAACCGCCACCCGGATCCGCTCGGACTCCTCGGGTGCCAGGTCCAGCCCGCGCAGCGAGACCCGGAACTCGCGATCGTTCTTCTTGGCCACCGTCGTCCCCCTCGGTCGCGCCCGGCGGGTCCCTGCGGCCCGTCCTGGGCGACGGCGACGATCCTCCGGGCGCGCACCGGCGTCCAGGGGTTCAGCCACGGTCCGGTCTCGTTAGCGGAACGGTCCCTGCGGGGTGCGACCATCGGCCCGTGTGGACCGCGACGCGCGCCCAGGTGCTGGGCTTCCGCGTGCGCGCCCAGCAGCTGGACCGGGACGCCGGCACGCTCGACGACACCGCCGTCCTCGACCTCGGTGTGCAGGACACCGGACCGGACGGCGCGCTGTGGGCGCTGACCCTCCGCGGGTTGGCCGGGCCCGACCCCGCAGAGCTGGCGACGGTGTGGACGATCCGCGGAGCCCCGCACGTCTACCGCCGCGCGGACCTCGCCTTCGTCGCAACCGCCACCGCGCCGTTCTCCGACGCCGACGCGGGCAAGCGCATCTTCGACGCGGCCAGGCCGCTGAAGGCCGCCGGCATCGGGAACCTCGCCGCCCTGGACACCGTCGCCGGCGCGATGCGCACCATCGTCCGGGAGCCGATGGTCAAGGGGGCGATGTCCACCCGGCTCACCGCGGTGATGACCCAGCCCTACCTCCGCTTCTGCCTCCCCTGCGACGCCACCCACGTCTACGAGCAGCCCTTCCGGCTGGCCGCCCTGCGCGCCGGGCTCGAGCTGGTGCCGGGCACCTCGCCGCCGGTGCTGCGCCCGATCCCCGGGTTCGCGCCGGCCGACGACGTCCCCGCCCGGCTCGACGTCGTCCGGGCCTATCTGCGGCTGCTCGGCCCGGCTACTCCCCGGCACGTCGCCGGCTACCTCGACGCCCCGGTGACGGACGTGAAGGCCCGGTGGCCCGAGGACGCCGTCGAGGTGTCGGTCGACGGCGAGACCCGGTGGCTGCTCGGCCAGGACGTCGACCGGCTCGACGGACCGCCCGTGACCACCCGCCTGCTGGGGCCGTTCGACCTGTTCCTCCAGGCCCGCGACCGGCCGCTGCTCGTCCCGGACACGGCGCGGGCCACGGAGCTGTGGCGGACCCTCGGGCGTCCCGGCGGCGTGCTGCGCGACGGCGAGATCGTCGGGACCTGGCGGGCCAGGAAGACGGGCTCGGCCGTCGCCGTCTCCATCGAGGCGTGGACGGCGGTGACCCCGGCGCTCCGGACCGCGGCCGGCGCCCAGGCCGAGCGGCTCGCCGCCTTTCGCGGCCTCCGATTGGCGTCGCTCGACCTGGAGGAGTGATCCGGCGACCGAGAATGCGTTCGCCCGCCATTCCCGTCGCCGCTCGGTGGCGCATTTTCATGAGCCGAGTCACGTCGTTGACCTGCGACTGTGCGCCAGGTCATGTCGAATTGGCCATTCGTGGCCGCCGTCACAGCATTCTTCGACACATCCACTTCAGGTGGCCGATAGCGTTGTCGAGGAAAGAGGCGACAAGGGCGTTGCTGCCGACAGAGCAAGAACAGAAGGACCCCCAGATGACCTCGTTCGCCTCCCGCCTCACCGCTCGTCCCGACCGGTTCTCCTCGCTCGTCGCGCCCCGGCGCCGGGCCACCACCACGCGGAACGGTCGCGAGTACGTGCGCAACGGCTTCCAGACCGAGCGCGCCGTGGTCGTCGAGCACACCTACGCGCTGTACCGCCTCTTCGTCTGATCCGGGGCGTCGGCCGGGAAACGGTTGACGCGCGCCGCGAACCGGCCAGGCTGGACGCATGACCAGTCCGGACGAGGTCGAACGGCAGCACACCCTGCGCACCGCCGTCGCCCGGTACGAGGAACTCCGGTCACGAGAGCTGCTGGCCGACAGCGCCGAGGGCTCCTCTCCCGGCGTCGCCGACGGCGAGCGCCTGCCGGCCGCCGACGTCCTGGAGCTGCTGGCCCTCAGCGAGGTCATCGCCCGCAAGGCCGGATACGGCCAGCAGCTGGCCGTCCGCACGGCGCGTGCCGCCGGCGCCTCGTGGACCGCGATCGCCCGGGCGCTGGGCATGAGCAAGCAGGCGGCGTGGGAGGCGCACACCCGCTGGATCGACGACCAGGCCGACCAGAACCGCACCACCGGCCACCAGGGCCTCGATGCCGACGAGGCCGCCCGCGCCCGCCGGATGGCGGGCTCGCCCGGCGACGAGGCATGACGTCGCGCGGATCGCTTCCCCGGCGGGTATCTCAGCGCTAAGGTTTCCGCCATGAGCGCGCGCCGGGTCCGCATCGGCATCGACACCGGAGGCACGTTCACCGACGTCGTCGCCGTCGACGAGGACAGCGGCCAGACCACCACGACGAAGACCCCCTCCACCCCGGCCGACCCGGCCGAGGGCTTCCTCAACGGCGTCCGCAAGGTGCTCGGCCTGATGGGCCTCTCCGGCGACGCCGTCACCGCGGTCAGCCACGGGACGACGGTGGCGACGAACCAGCTGCTCGAGGGCAAGCTGGACCGCATCGGCTTCATCACCACCGAGGGCTACGAGTCGGTGCTGGAGATCGCCCGCCAGTCGGTGCCCGACGGCTACGGCAACAGCTACTTCTGGGTCAAGCCGCCGCGGATCGTGCCGGCCGACCTGGTGCGCACGGTGCGCGGCCGACTCGACCACACCGGCGCCGAGGTGCGCCCCTTCGACCGGGACGACGCCGTCGCCGCCGCGCGATTCTTCGAGAACGCCGGCATCACCACCGTCGGCGTCTGCTTCCTGCACGCCTACGCGAACGACGCGCACGAGCGGGCGATGCTCGAGGTCCTCCAGGCCGAGCACCCGGGCTGCGTCGTCTCGCTGAGCTCCCAGGTGCTGCGCGAGTACCGGGAGTACGAGCGCTCGGTCACCACGCTGGTCGACGCCGCGGTGAAGCCCAAGGTCGGCGCGTACGTCACGAACATCCGCGCCCGACTCGACGAGATCGCACCAGGCGTCCCGTTCTACGTGATGAAGAGCAACGGCGGCGTGCTGTCGGCACAGGAGGTCGTGCACCAGCCGATCACCACGATGCTGTCCGGCCCGGCCGCCGGGGCCCTGGGTGCCGCGCTGATCGCCGGCACCGCCGGCTTCGACCGGGTGCTCACCTGCGACGGGGGCGGCACCTCCACCGACGTCACCGTCGTCATCGACGGCGAGCCGGCGCTCACCACCGAGGGGTCGGTCGGCGACTACCCCTCCAAGATCCCGATGATCGACGTCGTCACCGTCGGCGCGGGCGGCGGCTCGATCGCCTGGCTCTCCCCGGAGGGCACCCTCAAGGTGGGCCCCAAGTCGGCCGGCGCCGACCCCGGCCCGATGTGCTACCCGAACGGCGGCGACCAGCCGACCGTGACCGACGCCCACGTCGTCCTCGGCCGGATCCCGCCCCACCTGCTGGGCGGTGAGATCCCGCTGTCGGTCGAGGCGGCGCGGGACGGCCTGGAGCAGCTCGGGGCCAAGCTCGACCTGTCGCTGGAGCGCACGGCCACCGGCATCCTGGAGATCTCGGCGTGGAACCAGGCCAACGCCCTGCGCCAGGTCACCGTCGCCAAGGGTCTCGACGTCCGCGACTTCACGCTGACCACGTTCGGCGGTTCCGGCTCGCTGCTGGCCTGCCGGCTGATGGACATCCTCAACCTGCCGCGCACCCTGGTCCCGCCGAACCCGGGCAACGTGAGCGCGTTCGGCCTGCTCACCGTCGACGTCCGCAACGACTACGTGCAGACGGTCGTGTCCAAGCACCTCGACCTGGACCTCGACCGGGTGCAGTCGGTGTTCGCCGAGCTGGAGGCCCAGGCACAGTCGGCACTGGACGGCGAGGGGTTCGACCGCGACCAGCAGCGCATGCAGCGGACGGCGGACCTGCGCTACGTGGGCCAGGCCTTCGAGGTCCGCGTCCCGGTCGCCGACGGCGGACTCGACCGAACCACCGCGGAGGACGTCGCCCAGGCCTTCCACGCCGCGCACCGCCAGCTCTACGGCTACGACTTCGCCGACGACCCGCGCCAGGCCGTCGAGTGGGTCAACCTCCGCGTCAGCGGCATCGGCCCGATCCGCCGTCCCGACCTGGTGGAGCTGCCCGCCGAGGAGGGCGGTACGGACCGGGCCGTCACGGGTTCCCGCCGGGTGTTCTTCGACGACTGGGTCGACACCCCGACCTACAACCGGGTCGACCTCGCGCCCGGCGACGTGGTGAGCGGTCCGGCGATCATCGAGGAGTTCGGCTCCACGGTCCCGGTGCACCCCGGCTTCGCCGTCACCGTCGACGCCTACGGCAACCTGCTGCTCACGAAGGAGGCCTCGGCGTGACCGAGACCCAGAAGGTCGACGCCGACCCCGTGCTCGTCGAGATCGTCGCCGGCACGCTGGCCGCGATCGAGAAGGAGGTCGAGACCTCCATCGGCCGCACGTCGCGGTCGCCGATGATCCGCGACGCGCACGACTTCCGGGCCGGCATCCACGACCGGCAGCTGCGCAAGCTGACGGGGCGGAGCTACAGCGCGCTGGTGCACCCGGTGGTGCGCGACTACCCGATCGAGACGATGAACGTCGGCGACGTCTTCTTCCACAACGACGTCTACCTCTCCGAGGGCGGGATCGGTCACCTGCCCGACCTGTGCGTGACGGTCCCGGTGTTCGCGGCCGACGTCGAGACCGGTCAGCCCCGCGTCGTCGCCTTCATCCAGGCGTTCGGCCACCACGACGACATCGGCGGAGCGGTTCCCGGATCGATGCCGTCGGCGGCGACCAGCGTGTACGAGGAGGGCCTGATGGTCCCCCCGATCAAGCTGTGGGACCGCGGCGTGCCCAACGAGTCGGCGCTGAAGATCATGACCCGCAACTCGCGGATGCCCGACTCGCTGGCCGCCGAC
>DATHAK010000113.1:0-5229 GCA_035296685.1 Blastococcus sp.
TGCCCACGCCCCACAGCACGCGCTCGCCGACGGCGCACTCGACGTAGGCCGCCGCGCGGGCGTCGCCGCCGGCCGACATCGCGTGCTCGGCGTAGTCCAGGACGCGGACGTCGACGTCGAGGGACCGAAGGGCGTCGACGAACGCGGCGATCGGGCCGTTGCCGCGGCCCTCGACGGTGACCGGGACGCCGTCGTCGGTGAGCTCGACGACCATCTCGTCGACCTGCTCGCCGTGCGCCTGGTGCCGGTGGCCGGTGAGCGCGAACCGGCCCCACGGCGCGTCGGGGTCGGGCAGGTACTCGTTGCTGAACGCCGACCACATCTGCGTGGCGGTGACCTCGCCGCCCTCGTCGTCGGTGTGCCGCTGGATGACGCCGCTGAACTCGATCTGCAGCCGCCGGGGCAGGTCGAGGTGGTTCTCGGTCTTCATGATGTAGGCGACGCCGCCCTTGCCGGACTGGCTGTTCACCCGGATCACGGCCTCGTAGCTGCGGCCGACGTCCTTGGGGTCGATGGGCAGGTACGGGACCGCCCACGGCATCTCGTCGACGGTCTTCCCGGCCGCGGCAGCGTCGGCCTCGAGCGCCTTGAACCCCTTGTTGATGGCGTCCTGGTGGGAGCCGGAGAAGGCGGTGTAGACGAGGTCGCCGCCGTAGGGGTGCCGCTCGTGCACGCCGAGCTGGTTGCAGTACTCGACGGTGCGCCGGATCTCGTCGATGTCGGAGAAGTCGATCTGCGGATCGACGCCCTGGCTGAACAGGTTCAGCCCCAGCGTCACCAGGTCGACGTTGCCGGTGCGCTCGCCGTTGCCGAACAGGCAGCCCTCGATGCGGTCGGCCCCGGCCCGGTAGCCCAGCTCGGCGGCGGCCACCGCGGTGCCGCGGTCGTTGTGCGGGTGCAGCGAGAGGACGACGGCGTCGCGCCGGCCCAGGTTGCGGTGCATCCACTCGATCTGGTCGGCGTAGACGGTCGGCTCGGCCATCTCGACCGTCGCCGGCAGGTTGATGATCGTCGGCCGGTCGGGGGTGGGCTCCCAGACGTCGGTGACGGCGTTGCAGACCTCGACGGCGAAGTCGAGCTCGGTGCCGGTGAACGACTCGGGGGAGTACTCGAAGAACACCTCGGTGCCGCGCAGGTCCTCGGCGAGCTTGCGGACGATCTGCGCGCCGTGGACGGCGATGTCGAGGATGCCGGCGCGGTCGAGCCCGAACACCACGCGCCGCTGCAGGGTGCTGGTGGAGTTGTAGAGGTGCACGATCGCCTGCTTGGCGCCGCGCAGCGACTCGTAGGTGCGCTCGATGAGCTCGTCCCGGGCCTGGGTGAGCACCTGGATGGTGACGTCGTCGGGGACCAGGTCGTCCTCGATCAGCTGGCGGACGAAGTCGAAGTCGGTCTGGCTCGCCGAGGGGAAGCCGACCTCGATCTCCTTGTAGCCCATGCGGACCAGCAGCTCGAACATGCGCCGCTTGCGGTCGGGGGTCATCGGGTCGATCAGTGCCTGGTTGCCGTCGCGCAGGTCGACCGCGCACCAGCGCGGCGCCGTCGTCGTGACCGTGTCCGGCCAGGTGCGGTCGGGCAGGACGATCGGGGTGAACGGGGCGTAGCGGTGGATCGGCATCCGCGTCGGCTGCTGGGGATGGCGTACGTGCGGGTGGTCGGCGCTCATGTTGCTGCTCACGGGTCTTCGGCTCCTCTGGCGCGGGCTGGACTCAGCTCCGGTGGGGCGGTCAGCAGGCGCCGGGAAAGCTTCGGTCCACGGCAAGATCCCGCGGCGAGGGGGCCGACCTAGGAGAGGGCCTCGCCGCGGCGGGTAAGCAGGAGGCTGCCGCGCACGGGTCCACGGTAGCAGCGCGTCAGCCCACGTCGCAGGCACACGGGCACTCCGGGGCGTGTACGGGCCGCCCGGACCAGTCGTCGAGCGCGTCGCACGCAGCCGGGCAGGTGCACTCGAACGCCTCACCCACGTGCTTCAGTTCGCCGGCCAGGAAGGCGCGTTCCCGTTCCTGGGCCCGGCGCAGCCAGTACTCCCGGCGCCGGGAGTCGGCGCGCTGCTGCGGTGAATCTCCGGCCCGGGGGAGCAGGTGGTTGTCGGGCGTGCCGGTTCGCCGTCGGTACCGGTCTCGGACGTCCCGGCGGCGGTCGAAGGTGTACCAGGGCTGCGCGCGGTCGTACCGGTGCGGCCCGTGCCACCAGCCTTGATCGCTGTATCTGGTGTCCAGGTGGGCGGGGAAGCGACGGTTCGCCTCGTCCCGAACGGCTTCGGAGCTCATGGGAGCGACCTCGTGGCCGTTGCCGTCGACGAGTGCCAGCCGGAATCCGGCAACGGCGGCGATCCGCGCGAGGACACCGGCGGTCATGTCCCGCGTGCCGGCCTCCGCGTGTCCCACTGCGGAGGGACTCAGCCCGACCGCCTGGGCCAGCTCACGTTGGGACATGTCTGCCACGCGGCGGATCCGGCGCAGGATCCCTGGCAGGTCTAAGCCGGTCACCCGGCCAGCGTCGCGGTGCCGACGCGCTCCGCGCTCCGTCCTCTCTCATCTGTGGACAGTCGTGCTCTGCCTACCCAGGCGGAGCAGAGCACGACTGTTCGCCACGAACGATGGGGCCCGCCCCTTCGTGCTCTGCCTACACAGGCGGAGCAGAGCACGAGGTTCGCGGATGGTTCGCGGAGCAGCGGCGCAGCCGGGTCCGATCAGAAGTCCTTCTTCAGGCGCAGTCGCAGCGGGCGTCCGTCCGGGTCGTCGAGCAGCCGGTAGATCGGGGTCGCCCACAGCCGGGTGAAGAGGTTCAGCTTCTCGGCCCGGTGCGGCCTCAGCCGGCCCGGTGGGCGGGGACCGACACGACCGGCCTCGTGCCAGGCGTCCAGTGCTTCCGCGCGCTCCTTGAGCACCCGGACGAAGCGGTCGACGTCGAGCACCTCCTCGTCCTCGCTGCCGTCCGGGGCGAGGTCCAGGTGCTCGCGGGCGAGCTGCAGCCGGAGGTCCCGGGCGAACGTCCGCGCGCCCTCGCCGGTGCCCGCCGGGTCTCGCGGCTCCCGTGGGTCACGCGTCGTGTCGAGCACCGCGCTGGACAGCTCGCTGTCGTGCGTCCACGAGCGGCGGTTGAAGTTGTCGCTCCCGACGCTCACCCACAGGTCGTCGACGACGCACACCTTCGCGTGGACGTAGACCGGTGTCCCCTCGTGGTTCTCGACGTCGAACACGTGCACCCGGTTCTGGCCGGCGCTCTTGCACATCTCGATCGCCTGCCACCGGCCGATCAGCTGCGGCCGCTCGGCGAACGCCCCCTCCTGGTCGGGGACGCGGGGCACGACCACGACCAGCTGCAGGTCGGGATGGGCCTCCAGCGCCTCGGCGAACAGGCGGGCCACCTCGGCCGACCACATGTACTGGTCCTCGAGGTAGATCAGCCGCTGGGCCCGCTTGATCGCCTTCGTGTACCCGCGGGCCACCGAGCGCTCGCCGTCGGGAGCGAAGTCGTACGGCGGACGGATGGCCGGATAGGTCCGCAGGGTCTGGACGAGATGCGGTCCGCACTCCGGTGGTGGCGGGAGCTGCGGAGGCAACGGGTCGGCGTGCATCCGCGTGCGGTTCAGCTTGTCGTGCACCCAGGCGATCGGGTGGTCCTCGTCGGGACTGTTCGGGTCGTCCCAGCGCTCGCGGAAGACCGTGTCGAGCACATGCACGGCAGGCCCGTGCAGCATCAGCTGCACGTCGTGCCACGGCGGGTTCGGGCCGTAGGCCGACGCCATGGGCAGGGCCTGCGGATCGCCGTGGTGATCGGCGTCGTCGCGACGGGAGTAGCAGAGGTCGATCCCGCCGACGAAGGCGACGTCCTTCGACGGGTCCTCGTCGTGCCGCAGGACCACGAACTTCTGGTGGTGGCTGCCCATGCGCCGGATCCGCTGGTCGAGGATGACCTCCCCGCCGCCGTGCTCGATCTCCTGGTCCAGCGCCCGGTTCGCTTCCTTGTTCAGCGACATCCGCGACATATGCGAACGCCAGACCAGCCCGCGGACGCACACGCCCTTCTTCACGGCCTCGGTGAACAGCTCGACGACGGTCGGCCCGTCCTCCCGGAGCCGCTCGTCGGGATCACCGCGCCAGTCGGTGAAGAACAGGTGGTCACCGGCGTTCAGCGACCGCACCTCCTCGACCAGCCGGTCGAAGTACGTGCTCCCGTGCAGCAGCGGCTCGGCCAGGTTTCCCTCGGTCCACGCGGGCAGCGTCGTGTGGGGGTTGCCCCGTTCCTCGGCGCTGAGCAGCCACTGCTCCGGTGAGTCCATCCGATGATCAGAACCCGCCCGCGCCGGGGACGCAACCAGCGGTCCTGCGGCGGACGTCGGTAGCCTGTGGACCCGTGGCCCTCGTCGTCCAGAAGTACGGCGGTTCCTCCGTCGCGTCCGCAGAGCACATGAAGCGCGTCGCCGAACGGATCGTCACCGCCAAGAAGAACGGCGACGACGTCGTGGTCGTGGTCTCGGCCATGGGCGACACGACCGACGAGCTGCTCGACCAGGCGAGCCAGATCACCGACGACCCGCCCGGTCGCGAGCTCGACATGCTGCTCACCGCCGGCGAGCGGATCTCCATGGCGCTGCTGGCCATCGCCATCTCCACCCACGGCTACGAGGCACGGTCCTTCACCGGCTCCCAGGCCGGCGTCATCACCACGTCCAGCCACGGCAAGGCGCGGATCATCGACGTCACGCCGGGCCGCCTGCGGCAGGCCCTCGACGAGGGCTCGATCGCCATCGTCGCCGGCTTCCAGGGCGTCAGCCAGGACACCAAGGACATCACCACGCTCGGCCGCGGCGGCTCGGACACCACCGCCGTCGCCGTCGCCGCGGCGCTGCGCGCCGACGTCTGCGAGATCTACACCGACGTGGACGGGGTCTTCACGGCCGACCCGCGCATCGTGCCCAACGCCCGGCGGCTGGAGACCATCACCTACGAGGAGATGCTCGAGCTGGCCGCCTCCGGCGCCAAGGTGCTCATGCTGCGCTGCGTCGAGTACGCCCGCCGGGAGAACATCCCGGTGCACGTCCGCAGCTCCTACTCACACCTTCCCGGCACGATCGTGGCCGGCTCGATGGAGGACCTCCCGGTGGAACAGGCGATCATCACGGGCGTCGCGCACGACCGCTCCGAAGGCAAGATCACCGTCTACGGGGTCCCCGACCGGCCCGGCGAGGCCGCACAGATCTTCCGCGTGCTCGCCGACGCCGAG
>DATHAK010000114.1:0-18914 GCA_035296685.1 Blastococcus sp.
GCGCGACCCTCGCGATCGCCTACTCCCCCGTGCAGTCGATCGGACCCGTCGGGATCGTCCCGCTCGCCGCCTTCGCCGGCGCCCTCGTCGGCGTGGGCAGCGCGCTGGCCCTCGGCACGCTCGCCGGCGGCTCGCACAGCGCCACCCTGCTGCTGGCCGGCATCGCGGTCGCCGCGTTCCTCGCCGCCGCGCAGACCCTGGTGCAGCAGCAGAACACCGACGACCTGCGGGAGATCTACGGCTGGCTGCTCGGCCAGCTGGGCAAGGCCCAGTGGTCCGAGGTCCTGGTCGCCCTCCCCTATCTCGGGACGGCGTGCCTCGTGCTGCTCTTCTGCGGACGCGCGCTGGACGTGCTCGCCGTCGGCGACGACGAGGCGGCGTCGCTCGGCGTGCACCCCGGCCGGCTGCGGCTGCTGGTCATCGTCGCGGCGTCCCTGGCCGCCGCCGCCGCCGTCTCGGTCAGCGGGCTGATCGGTTTCGTCGGCCTGGTCGTGCCGCACATCGCCCGGCGCCTGGTCGGCGGCTCGAACGCACGCGTGCTCCCCGTCTCGCTGCTGATCGGCGGCGCGTTCCTCGTCCTCACCGACATCGTCGCCCGCACGGTGGTCGCCCCCGCCGAGCTGCCCATCGGTGTCGTCACCGCCTTCATCGGGGCGCCCTTCTTCGCCGGGCTCCTGTGGGTCGGGGCGCGACGGCGATGACGACCCCCGCCACCGCGCAGCGCGGCGCCCGCATCGAGGTCGTCGGGCTCACCGCCGCCTACGGACGCACCCGCGTGCTGGACTCGGTGCGGCTCACCCTCGAGCCCGGTGGCTGGCTGGCCGTCATCGGCCCGAACGGCTCGGGCAAGTCCACGCTGCTGCGCTCGATCCTGGGGTTCCACCCCCACCAGGGCCAGGTGCGCATCGACGGCGTCCCGACCACCGGCATGCGGCGCCGCGACCGCGCCCGCTCCCTCGCCTACGCCCCCCAGACGCCGGTGCTCCCCGACGGGGTCACCACCCGCGAGTACGTGGCCCTCGGCCGCACACCGCACCGCCCCCTGCTGGCCGCCCCGCGCGGGGTCGACCGTTCCGTCGTGGCCGACGTGATGGAACGCCTCGAGCTCGACCGCCTCGCCGAGCGCACGCTGGCCACGCTGTCCGGCGGCGAGCAGCAGCGCGCGGTGCTGGCACGGGCCCTGGCCCAGCAGCCGCGGGTGCTGCTCCTCGACGAGCCCACGGCAGCCCTCGACCTCGGGCACGCCCAGCAGGTGCTCGACCTCGTCGACCGGCTGCGCCGCCAGGACGGGCTCACGGTTCTCAGCACGCTGCACGACCTCACGCTCGCCGGCCAGTACGCCGACCGGCTCGCCCTGCTCTCCGGAGGGCGCGTCGCCGCCGAGGGACCGCCCGCCGACGTCCTGACCCCGGCGGCGCTGTCCACCCACTACGGCGCCCGCGCCGAGGTGGTCGCCGGGCCGAACGGCCCCACGGTGATGCCGGTCCGCGCCCGCGACTGATCAGCGCGCGGGGCGGAAGCGCACCCGGTCGCCCGGCCTCAGCTGGGCGGCCGCCGGCAGATCGGACGTCGCCACGACGGCGAGGACCGGATAGCCGCCGGTCACCGGGTGGTCGACGAGGAACAGCACCGGCGCCCCGTCGGGCGGCACCTGCACCGCACCCGGCACCAGACCCTCGCTGGGCAGCTCACCGTCCCGGCTGCGCCGCAGCACCGGCCCGGCCAGCCGCAGGCCCACCCGGTCGCTGTCCGCGCTGACCGTCCACTCCTGTCCGGTCAGCGCCGCCCAGGCGGCCGGCTCCAGCCAGTCGCGCCGCGGCCCGGGCAGCACCCGCAGGACGGGAGCGGACGACGGGAGGCGCACCGGGGCGACGTCGACGAACGGCTCACCGGCCGCCAGTGTCCCGACCGGCAGCGACGTACCGGCCGACAGCCGCGCGGGGCCGAGGCCGGAGAGGGTGTCGGTGCTGCGCGAGCCGAGCACCGGCGGCACGTCGACACCCCCGCGCACCGCGACGTACGTGCGCAGGCCCACCGGCGGCATGCCCAGCCCCAGCTCGTCGCCGGCGCGCAGGGTGACCGGGGCGTCGAACGGAGCGGCCCGGCCGGCGACCGTGACCGGCGCCGGCGCCCCGGTCACCGCGACGAGGACCGTGCGCTCCGCGCGTAGCCGGAGGCCGCCGGCGGTCACCTCGATCACGGCCGCGGCCGGCTCGTTGCCGACCAGCCGGTTGGCCAGCGCGCTCGCCGCGGCGTCCGCCGCGCCCGACCGGGTCACCCCGATCCCGGCCCATCCCGGACGGCCGCGGTCCTGGACGGTCGCCGCGGGGCCGGTCGCCAGCACGGTGAGCACTCAGCCCCCCTACCGGAACCGCACGCGGGTGCCGGGGGTGAGCAGTGCCGGGGGGTCGCGGTCCACGTCGAACAGGACGGCGTCGGTGCGCCCGACCAGCTGCCACCCGCCGGGCGAAGCCTGCGGATACGCACCCGCGTACGGCCCCGCCAGGCCGACCGACCCGGCCGGCACCCGGGTGCGCGGGGTCGGGCGCCGCGGCACGTGCAGGTCCTCCGGCAGCCCGGTGAGGTAGCCGAAGCCGGGTGCGAAGCCCCCGAAGGCGACGGTCAGCTCGACCGCGAGCAGCGCCCCGATCAGGTCCGGCACCGACCGGCCGGTCAGGTCGGCGACGTCGCCGAGGTCGGGACCGTCGAACACGACGGGCAGCTCGACGGTGCGCACGTCGTCGTCCGGTGGCGGCGCGTCGAGCGGCAGCCGGCGCAGGACGGCGACGTCGAGCTCCGTCGGCGGCCGGTCGAGGACGACGAGCACCGTCGTGGCGGCCGGGACCAGGTCGAGCTGACCCGGGAGGGGCTTCCGGACCAGTGCGGCCCGCACCGCGGCGACCGCCTCGCCCCCGTCGACCTCCACGAGCAGGGCACGATCGCCGTACGGCAGTGCCCGGAGATCCACGCCGCCATGATCGACCACCGCCCGGTCGGAGGACGGAACGGGAGGGTCTCGACAGGTGATCCGCACCGTACGGCCGGACAATAGGTCGTGACCATCGCAGGCAGGTTCGCCGCCGCGCTCGACGACGTGGCCGAGCCCGGCCTGGCCGGTCCGGAACTGCTGCCCGTGCGGCTGGCCCGGGCGTGCGCGCGGATGCTCCCGGTCGACGGCGCCGGGCTGAGCCTGCTCGACACCGCGCAGCAGCAGCGGGTGCCCCTCGGCGGCAGCTCCGACATCGCCGAGGCCGCCGAGCGCCTCCAGTTCACCGTGGGCGCCGGGCCGTGCATGGCGGCCCAGGAGACCCGGCAGCCGGTGTTCGCCGTCGAGGAGGACCTGCGCCGCCGCTGGCCCGCCTTCACCCAGCTGCTGGTGGCCGAGACCCCCTTCCGGGCCGTCGTGGCGCTGCCGTTGCAGCCGGCCATTGCGGGCGCCGGCGCGATCGACCTGTATTTCCACCGGTCCGACGACGTCCTCGACCTCGACGTCTTCGAGGCCATCGCCGTCGGAGAGCTCGTCGCCTCGACGCTGAGCGAGGCAGCCGTCTGGTCGAACTGGTCACCCGCCGAGGGGCCGGAGTGGCTGCACGGTCCGGCACCCACCCGGCGGGCCGCCGTCTGGGAGGCCATGGGCAAGGTGAGCGTCGCCCTCGATTTGCCGTCGGCCGGCGCCCTCGCCGTGCTGCGGGCCCGCGCGTACGGCAGCGGCCGAAATGTGGACGACGTGGCCGCGGACCTGCTGTCCGGGACGCTGAGGCCCGAGGATCTGACGCGCGAGGACGGCCCCGCCGGCTGATCCGCTCAGCCGGTGAACGGGGCGAGGGAGACGCCGGCGTCCGCCAGCGCCGACCGGACCGCCCGGGCCAACCCGACCGCGCCCGGCGTGTCACCGTGCACGCACACCGATTCGACCGGCATGAGCAGGCGGCTCCCGTCCACGGCGACCACGACGCCCTCGGTGGCCATCCGCACCGCGCGCTCGGCCACCACGGCGGGATCGTCGATCACGGCGCCGGGCTCCCGGCGCGGCACCAGCGAGCCCTCGGCGGTGTAGCCGCGGTCGGCGAACCCCTCGACCACCGGGCGCATGCCGGCGGCCTCGGCCCCCCGCAGGAGTTCCGAGCCGGGCAGGCCGAGGACGGGCAGCCGGCGGTCGAAGGCCAGGACCGCGTCGAGCACGGCGCGGGCATGGCCCGCATGGCCGACCGCGGCGTTGTAGAGGGCGCCGTGCGGCTTCACGTAGGAGACGCGACCGCCGGCGGCCCGCGCGATGCCGTCGAGAGCGGCCAGCTGGTACAGGACGTCGTCGGCGAGCTCGGCGGGCTCGACGTCGAGGAACCGCCGGCCGAAGCCGGCCAGGTCGCGGTAGGAGACCTGTGCCCCGATCGCGACGCCCGCGGAGACGGCCCGGCCACAGACGCGGCGCATCGTCGACGGATCGCCGGCGTGGAACCCGCAGGCCACGTTCGCGCTGGTGACGATGCCCAGCAGGGCGTCGTCGTCACCGAGCCGCCACACCCCGAACCCCTCGCCGAGGTCGGCGTTCAGGTCGATGCCGCGGCCGCCGGGAGTGCTCACCGGCGCAGTCTCGCACCCGGCGTCCGCTCCTCATCGACCTGTCGTCTTGGCGACTTGTCGACATTCTGTACTCGGATCCGGACCGTGCGTATGCGAAACTGGACGGGAACGGGGCGGCAGTAACGCGAAGGGAACCACTCTTAGTGCCCACCTCGGGGATCGTCGCCCCCACCCTGCTCGAGGCCCTCCCGGACGTGGTCGTCGTGGTCGACTGCGCCGGTCGCATCCTCTACGCCAACCCCGCCGTGCGCCCGCTGCTCGGCCACGATCCCGCCGCCCTGCAGGGCCGACCACTCACCGTTCTCGTGCCCGACCGCTTCCGGGACGCCCACCGGCGCGGCTTCGACCGCTTCCTGGCCACCGGGACCGGCGAGCTGCTCGGTGCCACGACGCAGCTGCCCGCCCTGCACGCCGACGGCTCCGAGGTCGCCGTCGACCTGACGCTCGCCCGGGTGGACGACGCGCTGGACCGGTCGGGTGCGGTGCCACCGGCCGCGGCCGACGCGGTCTCCGGAGGCGTGGTGGTCGGCGTGCTGCGTGACGCCAGCACCACCGTGCGGCTGGAGCGGCAGCTGCAGATCGGCCGGTACCTGGCGGCCACCATGCGGGTGACCACCGCGCTCACCGAGGCTCCCGACGCCGAGGCCGCGTTCGACCTGCTGCTGCCCACTCTGTGCGAGCAGCTCGACTGGGACGCCGCGACTCTCTGGCAGCCCGATGGGTGCGGCGGTCCGCTGGTGCACGCCCGCACCTGGACCGCCCCGGGCGCGATCACGCCGGCGCTGGACCGGGTGGTGCACAGCATCTCGTTCGGCCGGGGCGAGGGGCTGCCCGGGGAGGTCTGGCAGCGACGGGCTCCCGTCGTCATCGAGGACCTCTGGACCGACCCCCAGTTCCTGCGCTCGGCGGCGGCTCGGGCCGACACGCTGCGCACGGCGGTGGCCTTCCCCGTGCTGAGCGGCGACACCCTGCTCGCGGTGTGCGAGCTGTTCTCCTCCGAGCGGCGCCCCGTTCCCGCCGAGCTGGTCGACGTCCTGGCCGGCGCCGGCCGCCAGATCGGCCAGTTCCTCGCGCGGCTGCGGGCGGAATCCGAGGTGCGCGAGCTCGCCGACACCCTCCAGCGCAGCCTGCTGCCCTCGCACCTGCCGGCGATCCCCGGCATGGAGCTGGCGGGCCGCTACCGCGCCGGCACGGAGGGCTTGTTCGTCGGCGGGGACACCTACGACGTCATGCCCCTCCCGGACGGGCGGTGGATGGTGCTCATCGCCGACGTCTGCGGCACCGGCGTCGAGGCCGCGGCCATGACCGCCCTCACCCGGCACACCGCGCGGGCCGCCGCCTCCAGCGGCAGCCCGGCGGCGGAGGTCCTCGCCGCAGTCAACGCCGCGTTGCTGCACGAGCAGTCACGCCGACCCCTGCGGTTCGTCACCGCGTGTTGCCTGGTGCTGGAGCCGCGCCGCACCGGAGCCACGGTCCAGATCGCCGTCGCCGGGCACCCGCCGCCGCTGTGCCGCAGCGCCGGCGGCACCGTCACCGAACTGGGCCGGCCCGGCCTGCCCCTCGGGATCGACCCGGACGTCGAGTACCGGGAACTGGAGGTCGAGCTCCTCCGCGGCTCCACCCTGGTGCTCTACACCGACGGCGTCACCGAGGCCCGGGACGACCACGGCGTGCAGTTCGGCGAGGCCGGACTTATCGACGTCCTGCGCCGGACGGCGGGCCTGCCGGCCGACGTCACCGTCGAGGCGGTCGCCTCGGCCGTGGAGCGACAGCTGGCCGGCTCCCGCCACGGCGCGGACGACCAGGCCGTGCTGGCCATCCGCTGCTGATCCGGGTCAGCCCGACTGCCCCGTCTGGGCGTGCGCGACGCCGACCGGCTTGGACTCCGACGACCCGCGGTGCCGCAGGTACACGGAGAAGACCGCCATCGAGCCGACGGCGAGCATCTCCGACTGCCAGTTCTGGAAGGAGCGGTTCCAGAAGTCCGCCTCCGCGAGGTAGGCCGGCCAGGTGACCGGGTCCTCGCGCCGGCTCAGCTGCTCGCTGTTGTACGCCGCCCAGCCGGCCACCGAGGACGCCACCCAGGTGAGCACGAAGAGGACGGCCATGAGCGTGCCGAGCGACCGCGAGAACAGTGCGGTGCGCCAGCCGCCGACCTTCGCCCACTCGGGCGAGTCCTCGTCGGCGTGGCGGCCCACCTTCTGCTCCTTGTCGGTCTCCTTGCCCTCCTCGCCGGGCTTCTTGGACTCGGTCGAGCCGAGCTGGACCAGCCACACCGTGGCGTAGATGAACAGGAAGAACTGCAGGTACTCCGACTGCCAGTTCTCCATGACGTCGACGCCGAACGACGAGGACGTCACGTACTCGGCGAACGACACCGGCTCGAGCCCCTCGGCGATCTGCTGGGCGTTGAAGTCGGCGGTGCCGGAGATCGCCTGCCCCACCAGCGTGGCGACGAACAGGGCGCCGAACACCAGGCTCAGCCCGTTGTCGCGGAGGAAGCCGCGACTCTTCATCTCGGTCATCGGCCCATCAGCCCCAGCGCCGTGACGTAGGCGATGCCGAGGAGGATCACGACCAGATAGCCGACGAAGACTCCCTTGACGCCCTTCACGGTTCCACCTCGCAGTCGTACGGCGCCTCGCCGTTGGGCTGGCAGGCCGCCGCGGCGACGCGCCACCCGGTAGAGGTCTCGGCGAGGAACAGCGTGTCGCCGGACAGGCGCACCTGGGCGTCGCCGCCCCACACCTCGACCGACTCCACCTCGCCGCCCTCCAGTGGCAGGTCTTCGATGGCCTCGTCGCACGGCTGGGACGCCTGCTCCTCCAGGGCCGACAGGGCCGCCGGGGTCAGCAGGTCGCAACGCGTCTCGGGATCGCCCGCCGGGTCCTCGAACGCGGTGGCGACGCGCTCGACCTCCGGCTGCTGGGTGCTGGCACAACCACCGAGCACCGCCGCAGCGGCCGCGGCCACCGCGGCGCTGCGCCGGAACCGGGCCGCTCTGCCCATCTCCCGACCTCCTCCAGTGCCCCGCTGCGACGGCCTCTCCGGCGGGGTCTGCACCGGGGCCGTCGTCGTTCGACGGATCGCTTACCCGGCCCGGACCTGCCCGCAAACGATCTTCACCCGGACGGCGGAGCGCCCGGCCACGTGCGGGTTGTCGGTGCGGAGTGCCAAGGTGCCTGCGTGCGCACCGAGCCGCCGAACACCGGCCCCGAGACCTCGCAGCTGCCCGCCTACCTCGATTACCAGCGGGAGACGATGCTGCTGAAGATCGAGGGCCTCACCCGCGAACAGCTGGCGCGGACGCTGGCGCCGTCGTCCCTCACCCTGGGTGGCCTGCTCAACCACCTGGCCCTGGTCGAGGACTCGTGGTTCCGCGAGCGCTTCGCCGGGCTGCCGGCCGACGAGTCGTGGGCGGGCGTCGACTGGGACGCCGATCCCGACTGGGAGTTCCGCACCGCGGCCGAGCTGGAGCCCGAGGAGCTGCGGGAGCGCTACCGGCAGGCCTGCGCCCGCAGCCGGGAGGTGGTGGCGCAGGCGACCGGGCTCGACCAGCTCTCGGCCGCGCCTCGCCGGAACGGGCGGCACTTCGACCTGCGCTGGATGCTCCTGCACATGATCGAGGAGACCGCCCGGCACGCCGGGCATGCCGATCTCCTGCGGGAGTCGATCGACGGGTCGACCGGCGAGTGACCCGCTGAGCAGGTGCTCAGTCGAGCACGGCCTCCGGCGGCTCGACCGGGGCGCCGGCCTCGAGCCAGCGCAGCAGCGTCCGGGCGGCGAACCCCGTGCCGCCCTTCACCACCTCGGCGTCGTCGGACCCGGCGCGGGCCGGCCCGGCCACGTCGAGGTGGGCCCACGGCAGGTCGCCGGCGAACGGCTGCAGGAAGAGCGCGGCCGTCGTTCCGCCGGGATTGCCCGGGGCGTTGTTGGCGTCGGCGACGGCGCTGTCGAGCAGGTCCAGGTGCTCCTCGAGCAGCGGCATCCGCCACAGCGCCTCCCCGGCCCGCACGCCGGCCGCCCCCAGCGCCTCGGCGAGGCCGTCGGTGGTCGCGAACAGCCCGGCCGTCCGCGTGCCCAGCGCCACCTTCATCGCTCCGGTGAGCGTGGCGACGTCGACCAGCACGGTCGCGCCGAGTTCCAGCCGGGCGTAGGCCAGCGCGTCGGCGAGAACCATGCGCCCCTCGGCGTCGGTGTTGAGCACCTCCGTCGTCCGTCCGCCGACGTGCCGGACGACGTCCGAGGGGCGGTAGGACGAGCCGGACACGGCGTTCTCGGCGGCCGGGACGACGGCGGTCACCGCGACCGGGAGTTCCAGCCGGGCCGCGGCGTCGAGGGCGGCGAGCACCGCCGCTCCCCCGGCCATGTCGGTCTTCATCTCGCGCATGCCCGCGTTGGGTTTGATCGAGATGCCGCCGGTGTCGAAGGTGATGCCCTTGCCCACGAGCACCGGGTGTTCGGGGCCGGCCGAGGGCGGCCGGTAGGAGGCGACGATCAGCCGGGGCGGGCTGGCCGAGCCGCCGCCGACGGCCAGGACCCCGCCGAAGCCACCGTCGCGGAGCTCGTCCGGCCCGAGCACGGTGACCGTCACGTGCGCCAGGCCGGCCAGCCGGTCGACGGCCTGCTCGGCGAGCCAGGCCGGGTTCTTCACGTTGCTGGGGGTGTTGACGAGGTCGCGGGCCCAGGCCACGGCGGACCCGCAGATGCGGCCGGCCTCCGCGGCGGCCACCACGACCGGATCCGCGGCGTCGGCCGCCACCACGGCGACGGTCTCGAGCCGGCTCGGATGGGCCGTGGAGAGCTCACGGAAGCGGTACCCCGCCAGGAGCGAGGTCTCGACGGCGGCCCGGACCTCCTCGGCACCGGCGGGGGACACCGGCCCGTCGACGGGGAGGACGAGCCGCCGCGCCCCGTGCTCGGCCAGCGACTGGGCCCGGCGCACGGCCACGCCGGCATACGCGCGGAGGTCGGACATCGTGGCCTCGCCGATGCCCACGGCGAGGACGCTGCGCGGGCGGCGCCCGGCGATCGGGATGGAGGTGTGCTTTCCCGCCTTGCCCTTGTTGCCCGTGTCGGCGAGGGCCCCGACGAGCAGCTCGGGGCTGACCGGCGGGGCGCTCTCCTCGGTGAGCCAGGCGGGGAGGGCCGCGCCGCGGCCGACGGGCACGGCCAGGACGTCGTCCGGCCCCAGGGCGGGGACTGCCGTGACGACGTCGACCCGCGGCAACGGCGCGGCCCCGGCAGCCGGCGGAGCGCCGGCGGCCGGGGCCGTGTCGTCGTGCGCGGGGCTGCCCGAAGGCAGGCTCGCGGGGGTGTTCAGCTGGTCGCGCCCTTCAGTGCCTCCGACAGCGCCGCCGCCTCGTCGGGCGACAGCTCGACGACCAGGCGACCGCCTCCCTCGAGCGGTACGCGCATGACCAGGCCGCGCCCCTCCTTGGTGACCTCGAGGGGACCTTCACCCGTGCGCGGCTTCATGGCCGCCATGCGTGCCTCCTTCGCCGGCCACACCGCGCCTGCCGGGGCAGAACGTGCTGTGGCGTCCGATGCTGTAGCTCCGCACACATGATCCCGTATGACGAGCCGAGGTCCAACATCAGGCCCTCGACGGTTCCGGCGAGACGTGTGCTCTGAAGCAGTCGGCCACGTGATCGTCGACCATGCCGGTGGCCTGCATGAGGGCGTAGGCGGTGGTCGGGCCGACGAACACGAAGCCGCGGCGCTTCAGCTCCTTGGCCATGGCCACCGACTCCTGGCTGGTCGCCGGGACCTCGGCGATCGTCGCCGGCCGGGGCCGGTCGCCGTCGGGTGCGAAGGACCACAGCAGCTCGGACAGCCCCTCCGGGAGGTCCTGCGCCGCACGGGCGTTGCGGACGGCGGCAGAGATCTTGGCGCGGTTGCGGACGATGCCCGCGTCGGCCATGAGCCGCGCCTCGTCGTCGGCACCGAAGGCAGCGACCGCGTCGATCGAGAACCCCGCGAACGCCGAGCGGAAGGCCGGCCGCTTGCGCAGGATCGTGATCCACGAGAGACCGGACTGGAACGCCTCGAGGCAGAGCCGCTCGAACAGCGCGTCGTCGCCCCGGAGCGGCGTGCCCCACTCCTCGTCGTGGTAGACGACGTACTCGGGGGCACTCGTGGCCCAGGCGCAGCGCGGCAGGTCGGCATCCACGCCGGCGACGCTACTGCCGCCCACCGACAGCTTCGGCGGTCGACGCTCAGCTGCCCAGCGGCGACCGGGCCAGCCCGGTGACGACGTCCTTGACGTAGAGGTCCCGCAGCCGGTTGGTGTCGGCGGAGACCAGCGCCTGCGACGTCGTCACCAGCACCTGGTCGCCGGTGAGGGCGACCAGCCGGCCGTACTCGGCCGGGGTCACCGAACCGGTCGGGCCGGCCGTCGCGCGACCGTCGGCGTCCGCGGTCACCAGGACCAGCGCGCCGACCGCGCCGCCGGCGAGGTCGCGCCGGTAGTGGTCGGTGTGCCCGTTGGCGTCCCCGCCCAGCTCGGCGGCGCTCGTCGCGAAGAAGCCGTAGCGGCCGGTGGGGTCCAGCTCGACCTGGTGCTCCCAGATCGTCTGCTGGCCGTTGCCCATCGGGAGGACGGCGCCGGTCGTGGTGTCGACCCGGTAGGCCAGCCCGGTGCTGCCGACCGTCCCGGGGGTCGACGTGGTGATGCGGTGCGCGGTGACCAGCGCGACGTACCGGCCGTCGTCGCTGATCGCGACGTCGCCGGCGTCGCGGTAGACCGCGTACTGCACCGTGCCCGCGCCCGCCGGCACGGACGACACCAGTGCGAGCGTGCCGGCACCGGCGCCCGAGAGCGTCTTGCGGTACAGCAGGCTCGCGCCGGTCGCCGACGCTGCCGGGAACAGGGCGAACCGGCCGTCGGGGGTGAGCGCGAGGGCGGGGCCGGTGGCGGCGCCCGGCAGGCTCCCGCCGGCCGTCGTGGTGGAGACCCGGGTGACCGCGCCGGTGGACATGCGCTTGGCGAAGAGGTCCACGACGCCGTTGGTGTCACCGGCGACCAGGTCGGGCCGGGCCGAGTAGAAGAGCACCAGGTCGCCGTCGGCGGACAGGGCGACCGACGGGCTGGTCGCGTACACCGAGGCGGCGGTCTGCAGCACGGTGCCGGCGATCGACGCGTGCACGCCTCCGCCGGCCGGCACGCTGACCAGCGACCAGGTGCCGGACGCGGTGTCCATCCGGTAGACGTCGGGCAGGCCGTCGGTGTCGCCCGCCACCAGCGCGGCCGACGTGGCGAGGACCAGGGAGCTGCCGTCGGCGCTGATCGTCGGCGCGGCCGTGTTGGTGGGGTCGGTGGTCGAGGTGGACGAGGCTGCGAGCGGCGCGATGCGGCGCGCGGTGCCCGCGGTGCGGTCGAGCAGGTAGAGCTCGTAGGCGGTGTTGGTGTCGCCGGCCTCGAGCGCCGCGCGGGTACCGACGACGACGTACCGGCCGTCGTTGCTGACGGCGAGACCGCCCGACTCGCCGGCGCCCTGGAGCGGCACGGTCGGCGACACGGGGGCGACCGCGCCGCTGGCGGCCGAGAGCGCCGACAGGTGACCGGCGGCGTCCACGGCGACCACGAAGAACCGGTACGAGGTCCCGTTGGCCAGCCCGCTGACGGCGGCCTGCGTGGTCGGTGCCGTCGTCGTGGCGAGGAGCGTGCTGCCGTCGTCGGCCAGCACGCGGTAACCGACGACGTCGGGGTCGGCCGGGGCGGTCCAGCTGACCACGGCCCGCCGGTCACCCGGGACGGCGGTGACTCCGGTGGGCGGTGCCGGCGGACCGTCGACGGGGGTCGCCGAGGCCGACGCCGACGGCGCGGACCGGTTCCCGTGCGTGTCGACCGCGACCAGCCGGTAGGCGTAGGTCGTGCCGTTGGTCAGGCCGGTGTCCGTGTGGGACGTGCCGGTGACGGTGGCGACCTCCACCCCGTCGCGCAGCACCCGGTAGGTCGCCAGATCGGACTCCGCGTTCGCCGTCCAGGACAGGCCGACCCGGTTCTCCCCCGCCGTGGCGACCAGCCCCGTGGGCGCCGACGGCGGCGTCAGGTCCGTGGGGGTGGCGGTGACCGCCGGCGACGCCGCAGACCGGTTGCCGCTCGTGTCGACGGCGACCAGCGTGTACGAGTACGTGACGTCGTTCGTGCGGCCGGTGTCGGTGTAGCCGGTGCCGATGACCGTCGCGATCTCCACCCCGTTCCGGAGGACCCGGTAGGTCGCCAGGTCCGGCTCGGTGTTCGCCGACCAGGTCAGCGCGACCTGGCCGTCGCCGCGAGTGGCCACCAGCCCGGTGGGCACGGCGGGCGGCGTGACGTCGGCGGGGGCGACGGCCGAGGGGGCCGACGCCGCCGACCGGTTGCCGTTGGTGTCGACGGCCACGAGCTCGTACGTGTACGCGGTGCCGTTGGGCCGGCCGTTGTCGACGTACGTGGTGGCGCCGGTGACCGTGGCGACCTCGACGCCGTCGCGCAGCACCCGGTAGCTCGCCAGGTCCGGCTCGGTGTTCGCGTTCCAGACCAGGGTGATCTTCCCGCTGCCGCGCGTCCCGACCAGACCCGTCGGTGCGGCCGGCGGGGTGAGGTCGGTCGGGGTGGCCGAGACGGCCGGCGAGGCGGCGGACCGGTTGCCGGAGGTGTCGACGGCGACGAGGCGGTAGGCGTAGGTCGTGTCGTTCGTTCGGCCGGTGTCGACGTAGGACGTGCCGGTCACGGTCGCCACCTCGACGCCGTCGCGCAGCACCCGGTAGCTCGCCAGGTCCGGCTCGGCGTTCGCCGCCCACGCCAGGCTCACCTGGCCGTCGCCGCGGGTCGCGACCAGCCCGGTGGGCGCGGCCGGCGGGGTGGTGTCGACGGGGCGGGCGGTCACGGTCGCGGTGGCCGGTGAGCGGTTCCCGTGCGTGTCGACGGCGACCAGGGTGTAGCCATACGTCGTCCCGTTGGTCAGCCCGGTGTCGTTGAAAGCCGTCGTGCCGGTCACGGTCGCCACCTCGACGCCGTCGCGCAGCACGCGGTAGCTCGCCAGGTCGGGCTCGGAGTTCGCCGCCCACGACAGCGTCACCTGGGCGTCGCCCGGGGTCGCGGTCAGGCCGGTGGGGGTTGCGGGCACCCCGAGGTCGGTCGGCGTGGCCGAGGCGGGCGAGGAGGACACCGAGCGGTTGCCGTGGGTGTCGACGGCGACCAGCCGGTAGACGTAGGTGGTGTCGTTGGTCAGCCCGGTGTCGACGTATCCGGTGGATCCGGTCACGGTGGCGACTTCCACGCCGTCGCGCAGCACCCGGTAGCTCGCCAGGTCCGGCTCGGGACTCGCCGTCCACGACAGCGTCACCTGGCCGTCGCCCCGGGTGGCGACCAGACCGGTCGGGGCGTCCGGCGGGGTCAGGTCAGTGGGGGTCACGGGCACCGCGGCCGACGGCGCCGACCGGTTCCCGTGGGTGTCGACGGCGACCGCCGTGTAGCTGTAGGTCGTGTCGTTGGTCAGCCCGAGGTCGAGGTAGCTGGTGCCGGTGAGGGTCGCGATCTCGACGCCGTCGCGCAGCACGCGGTAGTCGGCGAGATCGGACTCGGGGTTGGCGTTCCACGCCAGCCCGGCGCGACCGTCGCCGCGCCCGCCGACGACGCCGGAGGGCGCCGACGGCGGTGTCAGGTCGGTGGGGGTGGCGGAAACGGCCGGGGTGGAGGACGCCGACCAGTTCCCGGACGTGTCGTGCGTCTGGACCGTGTACGAGTAGGTGGTGTCGTTGACCACCGCCTTGTCGACGTACCCGCTGGTGCTCTTTCCGACGAGCAGCCCGGTGACCGCGGCGCCGTCGCGCAGGACGCGGTAGCCGTCGGGCGTCGTAGTCCCCGCTGTTCGGCGTCCAGGCGAGCGTCACCTGACCGTCGCCGCGGACGGCGGCGACAGCGGTGGGCGCCGCCGGAGCCACGGCGTCCCGCGGGACACCGTTGACCGGCGCGCTCGCCGTCGTCCCCTCGTAGGTGACGAGAAAGTTCGTGACCGTGGTGACGGTGACGGTGTAGCCGCGGCCGTTGACCAGGCCGGTCAGCGTCGTCGACGTCCCGGACGGGCTGGCCGCCAGCGAGCCGTCGACGTAGACCTTGTAGCCCGTGATGAACGACTCGGTCGACGCGGTCCAGGAGACGGTCAGAGCGCGGTCGGCCGGCGTGGCGGTGACGTTGGTGGGCGGGACCGGGTTGCTCGTGCTGGCCAGCTGGAGGGACGCCGTGGGGGCGGGCCCGGCGGTCGCCAGCATCGCGGCGAGGGCGAGCAGCGCCAGCGTGCGCACGGCCCAGCTCCGGCGGCGCCCCCGGGCAGGGACGACATTCCCCACCACGAGCACGTTCGTGTCTCGGCAGGCTCGTGGCCGTCCTTGAGCCGGGTCAGGACACGTTCGCGCGTCGGGTTCACCGGGCGGCGGCGTCGACCCCTTCGGTGCTGGGCTCGATCCGCCGCGGTTCGCTGCGGCGGGTGGCCAGCACGCAGCCGACCAGGACGAGCGGCAGCCCGAGCGCGATGCCGAGCGTGAACGGCTCGCCGAGCAACGCGACGCCCAGCAGCACCGCCACCGCGGGGTTGACGAAGGTGATGACCAGCGCCCGCTGGGGGCCGACCTCCCGGATCAGCGCGAAGAACAGGGCGAGCGCGAGCGCGGTGCAGACGGCGCCGAGTCCGGCGAGGGAGAACAGCGCCGGCGGCGAGGCGTCGCCGAGCTCGTCGAGCCGTGGCACGGCGAACGGCGCGTAGACGACGGCGGTGACAGCGAGGGCGACCGCGCTGGCCGCCACGCCCGGCACCTCGGGCAGGGCGCGGGTGACGACCAGCGGGCCGGCCGCGTAGCCGACGAGCACCAGCCCGATGGCCAGCAGCGGCAGCAGCTGCGCACCCTCGACATCGAGACCGAGGAGCACGCCGATGCCGACGACGCCGATCGCCATCCCGACGATCCGGACGGCCGTGAGGCGCTCCTCCTCCCCGACCATGAGAGCGGCCAGCGCGGCGACGAACGGGACCCCGGCTATGAGCAGCCCGGTGAGCGAGCTGGACAGCGACCTCTCGGCGTAGGCGATCAGGAACCACGGGCCGGCCATCTCCAGCAGCGTGAAGAGCAGCAGCGCCCGCCAGTGCCGCAGCACGGGGCGCAGCTGCCCCTTGGCGATGGTCCAGGGCAGGAGCAGGGCCGCCCCGACGACGCAACGGGCGAACACCAGCATCACCGGCGACACGTCGTCGACGGCCACCTTGATCAGCAGGTACGGGATGCCCCAGATCACCGACATCGTGAGGAACAGGACCCATCCGCGCCGGCTCATCGTCCTCCGCCGACCCTGCTGCACGAGCTCACCGGGACATGATGACGTGCCCCTCCGACACGTCCGGACCGGGCAGGCAGCCGGTGACCACTCCCCCGTCCCCGAATTTCGTGCCTGGCGCGACCAGGAACCTGGACCGGCACGCGCCACGGTCCTAGGTTCGGCCTCCCGCGACGAGGCCGGAGATCCCATGCCCGCAACCCAGGACGCCCGCTCCCTGCCGATCATCTACCTGCGCGGCTTCACCTTCGGGCAGGGCGGGACGGAGACGACGGTCGACGACCCGTTCTACGGGTTCAACTCCGGCTCGACGCACGTCCGCCAGGACGAGACCGGGCAGCCGACCTTCTACGTGTTCGAGAGCCCGGTTCTCCGGCTGCTGAGCGACCACGGCTACCGGGACAGCTACGTCGCCGGCGTACAGGCCGGGCTCGACCCGAAGGGCCAGGCCGCCCTCCGGAAGGAACAGGACCGGCTCGACGCGGGCAGGTTCCGTCCCGCCGTCCGCCCCGGGCCGGAGGACGACGCCACCCGACGGGAGGTCGCGGTGCCGGTGCAGCGCCTGTTCACCGCCGAACCCGAGAACGGGGTCGGCCGGCGGTCCTTGTGGATCTACCGCTACTACGACCAGGCATCGCGCACCTACCCCGACACACCCGGCCGGCGGCAGGAGATCGAGGAGTCGGCGCTGGGCCTCAGCGACCTGATCGCGCACGTCAAGAAGGTGACCGGCGCACCGCGGGTCAACCTGGTCGCGCACTCCACCGGCGGGCTGATCGCCCGCTGCCTGATCCAGCGCACGTACCCCAACCTCGGCGAGCGGGCCGTCGACCACGTCGACAAACTCTTCACCTATGCCACCCCGCACGGCGGCATCCACTTCGCCGTCCCGGGGGGCGGGATCTTCGAGCGGCTGCGTGACTTCGCCGGCCGGCTGTTCGAGCAGACCAACATCGACGACTTCGGGCGCCAGCGGATCTGGGAGTACACGCACGACCGGGCGACGCTGAAGCGGCAGCCCGAGCCACCCCGCGACTGGGATCCGCGGGAGATCCCGAACTTCCCCCTCGAGCGGGTCTTCTGCATGGTGGGCACCAATCCCGGTGACTACGACAACCGCGCGTCGGCGAACGCCGTGGGCGCGCACAGCGACGGCCTGGTGCAGATCGAGCACGCCTACGTGCGCGGCGCTCCCCGGGCCTACGCGCACCGGTCGCACTCCGGCCGCTACGGCATCGTCAACTCCGAGGAGGGCTACCAGAACCTGGAGCGCTTCTTCTTCGGCGACCTCCGGGTGCACCTCGAGCTCGACCGTCTCGATGCGATCCGCGAGGGGCTGGCGGCGCGGGCCAAGCGGGGGCAGGCGGACGGCGTCTTCCACCACCTGGACGCCACGGTCGCGGTGCGCGGGCTGCCGGCACTGATGCACAACCAGCAGATCCAGCACAACTCGGCCATCCCGATCGAGTACCGGAAGCTCGTGGACGGTGAGCCGATCCCGCTGTTCACCGTGTTCCTGATGTCGGGCAACCGGCCCGACGGCGAGGAGCTCTGCCGGTACGCCCTGCGGCTCCGGGTGCAGCCGGTGGAGCTGCGCGACGGCGTCCAGCAGTTCGAGCACCACGTCGAGCAGGCCGGCAGCTGGGAAGGCGTGCTCGACGTCGAGACGATCAAGGTCGGCAAGACGTGGACGATCAGGTCCCGGTGGCGCTACCAGTCCACCGACGACTGGCGGACCGACCAGCCGAAGGGCGGCGACGCCCGCATCGAGATCCCGTTCCCGGCGTCGGCCGCCGAGGAGCTGGGGCCGAAGGCGGTCCTGCGCCTGACCGCCGGTCCCTGGAACGACTGGGCCTAAGGAACCTCGGCCAGGGCGGCGAACCGCTTCAGCGACTGCCGGAGGCCCCAGCGGACCAGCGGGCGGGACAGGAACCAGCCCGCCACGCCGAGGTAGCCGTACGGCAGGTACCAGACCTCGGTGCAGACCAGCGTCGAGTGCTCGCCGCGGGACTGCACCTCGAACGTGCCCGGCCCGCGCACGATGCGGCCGGTGTGCTGCACCTCGACCCGGCGCGGTGGCTCCCACTTCGTGATGATCATGGTGTCGAGGACGCCGACCCGCCGTCCACCCGGCAGCGGCAGACCGGTGCGCGCCGCGAGCCGGCCGTGCAGGCGCTGGGCGGGGCCGTCGACGGTCCGCACGTCGGTCAGCAGCATCCAGTCGCCCTGCCGCTCCCAGTCGGTGAGCACGGCCCAGACCCGCTCCGGTGGCGCGTCTACGTCGACCCGCTCGACCAGCTCAGGCATCGGGGCGCTCCTCGTTCTCGGCGTCCGCCCCGGCTTCCGGCGGAGCGGGGGTCTGCGCGCCCTTCGCCCGGGCGGCCTCCGGCGGATGCGTCCCAGGCCGCGCCCGGAGCCGCTCGAGTTCGGCGTCGCGCTCGTCGAGTGCCGTCGCGAACTGGTCGAGGAGCCAGTCGACGTCGGTCATCCGGTAGCCGCGGAAGGCCACCGAGATCCGGAGCGCCCGCACGTCGTCCCCGGTGACCGGCCGGTCGTCGGGCAGCTCCACCGGCGACCGGTCGAGCTCGGCGGGCGGCTGCGTCTCGCCCCGGCCGAGCAGCACCGAGGCGCCGAGGAAGAGCAGCCCGCCGACGACCAGGACGCCGACGACGAAGAGGACGAACGAGAGCATCAGGCCTCGAGCGGACCCTGCTCGACCGGGACGTGCTGCATGCCGCCCCCGCCCTCCCCCGCCCGCCGGGCGGAGTCGGCCTCCTGGACCACCGACAGCACCTCGCCGATGTCGTCGGTGACGGTGAACAGCTCGAGGTCCGTCGCGTTGATGGTGCCCGTGTCGGCCAGCGTGGTCCGGATCCAGCTGATCAGCCCCGACCAGTACTCGGACCCGAAGAGGATGACCGGGAACCGGGTCACCTTGCGCGTCTGCACGAGCGTGAGTGCTTCGAACAGCTCGTCGAGCGTGCCGAACCCGCCGGGGAGGATCACGAAGGCCTGCGCGTAC
>DATHAK010000115.1:0-2494 GCA_035296685.1 Blastococcus sp.
CGCGGGCCCGCCCGGGAGCGGGCCCGCGTCGCGGTCACCGGGTGGTCGGGACCTCGATGTCGCCGTCGATGATCTGCTGACGGTAGTCGTCGATCTGGTCCTGGATGTCGTCGATGAACCCGCCCGAGGTGGCCAGGCCGACGCCCTCGGTGGAGAGGTCGTTGATGACGTCCTCGCCGCCGGCGACGTCACCGTCGACGAAGCTCTTGATGTAGGCCTCGACGGCGTTGTCGACCCGCTTGAGCATCGACGTCATGATCACGGCCTGCAGGGCCGGGTCGTCCACGGTGTTGTACTGGTCGGAGTCGACCCCGATGGCCCGCTTGTTCGAGGCGGCGGCCGCCTGGAACACGCCGAGCCCGGAGCCACCGGCCGCGTGGTAGACGATGTCGGCACCGGCGTCGAACATGCCCTGCGCCGCGATCTGGCCCTTGGCCGGGTCGTTGAAGCCGGAGAAGTCACCGGCCGGCGTGAGGTACTGCGAGTCGATCGTGATGTCGGGCTTGACCGCCTGAGCACCGGCGAAGTAGCCGGCCTCGAACTTCTCGATCAGCGGGGTCTCGACGCCGCCCACGAAGCCGATGTGGTTGGTGGTCGTCTTGAGCGCGGCGGCGACGCCGGCCAGGAAGGAGCCCTGCTCCTCGGCGAACCGGATCCCGGTCAGGTTGTCGGCACCGATCTCGGTCACCGACGAGTCGATGATCGCGAAGTTGGTGTCGGGGTACTGCTCGGCCACGTCGCCGATCACGTCGCCGTAGGCGAAGCCGACGGCGATGACCGGGTTGTAGCCCTGATCGGCGAGCTGGGTGAGCAGGTCGGCGCGGTTGGAGGCGTCGGAGTTGGGGCTGAGCTCCGAGAGGTCACCGTCGTTGGACTCGATGGCGGCGTCGACGCCGGCGTAGGCCGAGTCGTTGAACGAGCGGTCGCCGCGGCCGCCGGTGTCGTAGGCGAGACCGACCTTGAGCTCGTCGCTGGCAGAGCCGCCCTCGCTGCCGCCGCTGCCGCCGTCCTCGTCGCTGGCACAGGCCGCCAGGGCCAGGCTGCTGGCCAGCAGCAGTGCCGCGGCCTTCGTCATCCGCGCTCGGCGCAAGACGATCTCCTCTCTGGGAGGGCGCACCGGATTTCGTGTGGCGCGCCCCGATGGGTGCAGGGATCCTCTGCCGCGGCCCGCAGGTCGTGCCGGTCCGATGGCTTAGGACTGAGGGAACGCTAACCGCAGCACGCGGGGTCGCCGCCGCCTCGCGACGGACTGAGATGCGATCGTTGCGAAGCGTCCACCGGGAGTCGGCTGCTCAACGGCCCGCCCGCGCGCCTACCGTGCCCTCCATGGGGTGGTGGCGGCGAGCAACCGGGCTGGCCGCCTCATTGGTGCTGGCCGGCGTCCTGGTTGCCGCACCGGCGGCCGCCGACGACCGGCGCCCCACTGTCGACCCGTCGGCCCCGACACCCACCTCCCCGTACCCCGGGCGGCCTCCCCAGGGCTCGGCCCCGGACGGCAGCACCGTCGGGGGCGAGGACCTCGACACCCGGGGTGTGGTCGTCGCCGACGACGCCCCTCCCCTGCCCGCCGGGCTCACCGCCGCCGGCTGGCTGGTGGCGGACGCCGGCAGCGGCACCGTGCTCGCCGCCCGCGACCCGCACGGCCGGTACTACCCGGCGAGCACGCTGAAGACGCTGACGCTGCTGACCCTCGTGCCGCTGCTCGACCCCGCCCGCGTCGTCGTGGCCACTCCCGAGGACGAGAACGTCGAGGGCAGCCGGGTGGGCCTGGTTGCCGGCGGCCAGTACCCGGTCGGGCTGCTGTTCCAGGCCCTGGTGCTGCAGTCGGGCAACGACGCGGCCAATGCGCTCGCCCGCACGGCCGGGGGCGTCGACGTGACCGTGGCGGCGATGAGCGAGACCGCCGCCGGACTGGGCGCCTTCGACACCGTGGCGGGGACGCCGTCAGGGCTGGACGTCGCCGGGCAGTCGTCCTCCCCTTACGACCTGGCACTGATCTTCCGGGCGCTGGTCGGGAACCCGGCGGCCGCCGCCTACCTGGTCACGCCGACGGCGCAGATACCCGAGGTGCCCGGCCGCTCCCCGGGCTACCAGATCCAGAACCAGAACCCGCTGCTGACCAGCTATCCGGGGAACCTGGGCGGCAAGACCGGCTTCACCGACGCCGCACGGCACACCTTCGTCACCGCGGCCGAGCGCGACGGGCGACGGCTCGTCGTCAGCGTGATGGACACCGAGAACGTCCCGCTGCGGGCGGCGGACCAGGCGGCCCTGCTGCTCGACTGGGGATTCGCCGTCCCGGCCGGCGTCGACGGCGTCGGCACCCTGGTGGACTCCGGGGAGCTCGCCCCGCTCCCGACCACCGCCGCGCCGCGGACCCGGCAGCCGGAACCCGGGGGGCAGGCCGCCGCCTCCCCCTCCCGTGCGACTCCCTCCCCTGCGACGCCCTCCCGTGCGACGCCGTCGCCGTGGATCGCCCTGGCCCTCGGGGCAG
>DATHAK010000116.1:0-12615 GCA_035296685.1 Blastococcus sp.
AGTTCACGGTCGGCGACGCGGTCGACGGCTACACCGGTGCCGGTGGTATCGCGCTGAGCGACTCCGCGGCGGACATCGCCAAGGCGACGGTGAGCTTCAGCGCCGGCAGCGGTGCCGATGACGCCATCGACCTCCTGGACGACGCCATCGCGCAGGTGTCGACCCAGCGGTCCGACCTCGGTGCCATCCAGAACCGGTTCGACCACACGATCAACAACCTCAACGTGGCGGTGGAGAACCTGACCGCCTCGGAGAGCCGCATCCGCGACGCCGACATGGCCCAGGAGATGGTGCAGTTCACCCGCAACCAGATCCTGTCGCAGGCCGGCACCGCGATGCTCGCGCAGGCCAACCAGGCCTCGCAGGGCGTCCTGTCCCTGCTGCGCGGCTGACCGACAGACGGCCGAGCAGCATCCGCACTGAGCACCGCCCCTGGGTGAGGGGGGAGGCCACCGGCCTCCCCCCTCACTCACACGCCGAACGGAACCTGGAGGCACCGGACCATGAGCATGAGCGTCGACGGCCTGGTCTCCGGGATGGACACCACCTCGCTCATCAGCCAGCTGATCCAGGCGGAGGCCGGCCCGCAGACCGCGCTGAAGACCCGCCTGAGCGCCAGCGAGATGGCCGCGTCCGCCTACCGCACGGTCAACACCACCTTCGCCGCCGTGCGTGCCGCTGCGGAGGCGCTCAGCACGACGGCGGTCACCGCCGCCCGCAAGGCCACGACCACCAGCACCGCCGTGACCGCCAGCGCCGGCGCGTCCGCCATCGCCGGCAGCAGCCTCACCTTCTCGGTCACGAGCCTGGCCAGCACGCACAGCGTCATCAGCACGAGCGAGTGGGCCTCGACGGCCGCCGACGTGACCACGCAGCAGCCCGCCTGGCCGATCGACATCCTCGACGCCAACGGCGCGAGCCTCGGCACGGTGAGCATCGCGGCCGGCGCCACGCTGGCCGATGCCGTCAAGGCCATCAACGACGCCGACCTCGGCGTGAAGGCCGCGGCGGTCAAGATGGGCGACGGCCGGTACCGCCTCCAGGTCACCAGCGAGACCCCCGGCGCCGCCGGCGTCATCACGGTCAAGAGCGCCACCGAGGACGCGATCACCGCCGGGTCCGGATTCGTGCAGACCAGCCCCGGCACCGACGCGACCATCGACCTCGGCGGCGGGCTCACCGCGACCTCGTCGAGCAACACCTTCGCCGACCTGCTCTCCGGCGTCTCGGTGACCGTGTCCAAGATCGATCCGACGCCGGTCACCCTGACCGTCGCCAGCGACACCGACGCCGCGGCCAGCAAGATGCAGGCTCTCGTCGACGCGGTGAACTCCGCGCTCACGACGGTGAAGACCTACACCAGCACGGCCACCGGCAGCACGGCGGCGCTGAAGGGCGAGTACGCCGTCACCTCCCTGGCCGGCCAGCTGCTGAACGCCGTGTCGAGCGCCGTAGGCCTCGACGGCTCCCCCGCCCAGATCGGCCTGCAGCTGACCAAGGACGGCAAGATCGCCTTCGACAAGGCCAAGTTCACGACCGCGCTCAAGGACACCCCGCTGCTGGTGCAGCGGATGGTCGGCGGCACCGCGGCGAGCAACGGCCCGGACGGGGTCGTCGGCGGCGGTGACGACGTCGTCGCCGTTCCCGGACTCGCGACGCGGCTGTTCGACGTCGCCAAGGCCGCGTCCGACAGCACCACCGGGTCGCTGGTCGCCCTCGCCAACGGGCAGGACTCGCTGGCCAAGGACTACAAGGACCGCATCGCCGCCTGGGACCTGCGCCTGGCCAAGCGCAAGGAGACCCTGACCCGTCAGTTCACCGCGATGGAGACCGCGCTCAGCTCGTTGAAGAACCAGTCCACCTGGCTGGCCGGCCAGATCAACTCGCTGCCGTAGTCGTCCTGACCGCCCCGAACACCCGCACGATCTTCCCCACGCTCCAGGAGAAATCTCGATGAGTGCCGCATCCCTCCGCTCCCGCTACCTCGGCGACGCCGTCGCGACGAGCTCGCCGCAGCAGGTGCTGGTGATGCTGTACGACCGGCTGGCCCTCGACCTCGAGCGGGCGCAGCGGGCGGTCGCGGCCGGCGAGCGGGAGGCCGCGAGCGAGCAGCTGCAGCACGCCCAGGCCATCGTCCTGGAGCTGCTGTCCAGTCTGCAGGTCGACGCGTGGGACGGCGGGCCGCGCCTGGCGGCGCTCTACAACTGGCTGATCAGTGAGCTGGTGCAGGCCAATGTCAAGCTCGACACCAACCGGATCTCGGCCTGCCGCCAGGTGGTCGAGCCCCTGCGCGACGCGTGGCGGCAGGCTGCCGCCACGCTGGCCGGTAGTCCGTCATGACGAGCTCCCGGGCCGGCGACCCGGTCGACGGCGCGGGCCACGGGGCCGCGCCGGTGAACTGGGCCGTCGTCCTGGACCACCTGGAGGGCGAGGTCCTCGCGGCCGAGGCCGCCATGGCCGAGGGCCGGGCCGAGGAGATCGCCGCCTGGGGCCGCCGCTCCGACGACTGGGTACCGCCGAACATGCTCGGTCCCCTGCCGAACGATCTGCGCCAGCGGGCCGCCCGGCTCCTCCAGCACCAGCTCGCCGTCGCCGAGGCGCTGATCGAGCGGATCACCCAGTCGCAGCGGCAGCGGGACGTCGCCGCGCGGATGTCCTACCGGCCGTCCCGGCCGGTCGCGTCATTCATCGACCGGGCGCTCTGAGCCCCTCCGGACCACCCCTCCGGCGGCCGTCCCCGCCGTACCGCTCTGCCCCTCCCGTCGCCGGCTGCCGGCGGCGGGGCTTTGTGCGTTCTCGCGGTTCTCGGGCGCGTTCTGCGGGATGCGACCACGGAAGGTGCCAACTCCCCTGCCCCCGTCGGCCCAGGACACGGCGAGGTCACCGCTGGTCACATCCACCACCGTTTCCCCTCCCGGCCACTGACGTCCCTCGCGTGGTGGACCGGCGGTCAGTCCCGAACACCCCTGTGCCGATGAGGGAAGAGCACGGACAGCACCACTTTCGCCACGGATCGGCGGCCCCGCACTCGCCCGCGAGTGCCTTCCGCGTACCCGGAGGTCGATCGTGTCCTGCTGCTTCCGTCGGCGACCCGCCCCATGATCGGCGACGCCACCTCGACGGCGCTGCACGCTGCGCTCAGCGGACTGGCCCAGCGCCAGCGCGTGACCGCGGACAACATCGCCAACATCCAGACGCCGGGCTTCCTGGCCGGCCGGGTCGACTTCGAGACCTCGCTCCGCAACGCGATCAGCGGTGGTGACGCCCCCGCGATCAACGGCGGGACGACCGCGCGCTCGCTCGATCCGACCAACACGAACGGCAACAACGTCAACCTGGATCACGAGACGGTCATCGCCACCGAGACCGGCCTGCGGTATCAGCTGGCCCTGAACGCGCTGGACGGCAAGTACAACGTCCTCCGCAGCGCACTCAGGACGCAGTGACATGGCCGTCTTCGACACCCTGGGCATCTCCGCGTCCGGCCTCATGGTCAACCGGAAGTGGATGGACGCCGTCTCGGACAACATGTCCAACATCAACACGGTCAACCCCTACGACGACGAGCCCTTCCGCGAGCGGCTGATCGTCGCGCAGGCCGTGGACTACGGCTCCGGCGAGGGCGGCACCCGCGTCGCCCGCATGGAGTTCGGCGGCGACCCCAACGGACGCGTCGTCTACGAGCCCGACCACCCGCTGGCCAACGAGGAGGGGATGGTCCGGTACCCCGACATCGACATGGGTGACCAGATGGTCGCCCTGATGATGGCCCAGCGCGGGTACCAGGCGAACCTCGCCGTGGTCGAGCGCGCCACCAACGCCTACCAGGCCGCCCTCCGACTCGGGAAGGGCTGACCATGACCTCCCCACTGGGCGGCATCGTCCCGGTCGGCCTCGGTGCCGTCACCGGTGTCGCCGGCGCGCAGACCGGCGTGCCCCAGGCGCAGAACGCAGACGGCTTCGCCGCGGTGCTCGCGTCGTCCTTCGACCAGCTCCAGGGCGCGCAGAAGACCGCCGACGCCCTGGCGACGCAGGCCGCCACCGGCGACCTGAAGGACGTGCACGACTACATGATCGCCGCCAACGAGGCCCAGCTGGCGACCGAGATGGTCGTGACCATCAAGAACAAGGCCGTTGAGGCGTTCAACGAGATCATGAGGATGCAGGTCTGATGAAGTCGGCACTCGCCGGGACGCTGGAGCGTGCCCGCTCCACGTTCGCCACGATCAGCCTCGGGCAGAAGGTCGTCATCGGCCTGCTGCTCGTCGGGCTGCTCCTCGGCGGGTTCTTCTTCTTCCGCTGGATCACCGCCCCGACGCAGGCCCCGCTGTTCTCCAACCTGGCCTCGGCGGACGCCTCGGCGATCGTGGACGAGCTGAACGCCGCCGGGGTCGCCTACGAGCTCGCCGACGGCGGCCAGACGATCATGGTCGCCAAGGACCAGGTCTACGACCTGCGCCTGACGATGAGCGGCAAGGGCCTGCCCGCCGGGCAGGACACCGGGTACGCGCTCCTGGACGAGCAGGGCATCACCACCAGCGAGTTCCAGCAGCAGGTGACCTACCAGCGCGCGCTCGAGGGTGAGCTGTCGAAGACCCTCGAGGCACTGGCCGGCGTCCAGTCCGCGGTGGTGCACGTCGCCCTCCCCGAGGACGAGGTCTTCGTGACCGACCAGGCGGAGCCGACCGCGTCCGTCCTGCTCTCCCTCACCGCCGGGACGACGCTGTCCGGCGAGCAGATCCAGGCCGTCACCAACCTCGTCTCCTCCAGCGTCGAGGGCATGGATCCCGACCAGGTGACGGTCGCCGACTCGACCGGTCAGGTCCTCTCGGCCCCCGGTACCGGCATCACCGCGGCGGCCGGCGACGCCCGCTCGCAGGTGGAGCTGGAGTACGAGGGCCGCCTGGAGAACAACGCCCAGCAGATCCTCGACCGCGTCCTCGGGCCGAACCGCGCCGAGGTCTCGGTGCGCGCCGACGTCGACCTCTCCCAGCGCGACACCACCTCGGAGACCTACACCTACGAGAACGGCACGCCGCCGATCTCGGAGCAGACGACCACCGAGGACTACAACGGCGGCGGCGTCCCCGTCGGCGGCGTGCTCGGGCCGGAGAACATGCCCGACGCGGCCAGCACCGTCGGCGGCGGCGACTCCTCCTACCAGAAGGAGTCGACCACCTCGAACAACGCGGTCGGCAAGACCACCACGGTGGAGCAGGGCGCGCCCGGCGGGCTCAACCGGCTGACCGTCTCGGTGGTCATGGACGAGGCCGTGGCCGGCAACCTCAACCAGCAGCAGATCCGCGACCTGGTCGGCAACGCCGTCGGCCTGGACGAGGCACGGGGCGACGACATCACCGTGGCCTCGCTGCCCTTCGACACGACGGCCGCCGACGCCGCCGCCGACGCGATGGAGGCCGCGCGCGAGGCCGAGGCCAGCGAGCAGATGTGGTCGATGATCCGCACCGGCGGCATCGCGGCCGGCATCGCGCTGGTCGTCCTCCTCGTGTGGCTGCGCTCGCGCCGCCGCGAGGAGATCGAGGAGGAGTACGAGCCCCTCGAGCTGGACCCCGAGATGCTCGCCGAGCTCGAGCGCCTCCGGGTCCAGAGCACCCGCGAGGAGGCCCTCGTCGACACCCGGGCCCTGGAGCTCGAGGCCGCCGAGCGGCAGAAGGTACGAGGGGAGATCTCCGCCATGGTCAGCGAGCGACCCGACGAGGTCGCGGCGATGCTCCGCGGCTGGCTCAGCGAGAGCAAGTCGGCATGAGCATCGCGTCCGTGGAGCAGCTGCTCGGCATCGGCGGCGGCGCGGCGGGCAACCTGCCGGCCGTCCCGCCGGCGCCCCCGCGCCCCGAGCTGCCGGGCCTGCGCAAGGCGGCCGTCTTCCTCGCCCAGATGAGCAAGGAGGAGGCCGGCATCCTGCTGTCCAAGCTGCGGCCCCGCGAGGTCGAATCGCTGACCCGGGAGCTCATGCGGCTGGGCTCGGTCGAGGTCGAGGACGTCGACGGCGTCATGAACGAGTTCCACAGCCTGATGACCGCGCAGCACTTCATCGGCCGTGGCGGCGTCGACTTCGCCCGCGAGATCCTCGCGGCCGGACTCGGTGAGGACAAGGCCGAGGGCATCCTGTCCCGGCTGAACGTCGTCTACACCGAGGTGCCCTTCGCCTCGCTGCGCAATGCCGACGTCCGCCAGCTCGTCACGTTCCTCAAGGACGAGCACGCGCAGATCATCGCGCTGGTCCTCGCCCACCTGACCGCCGCGCAGTCGGCCGAGGTGCTGTCCGGTTTCGCGCCGGAGCAGCAGGCGGAGGTCGCGCACCGGATCGCCACGATGGACCGCACCTCACCGGAGATGGTCCGTCTGGTCGAGGAGGAGCTGGGCCGGCGCATGGGCTCGCTGCTCGCGCACCAGGACATGACCACGGTGGGTGGCGTCGAGACCCTGGTCGAGATCATCAACCGCTCGCCGCGGCCCACCGAGCGCTCCATCCTCGAGTGGCTGGACAACACCGACCCGGAGCTCGCCGAGCAGGTCCGGTCGCAGATGTTCGTCTTCGAGGACATCGTCACGATCGACGACCGCTCCCTGCAGCAGGTGCTGCGCGAGGTCGAGGCCAACGACCTGGCCACGGCCCTCAAGGGTGTGCGCCCCGACGTGCGCGACAAGGTGGTCCGGAACCTCTCCGAGCGCGCCGCGGAGAACCTCGCCGAGGAGATCGAGCTGCTCGGCCCGGTCCGCACCCGCACGGTCGAGGAGGCGCAGGCCAAGGTCGTCAGCGTCATCCGCACGCTCGAGGAGTCCGGTGTCCTCACGCTGACCCGTGGACAGGACGATGAGTTCGTCTCGTGAGGGCGTCCTGATCCGCGGCAACGGCGCGGTTCAGGCCACCCCCTACCGCGAGCAGGGCCCGGTCCAGCACCCTCCCCAGCCCGAGGAGCGCCGGACCACCATCCGCCGGGCGGCCGACCTCCCGGTCGTCGGCGGGGGCGGGTCGTTCCGGCTCGGCGACGTCTACGCCGAGGAGCTGGCCCGGCTGCGGGAGCACGCCCGCCAGGAGGGCTACGCCGCCGGCCACGCCGAGGGCATGACGGCGGCCGCGGGTGTCGTGGCCGAGGCCGAGCGGGCCGCCGCCGAGCGGCTGGCCGACGTCCAGGCCCGCTGGGAGCGCCGCGTGGCCTCCGCCACCGCGGCGCTGGGCGCGGCCGTGACCCGGTTCGACGAGGCGACCCTGCCGGTGGCCGACGAGGTCCGGGAGACGATCCTGGGGATGGTCCTCACGCTGGTGGAGGACCTGCTGGGCCGCGAGCTGGCCCTCGCCGAGTCGCCGGTGCTCGACGCCGTCCGCCGGGCCCTGGTCCTGATCCCGGCCGACGCGCCGGCCGTCGTCCGCGTGCACCCCGACGACCTCGCCGAGATCCCCGCCGAGTCGCTCGCCGAGCTGCCCGACAGCGTCCGGGTGGTCGGCGACCTCGGCATCGAGCGGGCCGGCGCGGTCGCCGAGACCGGCCCCCGGCGCATCGACGCCCAGCTGATGGCCGCCCTGGAACGGGTGCAGGCGGTGCTGACTTCATGACCCGACCCGCCACCCCTGCGACCGTGCCCAGCACCCTGCTGACCCGGGCGCGCGCCGCGGCCCGCCCCCTGGTCACCGGCTCGGTGACCGGCGCCATGGGCCTGACCCTCACGGTCGACGGCCTGTCCGCCGCGGTCGGCGATCTGGTCGAGGTCAACCCGGCCGACCGGCCGCTGCTGGCCGAGGTGGTCGCGGTCGGCCGCGACCGGCTCACCTGCATGCCCCTGGGCAACCTCTCGGGCGTGCACGCCGGTGCGCCGGTGCGGGCCACGGGGATGCCCCTGCAGGTGCCGGTGGGCGAGGCCCTGCTCGGCCGCGTCGTCGACGGCCTGGGCCGGCCGCTGGACGGCGGCCCGCCGCTCGGCGCGCGGGTGTCCTACGTGGACCTCGCCAGCGAGACCCCGCACGCGCTCTCGCGCAGCCGGGTCCAGGAGCCGCTCAGCTTCGGCGTCCGTGCGCTGGACACCCTCGTCCCGTGCGGCAAGGGCCAGCGCCTGGGCATCTTCGCCGGGTCCGGCGTCGGCAAGTCGAGCCTGCTGGCCCAGATCACCCGCGGCACCGACGCCGACGTCCGGGTCATCGGGCTGATCGGCGAGCGTGGCCGCGAGGTCCGCGAGTTCATCGAGGAGAACCTCGGTCCCGAGGGCATGGCCCGCACCGTGGTGGTCGTCGCCACGTCCGACGAGCCGCCGCTCGTGCGGCTCAAGGCGGCGTTCGTGGCGACCCGCATCGCCGAGGCGTTTCGCGACGAGGGCCGCGACGTGCTGCTGCTCATGGACTCGATCACCCGCACCGCGATGGCCCAGCGCGAGGTGGGGCTGTCGGCCGGCGAGCCGCCCGCGACCCGGGGATACCCGCCGAGCGTCTTCGCGATGATGCCGCAGCTGCTGGAGAAGGCCGGCACCGGCGTCACCGGCTCCATCACCGGTCTCTACACGGTGCTCGTCGAGGGTGACGACCACAACGAGCCGATCGCGGACACCGCGCGCTCGATCCTGGACGGACACATCGTGCTCACCCGGAAGCTCGCGACCGTCGGCCACTTCCCCTCCATCGACGTGCTCGAGTCCATCTCGCGGGTCGCGAGCGCCGTCGTCCCGCCGCAGCAGATGGCCGACGCCCGCGAGGTGCGCCGGCTCATGGGCGCCCTGCGGGACGTGAAGGAGCTCATCGAGATCGGCGCCTACCAGGCGGGCAGCGACCCGCTGGTCGACCGCGCCCGCCAGCTCGCCCCGGCCATCGAGGCGTTCCTCCAGCAGCCGATGGACGACTCCACCCCGCCGGCCGAGTCGTGGGCGTGGCTGCAGCGCATCGTGAGGGGCGCCGCGTGAAGCGCGCCGCGTTCCGGCTGCAGCCCGTCCTCGAGCTGCGCCGCACCGAGGAGCGGGCCGCCGCGGCGGCCGCCGCGCAGGCGGCCGCGGTCGCCGCCGACGCCGACCGCCGCGCGACCGAGTACGAGACGTCGCTGGCCACCGCGGTCCTCCCCCGGCATCTGCCGGCGGGCACGTTCGTCGCCGCCATGACGCTGCTGCGGACGGCGGCCACGGACGCCTCGGCCGCGCGGTCCCTCGCCACCGCCTCGGCCGAGCAGGCCGAGCTGGTGCGCGCCCGGTGGACCGAGGCCGCCCAGCGGACCAAGGGGCTCGAGCGGCTGCGCGACCGGCACGAGGCGGCGCTCCAGGCCGCCGAGGACGCCGCCGAGGAGCGCGCCGTCGACGACCTGGTCACCGGCCGCACCGGCCGGTCCGCCACGCCCGCCGAGGAGGTGCCGTGGACGGAGTGACGCAGGTCCAGGCCCGGATCAGCGAGATCCAGTCCCGTTTCCTCTACCGCACCCCGGCCTCCACCGGCGACTGGGCGACCGCGGCGGCGAAGGCGGGCCTCTCGTCGACCACCTCGGTCTCCGGGACCGCGACGGCGTCGACCGCGTCCGAGAGCGCCGTCGTCAGCGAGGCGCAGAAGTACCTCGGCGTGCCCTACCTGTGGGGCGGGACCGACCCGTCGAAGGGACTGGACTGCTCCGGCTTCACCCAGCTGGTCTTCGGCAACCTCGGCATCGACCTGCCGCGCGTCTCCACGCAGCAGGCCACCGCCGGCCGCCCGGTCGCCTCGATCGCCGACGCGCGCCCCGGCGACCTGGTCTTCTTCGACCACTCGTCGTCCCGCGCCGGCATCGACCACGTGGGCATCTACATCGGCAACGGCAAGATGATCGCGGCCCCGCAGCCTGGGGAGTCGGTCAAGGTGCAGGACGTCGGCAATCCCGCCGTCATCCGGCGGGTGCTGCCGGAGCAGACGGCGTCGCTCGCCGCCGGCTCGGCCCGCTCGTCGCTCGCGGGCGTCCCCTACGCCGACCTGTTCTCCCGCGCGGCCAGCCGGCACGGCGTCGACGCCTCGCTGCTGGCCGCCGTCGCGAACCAGGAGTCGGGCTTCGACTCGAAGGCCGTCTCCCCCGCCGGCGCCCAGGGCCTCATGCAGTTCATGCCGGCCACGGCGAAGGGCCTGGGCGTCAGCGCCCTCGACCCTGCCTCGGCCATCGACGGCGCCGCGCGCTACCTCAGCAGCCTGACCGACCAGTTCGGCTCGACCGAGCTGGCCCTGGCCGCCTACAACGCCGGCCCCGGCACCGTGACCCGCTACGGCGGCGTCCCGCCCTTCGCCGAGACCCAGAACTACGTCCGTGCCGTGATGAGCAAGGCGGAGGCCTACCGATGACAGCACCCGTGACCACTGCCCCCGCCGCGGCCCGGCAACGGCCGGCGAGCGGCCCGGACCTGCGTGCGTCCGACAGCGCGGCACCCTTCGCCTCGGCCCTGGACTCGGCGCTGGAGGGGGCCCGCCCGAACGACCGGGCCAACGAGCGGGCGACCGACCGGCACCCGGTGGGCCGGGAGCGGGCCGAGGAGCGGCGCAACACCTCCGGCGAGCGGGCGGCACAGGCCGCCGACCGCGCCGCCGATGCCGAGGCGCGCGCCACCGAGCGGGCCGGCCGCGCCGCCGACGCAGCGACCGAGCGGGCCGAGCGGGCCGCGGACCGGGCCGAGGCCCGGGCCGATCGGGCTGCCGGCCGCGCCGCGGACGCGGCGGCGCGGGCGGCCACGCACCCGGGCGACCCGGCCGAGGGCACCGACGAGACCACCGCCGGGACGACGTCACCGGCGGAGGAGGCCCCGGCCGGTGATCCCGTGCTGCGCGGTGGCCTGCCCGCGGCGCTGTGGGCGTTGATCATGGGCGGCCCACTGCCGACGACGCCGGGCACCGCGGGCGCCCCCGTCCCGGAGCCGGCCGTTCCCGCCGTCACCGGCGCGACCGCTCCCGCCGTCGGCGTAACCGCCGGCGGGGTCGATCCCGCCGCCCCGGCCGAGATCGGTCTCCCGGTCCCGGGCGCACCCCTGCCCGGGGACGCCGCCCTCGCGCCCACCTCCGCGACGGCGACCGGGCCGGCGCCCACCGACCAGCCGCCGGTCGCGGGGGCGACCGTGTCCGCCGACGGAACGGCCGTTCCGGCGCCCGGAACCGGTGCGGACGCCCTGGTCACCCCGGCGACCGGGCCGGTTCCGGCCGGCGGCACGGTGCCGACCGGCTCCGCGCCCGCCCCGTCGGGCACGGTCGGCGGATCCCAGCCGGCGGAGGTCCCCGCACTGCAGGTGATCACCGAGGCGAGCGAGCCCGGCACGTCCACCGCCCCGATCGTCGTCCCGGCCGCCCTCGCGGCGACCACGGACGCCGCGGCGACCGCTCCGACCGCTGCCGGCCAGGCGACGGCCGAGGACGTGCCCGCCGCGCCGGTTCCCGGTGCGGTGGCCGGCGCCGCTCCGGCCACCGGTGGAGCCTCCGCGGACGGCGGCGGCACCTCCGACCAGGGCTCCCCGGCAGGCGGCCAGACCACCACGGCGGTGTCCGTCGGTGCCGCTCCCGTCCAGCCGACCGGAACCGCTGCGGTCGCGGACGTCGACGGCGCCACCGGTGCCGCGGCCTCCCAGCCGGTCGGGTCGCAGGTGGCCCGCCAGGTGGCCGTCCTCCGGGGCGGACCCGACGGCGCGCAGACGATGACGCTGGTCCTCACGCCCGACACGCTGGGCCCGGTCGAGGTGCAGGTGACCCTGACCAAGGGCACGGTCGACCTCACGCTCCGGGGCGCGCACGAGCACGGCCGGGCCGCCCTGCTCGACGCCCTGCCCGACCTGCGCCGCGACCTGGAGACGGCGGGTCTCACCCCCGCACGGCTGGAGGTCGACCGCGACACCGGCGGCTCGTGGCTGGCCCGGCACGCGGCCGACCAGCAGGCCCAGCAGCACGCCCAACAGGGCTTCGGCGACCGCGGCTCCGCCGACCGCGGCACCCCCCGGTCACGACCCTGGGGCGCGGCTGCCGATACCGGTGGCGACGGGTCCGTCCCGCATCCGAACCGATCCACGTCGTCCGGCGTGGACTACCGCGTCTGAGAGGGAGCTGACCGACCGATGCCGGACGCAGTGAGCGGTACGACCCCCGTCTACACGCCCGCGACCACCACGGTGGATCGCAAGGACCAGGGCAGCCAGAAGGACATGTTCCTCAAGCTCCTGGTCGCCCAGATGAAGTACCAGGACCCGGCCAACCCTGCCAGCAGCAGCGAGTTCATGGCACAGACGGCGACCTTCACCCAGGTGGAGAAGCTGGAGGAGATCGCCGCGCAGAACGCCTCGCTGCTGGCGCTCCAGCGCTCCAGCAGCGCGGGCGCCCTCGTGGGCCGCACGGTCAGCTACACCGACGAGAGCGGGGCCACCAAGACCGGGACGGTCAGCTCCGTCCGGCTCGGCACCGACAAGGCGGAGGCGACGGCCATCGTCGGCGGCGTCTCGGTCCCGATGGGTCGCATCACCGAGGTCTCCACCTCCGCGAAGTGACCACCCCTGCCTGACGCCACTCCCTGACGACCCCACCCCCGCACACGAGGAGTTCCTCCCCATGCTTCGCTCGATGTTCTCGGCCATCTCCGGCCTCCGCGCGCACCAGACCAAGATGGACGTCACCGGCAACAACATCGCCAACGTCAA
>DATHAK010000117.1:0-27101 GCA_035296685.1 Blastococcus sp.
ACATCGTGGCCAACCACGCCGAGCAGTTCGTCGACTTCAGCGCGACCGACGACGCCGACGAGGTCGAGCAGACGTTCTACGACTGGAAGTACGAGGAGGCCACCACTCCGGACGGGAGGGTCGTGGGCCTCGGCACGGACGCCGGTCCGCAGGCGATGTGCTTCCGGAGGGACCTGTTCGAGCAGGCCGGCCTGCCGACCGATCGCGAGCAGCTGGGCCAGGCGTGGGCGGACTGGGACGGCTTCATCGCCCTGGGCGAGCAGTACGAGGCCTCACCGACCAAGCCGGCCGACAGCTCGTTCCTCGACAGCGCGGCCAGCATCTTCTCCGCGGCCGTGCGCCAGGGCGAGCACGCGTACAACGACGAGGACGGCAACCCCATCCTCGAGACCAGTGACGGCGTGCAGACGGCGTGGGACTACGCGAGCACTGCCGCGACCGGGGGCATCACCGCTGGGCTCAAGCAGTTCGGCGACGAATGGAACTCGGCGTTCGCCAACGGTGCCTTTGCGACCATCGCCTGCCCGGCGTGGATGCTCGGGTACATCACCTCGCAAGCCGGTGACGACGCGGCGGGCACGTGGGACGTCGCCCCGCTCCCGGGCAAGGCGAGCAACTGGGGTGGCTCGTGGCTCGGTGTGCCCACTGCCAGCGAGCACCAGGACGAGGCCATCGCGCTGGTCACGTGGCTGACCGCCCCGGAACAGCAGCAGAAGATGTGGACCCGGCAGCAGCACTTCCCGTCGAGCCCGGTGGCCGCGGAGGACCCGGAGGTGGCCGGCGCCACCAGCGAGTACTTCAGCGACGCACCCATCGGTCAGCTCTTCGGGGACTCGGCAGCGAACCTCCGGTTCACGCCGATCGGGCCGTACGACACGCAGATCCAGGAGGCCTTCACCACCGCGCTGACCAGCGTGGAGACCCAGGGCCAGAACCCTGACGAGGCGTTCGACCAGGCGGTCGCCAACGCCGAGGAGGCCATCGGCACCTGATTCCGCGGACGGCCGGCGGGTTCCGCGCCCGACCGGTCGGTGGTGTCCGGAAGCCGGCACCGTCCGGCTCCCGGACACCACCTCGCGCCCACTCCACTCCCGCGCGAATCCGAGGACAGCTGATGACGATCGCCAGCGACAATCCCCGGGTGGCTGCCCTCGCCGCTCCGCTATCCGGTCAGGATCCGGACAGCCGCGCCGCCCCCCGACGGCGGAGGTCCCGGCTCACCAGGAACCTGTGGGGATACGCGTACGTCGCGCCGTTCTTCGTCCTCTTCGCCTGCTTCAGCCTCTACCCGTTCGTCTACACCGCCTGGGTGTCGCTGCACGACACGAGCCTGTCGAACATCGATGCGGCGCAGTGGGTGGGCCTGAGCAATTACCAGAAACTGCTGCACAGCGACTTCTTCTGGAACGCAGCCAGGAACACCCTGACGATCGGCATCATCTCCACCGTCCCCCAGCTGTGCATGGCGCTCGGGCTGGCCCATCTCCTCAACTACGTCCTGCGCGGCCGGACCTTCCTGCGGGTCGCGATGCTCATGCCCTACGCGACCAGCATCGCCGCCGCCACGCTCGTCTTCGCGCAGTTGTTCGGCCGCGACTACGGGCTGATCAACACCGGGCTCGAGGCCATCGGGTTCGACCCGGTCAACTGGGAGGGTGGCCGGTGGAGCAGCCAGATCGCCATCTCCGTCATCGTGACGTGGCGGTGGACGGGCTACAACGCGCTGATCTATCTCGCCGCGATGCAGGCCATTCCCAATGACCTGTACGAAGCGGCGACGCTCGACGGCGCGAGCCGATGGCAGCAGTTCCTCCACGTGACCATCCCGTCGTTGCGGCCGACGATCCTGTTCACCGTCGTGGTCTCCACCATCGGAGCGGTCCAGCTCTTCGGGGAGCCGCTGCTGTTCGCCGGCAACGGGACGACGACCGGCGGGGCATCGCGGCAGTACCAGACGCTGGGCTTGCTGATGTACAACCAGGGCTGGACGAACTTCCACCTCGGTCAGGCCGCCGCCACCGCGTGGGCCATGTTCCTCATCATCCTCGTGCTCGTCGGGAGCTACGCCGTGATCGGCCGGCTCCGCGCCCGGGCCGAGCGGTAGGGCCGCCGCCATGGCCACGATCATTCCCGTTCACGTGGACCTCCCCGAGGCGCGCCCGGGGCCCTCGCGTCGTCGCGGCAGGGGCGGTCGGACCTCGTCCGCCGGCCCGCTGACCTATCTCCTGCTCATCGTAACGACCCTGGTGTCGATCTTCCCGCTGTACTGGACGCTGGTCGCGGGATCGCACACCAACAACGAGATCGCCTCGACGCCGCCGCCGTTCCTGCCCAGCGCCGACCTGTTCGAGAACTTCGCGCTGGCACTGGAGCAGGCGCCGATCGGCACGGCGATCGTGAACTCGGTGATCGTGGCCGGCTGCGTCACGATCGGCACGGTGCTCTGCTGCACCCTCGCCGGTTTCGCCTTCGCGAAGCTGAAGTTCCGCGGGAACGGATTCCTGCTCGCGCTGGTCATCGGCACGATGATGGTGCCCACGCAGCTGGCCATCATCCCGTTGTTCATCCTCATCGCGAAGCTGCAGTGGGTGAACGAGCTCCAAGCGGTCGTCCTGCCGACCCTCGTCAGTGCGTTCGGCGTCTTCTTCATGCGCCAGTACCTGGTTCAGGCGCTGCCCGACGAGCTCCTCGAGGCCGGCCGCGTCGACGGCGCGTCGACGATCCGCATCTTCTGGTCGATCGTGGTCCCCATCGCCCGGCCGGCGATGGCCGTGCTCGGGATGCTCACATTCCTGACCGCCTGGAACGACTTCTTCTGGCCGATCATCGCGCTCACCACCGAGAACCCGACCGTCCAGGTCGCGCTCGCCGGCCTGGGCACCGGATACGTCCCGCAGCGCTCGATCATCATGGCCGGCACCGTGCTCGGCACCCTGCCCGTCCTCGTCGTCTTCGTCGTCCTGGGACGGCAGATCGTCGGCGGCATCATGCAGGGCGCGGTCAAGGGATGACCCTGCCCGGGGCGTGTCCCTCGAGCCTCCACCGCTGCTCCCGAAGAGAGGTCTGACCGATGGCCACCGTCTCCTTCCGGCACGCCACCCGCACCTATCCCAGGACCGAGCGGCCGGCCGTCGACGCACTCGACCTCGACGTGGCCGACGGTGAGTTCCTGGTCCTGGTCGGCCCCTCGGGCTGCGGCAAGTCCACGTCGCTGCGCATGCTGGCCGGGCTCGAGGAGGTCGACTCCGGCGCCATCCTGATCGGCGGCCGGGACGTCACCGACGAGCCGCCGAAGAGCCGCGACATCGCCATGGTGTTCCAGAACTACGCGCTGTACCCGCACAAGACGGTCGAGGCGAACATGGGCTTCGCACTGAAGCTGGCCCACGTCCCGAAGGCCGAGATCGCCCGGCGGGTGTCGGAGGCGGCCAAGATCCTGGACCTGGAGCCGCTGCTCCAGCGGCGGCCGAGGGCACTGTCGGGCGGTCAACGGCAGCGCGTGGCCATGGGGCGGGCCATCGTCCGCGACCCGCAGGTGTTCCTCATGGACGAGCCGCTGTCCAACCTCGACGCCAAGTTGCGGGTGCAGACCCGGACCCAGATCGCAGCCCTGGTGCAGCGGCTGGGCACGACCACGGTGTACGTCACCCACGACCAGGTCGAGGCGATGACGATGGGCGACCGGGTGGCCGTGCTCAAGGACGGCGTCCTGCAGCAGTGCGCCGCCCCGAAGACCCTCTACGACTGCCCGGTCAACGTCTTCGTGGCCGGGTTCATCGGCTCGCCGGCCATGAACATCCTCACCGGGCAGGTCGTCGACGGCGGCGTGCGGCTCGGGTCGGCAGTGCTGCCCGTGCCCCGCGATCACCTGGTCCGCGCCTCCGGGGGGAGCGGGCGGGTGACCCTGGGCTTCCGCCCGGAGGCGATCGAGCTGGCCGGCCCGGGCGACGGCCTCCCGGTCGTGGTCACCGTCGTGGAGCAGCTCGGGTCCGACGCCTACCTCTACTCGAAGCTCGCCGGCGAGAGCACGGAGGACCCCCTCAACCCGTCCGACGTCGTGATCCGCTGCGATGCCCGCCAGGCCGTCGAGCCCGGCCGGACCGTCTGGCTGCGCGTCCGCGAGAACTGCCTGCACCTCTTCGACCCCGCCACCGGCCTGCGAGTCGCTTCGTGACCTCGACCGACGTGCGCCCGGAGCGCGCCGCCCGCCTCGCGCTGCCGGCCGGATTCACCTTCGGGACCGCCACGGCCGCCTACCAGATCGAGGGTGCGGTGGAGGCCGACGGTCGAGGCGCGTCGATCTGGGACACCTTCAGCCACACGCCGGGCCGGACCTTCGGGGGCCACACGGGCGACGTCGCGGCGGATCACTACCGGCGCTACCGGCAGGACGTGGCCCTCATGGCCGACCTCGGACTGCCGGCCTACCGGTTCTCCGTGGCCTGGTCCCGGGTGCTGCCCGAGGGAGCGGGACGCGTCGAGCAGCGGGGCCTGGACTTCTACCGCCGCCTGGTGGACGAGTTGCTGTCCCGGGACGTGGAGCCCTGGCTCACGCTCTACCACTGGGACCTGCCGCAGGCGCTGCAGGACCGGGGAGGCTGGGCCGAGCGGGACACGGCCGCCCGCTTCGCCGACTACGCCGGTGTCGTCTTCGACGCGCTGGGCGACCGCGTACGGCACTGGTCGACGCTAAACGAACCGATGTGCAGTGCGCTCCTGGGTCACCAGTCCGGCCAGCACGCGCCCGGGAAGCGCAAACCGGTGGCCGCGGCCCGGGCCGTCCACCACCTGCTGCTCGCCCATGGGCTGGGCGCCGGCGTGCTGCGTGACAAGGGGGCCGACCACCTCGGCCTCACCCTCAATTTCACCCCGATGACGCCCGCGAGCGACAGCCCGGTGGACCGCGACGCGGCCCGCCGCCTCGACGGCCAGCAGAACCGGATGTTCCTCGAGCCGGTCGTGCGGGGCGCCTACCCCGACGACGTCGTCGCCGACCTGGCTGCCGCCGGTGCGCCGCTGCCCGTCCAGGAAGGGGACCTCGAGGTGATCGCGGCTCCACTGGACTGGCTCGGGGTCAACTACTACTTCTGCTCGACGGTGCGGGGCGACGCCGTCCCGAACGGACGGCCCAACCCGTTCATCGGATGTGCCGACGTCGAGGACCTCGACCCCCCGGGACCGACGACGACCATGGGGTGGGGCGTCAGTCCCGAGGGGCTGACGCAGCTGTTGCTCCAGCTCCGCGACGAGGCGCCGGGCCTGCCGCTGGTGATCACCGAGAACGGGTCGGCCTGGCCCGACGAGGTGACCGACGACGGGCAGGTCCACGACGACCGGCGGACGGACTACCTGCTCGCGCACCTGCAGGCTGTGACGGCGGCCGTCGCCGAGGGCGCGGACGTCCGCGGGTACTTCGCGTGGTCGTTCATGGACAACTTCGAATGGGCGCGGGGATACGCGCAGCGATTCGGTCTCGTGCACGTCGACTACGCGACCCAACGACGCACGCCCAAGGACAGCGCCCACGTCTACGCCGACGTCATCCGCCGGCACCGCGAGGGGTCGGCCTGAACCATCGGGAACTCAGCGGACCGCGAGGTCCCCGACGAAATCGGCGACCTGGGCGGCGCAGCCCCAGGAGAGCGTCACGCCGGCGCCGCCGTGGCCGTAGCAGGAGACGACCGGGCGGCCGTCGACCGTGATGCGGTCCAGCCGCACCGTCGGGCGGCCCGGCCGCAGCCCGACCGCGCGGGACAGCACCGGCGCCCCGCGCAGCGCCGGCACCAGGGCGCAGGCCCGCTCCAGCACCGCGGCTTCGACGGCGGGGTCCGGCTCGGTGCCGGTCGCGCCCTCGACAGCGGTGCCGCCGCAGACGACGTCGGAGCCGCGCGGCACCACGTAGGTCAGCCCGGCGGGGTTGTCCTCGTCGAGCAGCCAGTCAGTCAGCCCCGGGTCGGCCAGCCGCACGACCTGCCCTTGGACGGCGATCCCGGAGTCGTCGCCGAGCAGCGGACCGGACCCCAGCCCGGCGGCCACCACGGCGACGTCGCCGGGCACCTCGGCCAGCCCAATGATGCGGCGTGCGACGACCTCCGCACCGGCCGCGACACAGGCGTCGCGCAGCCACGGCAGGTAGCGGCCCATGTGCACGACCGGCAGGGTGCACCGCGTGCCCGACGGCGCTCCGGGCGGCAGCTCGTCCGCCCTCGCCGGCCGGTGCCCGGTCACGGCGGGCGCCCACCAGAGGTCGGGCCCCGGCGTCCGGTGCACGATGACGCCGGGCCGCAGCGCCACCCCCGTCGCGGGGTCGGCGGCCAGCCCCGTGAACGCGACCAGCGAGTCGGCGGCCCAGCGGAGGACGGCGTCGACGGGCGCCGCCCGGTAGGGGAACCAGATCGCGGCGGCGACGGCGGACGTCGTCGCCTCCACCGGGTCGGCGGTCAGCACCGTGACCCGGTGGCCGGCGCGGGCCAGTTCCAGCGCGCAGGTCAGCCCGACGACGCCGCCGCCGACCACGCTGACGTCCGCGGCGCCGCGGACGGCGTCCTCGCTCAGGTCGCGGGGCTGGGGTCGGACCGCTCGTCCGCCGGGGCGGCCTGCACGTCGCGGATCTGGTACTTCTCGACGGCCTGCCGGACGACCGACCGGTCCAGGTGACCCCAATCGGCCAGGGACGCCAGCGTGCGGACGGCGATCGTCTCGGCGTCCACGTGGAAATGCCGGCGCAGCGCCGGGCGGGTGTCCGACAGGCCGAACCCGTCGGTGCCCAGCGACTGCATCCCGTGCGGCGCGTACGGCGCGATCAGGTCGGGCACCGCGCGCATCCAGTCCGACACCGCGACGACCGGGCCCGGCGCCTCCTGCAGCCGGGAGGTGACGTACGGGACCTGCGGCTCCTCCTCGGGATGCAGCAGGTTGTGCTCGGCGACCGCGTCGGCCTGCCGGCGGAGCTCGCCCCAGGAGGTCACCGACCAGACGTCGGCCGACACGTTCCAGTCGTTCGCGAGCAGCTCCTGCGCCCGCAGCGCCCACGGCACCGCGACCCCGGACGCCAGCACCTGCGCCTTCGGCCCGTCCAGCTGCGGCCCCTCGGCGTAGCGGTACATGCCGGCGAGCAGGCCCTGCAGGTCGAGGTTCTCCGGCTCGGCCGGCTGTTGGAACGGCTCGTTGTAGACGGTCAGGTAGTACATGACGTCCGGCGAGCGGTGCCCGCCGAGCGGCGCGCCCGGGTCGTCGCCGTACATGCGGACCAGGGCGTCCCGGGTGATGTGGGCGACCTCGAAGGAGAACGCCGGGTCGTACGACACCACCGCGGGGTTGGTGTGGGCGAGCAGCAGCGAGTGCCCGTCCTCGTGCTGGAGCCCCTCGCCGTTGAGCGTCGTCCGCCCAGCGGTGGCGCCCAGGACGAAGCCGCGGACCATCTGGTCGGCCGCCGCCCAGAACCCGTCGCCGGTCCGCTGGAACCCGAACATCGAGTAGAAGATGTAGATCGGGATCATCGGCTCGCCGTGCGTGGCGTAGGAGCTGCCGACGGCGGTGAACGACGCCGTGGAACCGGCCTCGTTGATGCCCTCGTGCAGGATCACGCCCTGCTCGGACTCCTTGTAGGCCAGCATCAGCTCGCGGTCGACCGACGTGTAGCGCTGCCCGGCCGGGTTGTAGATCTTGTGCGAGGAGAACAGGCTGTCCAGCCCGAAGGTGCGGGCCTCGTCGGGGATGATCGGCACGAACCGCGGGCCGAGCTCCTTGTCCTTGAGCAGCTCCTTCAGCAGGCGGACGAACGCCATCGTCGTCGCCACCTCCTGCTTGCCGGAGCCCCGGCGCAGGACCTCGAGGGCCTTCTCGTCCGGTGCCTTGAGCGACTTGGCCTCCGACCGGCGCCGCGGGACGGCGCCGCCGAGCTGCCGGCGCCGTTCGAGCATGTACTCGAGCTCCTCGGAGCCCGGCTGCGGCTTGTAGTAGGGCGGCAGGGTCTTGTCGAGCGCGGAGTCGGGGATGTCCAGGTAGAGCCGGTCGCGGAAGGCGGCGAGGTCCTCGGCGGTCAGCTTCTTCATCTGGTGCGTGGAGTTGCGGCCCTCGAAGTGGCTGCCCAGCGTCCAGCCCTTGATGGTCTTGGCGAGGATGACCGTGGGCTGGCCCTTGTGCTCCTGCGCCGCCTTGAACGCCGCGTACACCTTGCGGTAGTCGTGCCCGCCGCGGGAGAGGTTCCAGATCTCCTTGTCGCTCATGCCCTCGACGAGCTTGCGCGTGCGCGGGTCGCGGCCGAAGAAGTGCTCGCGGACGAAGGCGCCGTCCTCGGCCTTGTAGGTCTGGTAGTCGCCGTCGGGCGTCTGGTTCATCAGGTTGACCAGCGCGCCGTCGCGGTCGGCGGCCAGCAGGGCGTCCCACTCGCGGCCCCAGATCACCTTGATGACGTTCCAGCCGGCGCCGCGGAAGAACGACTCCAGCTCCTGGATCACCTTGCCGTTGCCGCGCACCGGGCCGTCGAGCCGCTGCAGGTTGCAGTTGATGACGAAGGTGAGGTTGTCCAGCTCCTCGCGGGCGGCCAGGCCGATGACACCGAGCGACTCGGGCTCGTCCATCTCGCCGTCGCCGAGGAACGCCCAGACGTGCTGGTCGGAGGTGTCCTTGAAGCCGCGGGCGTGCAGGTAGCGGTTGAACCGCGCCTGGTAGATCGCGTTCATGGGCCCCAGGCCCATCGAGACGCTCGGGAACTCCCAGAAGTTCGGCATCAGCCGCGGGTGCGGGTAGGAGGACAGCCCGCCGCCGGGGTGGCTGACCTCCTGGCGGAAGCCGTCGAGCTGCTGCTCGGTCAGCCGGCCCTCGAGGAAGGCGCGGGCGTAGATGCCGGGGGAGGCGTGGCCCTGGAACCAGATCTGGTCTCCGCCGCCGGGGTGGTCCTTGCCACGGAAGAAGTGGTTGAAGCCCACCTCGTACAGGGAGGCCGAGCTCGCGTAGGAGGAGATGTGGCCGCCGACGGCGATCCCGGGCCGCTGCGCGCGGTGCACCATGATCGCGGCGTTCCAGCGGATGTAAGCGCGGATCCGGCGCTCGACGTGCTCGTCGCCGGGGAACCACGGCTCCCGCTGCGGCGGGATGGTGTTGATGTAGTCAGTGCTCCGCAGCGACGGGACGCCGACCTGCTGCTCGCGGCTGCGCTCGAGCATGCGGAGCATCAGGTAGCGGGCCCGCTCGCGGCCGGCGTGGTCGACGACGGCGTCGAGCGACTCGATCCACTCCTGCGTCTCGTCGGGGTCGGTGTCGATCAGCTGGCTCGGCAGCCCGCTGGTGATGACCGGACGGGGCTGGCCTGCGTCGCGGGCGGGGTCGCCGCCCGTCTGCTGCGGTGCGCTCATGTCTCCATCGTCTCCCGTCGCCGTTCCTGTCGTCACGTCTACCGGCGGGTACGACGTCGAGTCGCCAGTGCGCGTGGGTGTCTCCCCGCTGATCGTCCTCCATGCGCCCACCCGGCCGCGCGGCGCTTGCGCGAGCGACGGCATGCCCTACGCTTCCGCCAGCGTGGCTCGGTGGTAGGAGCCGCGTAACCGCAGGCCCGCACCGGGCGGCGGGGCGCCGGCAGGAGCGAGAGGGGTGACATGACCAGGCTGCGGGGAACGCTCCCGCTGGTCGTGTCCGCCGTCGGCAGCCTCCGCCCGATTCGGCTCTCCCTGCGCGACATCGGCGACCGCCCGTGACCGGTCCGCGCGCGTCCGGGGGCCCGACAGGGCACCATGCACCCCACGATCCGTCAGCAGCAGGCCCACCCATGGAGGAGCAGCAGGGATGAGCGTCGACAGCACCGGCATGGCGGCCCGGCTGGGCGTCAAGCCGGGCATGGTCGTGCAGGAGCTCGGCTGGGACGAGGACTGCGACGAGGACCTGCGCGATGCGATCGTCGATCTCTCCGGCGGAGAGATGGTCGACGAGGACACCGACGAGGTGGCCGACGTCGTCCTGCTCTGGTGGCGGGAGGACGACGGCGATCTCGTCGACGCGCTGATGGACGCGATCGGCTCCCTGGCCGAGGACGGCGTCGTCTGGCTGCTGGTGCCGAAGTCGGGGCGCCCCGGCCACGTCGAGCCCGGTGACGTCACCGAGGCGGCCCCCACCGCCGGCCTCTCGCAGACGAGCAGCATCTCCGCGGCCAAGGACTGGTCCGGCATCCGCCTGGTGACCCCCAAGGCGGCCCGCTCCCGCCGCTGAGGGACGATCGGGGGATGAGCCTCTCCGTCGGCGACCTCGCCCCCGAGTTCAGCCTTCCCGACCAGGACAAGCAGGTCGTCTCCCTCGCAGACCTCCGGGGCACGCCCGTGCTGCTGGTCTTCTACCCCTTCGCCTTCTCCCGCATATGCACCGGTGAGCTCTGCCAGCTCCGCGACGAGCTGTCCGCGTACACGGGCACCGGCGTGCGCGTGCTGGCGGTCAGCACCGACCCGGTGTTCAGCCTCAAGGCCTTCCGCGAGGAGGAGGGCTTCGACTTCCCGCTGCTCTCGGACTTCTGGCCGCACGGCGCCACCGCGCAGGCCTACGGAGTGTTCAACGAGAAGGCCGGCATGGCCCTCCGCGGCACCTTCCTGATCGATGCCGAGGGCACCATCGCCTTCGCCGAGGTCAACGGGGTCGGCGACGCCCGCGAGCAGACGGGCTGGAAGGAAGCCGTCCAGAAGCTCAGCCAGGAGAACGCCGCCTAAGGAAGGACAGAGACCCCCCCTACCCTGGGCGGGCGGGGCGCGTAGCTCAGCGGTAGAGCGCTCGCCTTACAAGCGAGTGGTCGCAGGTTCGAACCCTGCCGCGCCCACTTCCGGCGTCTCCCGCCGTCGACTGTTGGTTCGTCGTCGTCTCAGCGCCGTCGAGACGACAACCATCCGACACTCGGCGCGGTCGCTGCGGTCAGTTCCACGGAATGCAGACGCCTGGCGGATCCACGAGGATGAGGATCCGGTACCGGGGGTCGACCTCGCTGTTGTCGAGGAGGACCGACCGGATGGCGCGGGCTTCTTCGTCGGAGAGCTGGACGACCTTCACGTCGCTCGTTCCGCTGGGCTCATCCATGATGCGACCTCTCGGGCGTGCGAATCGGTCGCACCTCAACCCAACGAGGCCGCTGCGGGGCGACACGGCCGAAGGTCCCGGGGCGTTCCGGAACCGCTGTCTCCCGGCACGGCGTGCCGCAGGCCGGTGTCCCCACGCTGGGACACCGGCCTGCGACGCGTCAGGGCGCGGTCACCAGTAGTGGCGCCGCCCACCGACCGCCCGGCCCATCGAGCCCGCGACCAGCAGGACCAGGCCGATGACCAGCACGATGATGCCGATCGTCCAGAGGATGGAGATCTTGAGGAGCAGGCCGAGAAGGAGCAGGACGATACCGAGGATGATCATGTAGTTCTCCTGTCAGAGGTCACGGCTTCATGCGGTGTGCGGACCGCTGGGCGGCACTGGGCCGTCACCGTCCACTCGAGGGACACGTGCCCGCGGGCATCGCGCCTCCTCGTGGGGCCGGTGACGATCAGCGTCGTCCAGTCGGGTGCACCGTCCTCGGCACAGCCCTGTTCGTCCAGGTCGTCCCAGGGCACCGAGACCGTCCGCGTGAAGATCACCGGGCGACGATGACCCTTCCTCCGCCGTTCATGCGTGGCGGAACCGCGATTCACCCCCCTCCTGCTGGACCTGTCACCCGCTCGGGCGACGTATCGCGTCCACGGTGGCTCTCAGGCAGCGGGGTGGTTGCACTCCGCGCGTAATGCGCACGCGACTGTGCACGAATCCACCGCCGGAAGCCGTCGCGAGGTGGATCTCCGCACAACGACCGGCAGGTCAGGCGGCGGACGTCTCCGCACTCATCGGGCTGGTCGCCGCCGGTGAAGCCGGCTTCGGGAAGGCCGGCCGGAGGAACAGCGGCGCCTTGAACGGTGCCCAGGTGCCCTCCGGCTGGGCCAGCCGGTCGGCGATCGCCCAGATCGAGGCCGGGTGGTGGCCGAGGCCGAGGTGGCTGGCCATGACGGCGATGTTCTCGCAGCGCTCGCCGGGGGTGTCCAGGCAGGTCTGCCAGTGCACGATGCCGTCGAAGTGCGAGTAGATCGAGGTGGCGGGCACGCCCAGCGGGGTCGCCTCCGACTCCAGCGGCAGCGTGCGCTGCTCGACGTGCAGGTGCGAGAACCGGTCGAACACCTTCGTGGCCCGGCTCTGGCTGTGGCGGGCCAGGCGGAACGGGCTGCCCAGAGTGATGACCTGGCGCACCGATTCGGGGGTCCGCCGGGCCAGGTCGCGGGCGAAGATGCCGCCCAGGCTCCAGCCGATCAGCGTCACCGGCTTGGAGGAGCTGTCGGCGAGGTGGTCGACGAGATCGCGCATGCCCTTCACGCAGGCGGCGGTCGGGCCGATGTTGCGGCCCAGCCCCCAGCCGCGGACGTCGTAGCCGATCCGGCGGAGAACCGTGCGCAGGGCCCGGGTGGAGACGTCGTCGGCCAGGAGCCCCGGGAGCACGAGCACCGAGTGGCCGTCGCCGCGGGGGAGGCGCTGGATCAGGGGGCGGGCGGCGAGGTAGAGGCCGTAGTCGGCGACGGCGCGGCCGGGCTCGCTCAGATAGAGCGGGAGTGCGGGTCCGTCGTCCTGCCGTAGCGCCACATCGTCCTCCGCGTGCCGACCTTCGTTGGTACGGACCTGTACCAAGATGGCCCTGGGCTCACACCCGGTCGATAGGGAAGCGCGGGCAGATGTTGCCCAAATGTGTCCTGCGTCATATGTGTCATTCACGTTCCGCTGGTAGGTGGGGTCGCGGATGAACCCGGCGGGGCGGCGGTGTTGCCGACGTGTCACCGTACGGACGCCAGCCACCACCGACAGCCGGAGGACCGAGGGTGACCGAGCAGCACGCCGCGTACGGCGAGAGCAGGACCGTGGACCTCGGCGGTCCGGTGCACTACGTCGACTTCGGGGGTCCCGACAACGGCCCGACGATCGTGCTGGTGCACGGCCTGGGCGGGTCGCACCTCAACTGGGACCTGCTCGCCCCGCTGCTGCGTCCGCACGCCCGGGTCCTCGCCCTCGACCTGCCCGGATTCGGCCGCAGTGAGCCGGGGGAGCGCCGGACGACGGTGCACGACAACGTGCTGGTGCTCGACCGCTTCCTGGCCGACGTGGTCGGGACGCCGGTCGTCCTCGTGGGCAACTCGATGGGCGGCATGATCTCGATCCTCGAGTCGGCGGCCGCGCCGGAGAAGGTCAGCGGGCTCGTCCTGCTCGACGCCGCCGTCCCCGGTCCCCGGCGGGCGCTGGACCCGCTGGTGGCCTTCACGTTCGCGCTGTACGCGGTCCCGCTGGTGGGGGAGCGTTTCCTCTGGATGCGGCGCCAGCGCTCCACCCCGCTGCGCCAGGTGCGCGACACGATGCGGCTGTGCGGGGTCGACCCGGATGCGCTGCCCGCGCACACCATCGACCGCTCGGTGGCGCTGATCGAACAGCGCGAGGACCAGCCGGCCATGGACAAGGCGTTCCTCGCCGCCGCGCGTTCGCTGCTGCGCCTGCTCGTCGACCCGCGCCGCTACCGGGAGGCGATGGCGAGCATCGCCGTTCCCGTGCTGATGGTGCAGGGGGACGTCGACCGGCTCGTCCCCGTGTCCGCCGCGCGCGACATCTCCTCCCGGCACCCCGACTGGCGGTACGTCGAGCTGGCCGGGGTGGGGCACGTGCCGCAGCTGCAGGTGCCCGAGCGGGTGGCGTCGGAGATCCTCGCCTGGCTGCCCGTGACAGCGCCGGCGCAGTAGGGGCGGGTCAGGAGCTGCTGGGGCGCAGGGTGTCCCGCAGCGCCTCGAGCCCGCTGTACCGGGGCTGCCAGCCCAGCTGCTCGCGAGCCTTCGTGGTGTCCATGAGCACCGGCCGGCTGGCCGCCTCGATCCATTCGGCGACCGGTGGCAGGAACGGCAGCCGCGAGATCGCCCGTGCGGCCGCCTGGGCCGGCCCGGCGGGGAGGCGGATCGGCAGGGCGCCGAACTCCTGGGCCACGTCGCCGGCGGTCAGCACGCCGTCGCCGGCGATGTTGTAGGCGCCCGGGGGCCCGGCGCCGACGACGCAGAGCAGCAGCGCCCGGCCGACGTCCTCCTCGTGGATGAACTGCATCGGGTACTCGGGAACCAGGAGCGGCAGGGGTACGGGCAGTCGGCGGGGCCGGCCGAGCAGCCGGCGGCCCAGCGGGGCCAGCCGCCCGGGCAGCACGTCCTTGGCGCCGACGGCGTTCGGGCCGAGCACGATCGGCGGGCGCAGCAGGTAGAGCGCGAGGTCGGCGTGGCTCTGCGACTCCCGCTCCAGCAGCGCCTCCAGCTCGGCCTTCTCCTGCGCGTAGAAGAGGCGGGCGGCCGGACGGGTCGGCCACTCCTCGCCGATGCGGTCGGGGTTGTCGTCGTGGAAGCCGTACGCCGCGACCGAGGACGCGTAGACGAACCGGCGCGCCCCGGCCGCCGCCGCGGCACCGAAGACGTTGAGGGTGCCGTCGACGTTGATCGACCGCGCGGTCTCGCGGGAGGCGTTGCCGGTGATCAGGAAGGCCAGGTGGACGACGACGTCGGCGCCGGCGAACGCCTCGAGCAGGGCGTCGGCGTCGCGGACGTCGCCGCGCCGGTACTCCATCTTCGTCCAGCCGCGCTCGGCCGGGTCAAACGGTCGGCGGGCGATCCCGATGATCTTCCCGATGCGGTCGTCGTCCTGGAGGAGCGGCACGAGCCCCGCGCCGAACGTGCCGGTGGGTCCGGTGACGGCGACGGTCAGCGGCCGCTCCGACGACTCGTCCCCGCCCGGTTCGCCGGGCGGCTCGGTGCCCCGCGGCCCTTCTCCCAGTGCCCCTGCACCTCGCCGTCTGCCGGGGCTCACCGGGACGCGGCCGCCTTCTTCGCCGGAGCCTTCTTCGCCGGAGCCTTGGCCGCAGCGGCCTTCTTCGCGGGGGTGGCCGCCGCGGTGCCCGTCGTCGCCGTCGTCTTGCCGGCCACGGCCATGAGCTCCTCGATCCCGCGCCGGATCCCGCCGGCGAGGACGTCGATGTCGGGGTAGCCGTCGAAGTCGGCGTTGATGCCGAACGTCATCGTGTTCAGATAGGAGAAGATGCCGATCGAGCAGCGGGTGCCCCCGGCGATCGGGACGTAGGCGTTCGCGCTGACCATGCGCCGGCCCAGCAGGTAGAGCGGGATCCGCGGGCCGGGGACGTTGGTGGTGACCGCCTGGCACCACAGCTGGCCGGACTTCAGCGCGGCGCGCACCCCTAGGGAGAGCATCGTCGGCGCGACGAAGTTCCCCATCGCGATGATCGAGCGGGCGTCGACGGCCTGCATCGTCTTCTTGTACTCGTCCATCTGCCCGCGGACGGCGGCCAGCCGGTCGGCCGCGCCGGGGATGCCGACGGGCAGGTCGACGAAGACGGCGGAGACCTGGTTGTTCAGCGACCCGCGCTCGTCGGCCCGCCGTACCGAGACGGGCACCATCGACCGGACGACGAGCTTTTCCGACGAGAGCTCGCCGCGGCCCTTGAGCAGGTCGCGGAAGCCGCCGGTGATCGCGGCCAGCACGACGTCGTTGACGGTGCCACCGAGCGCCGTCCGGACGGCCTTGAACTCCTCGAACTTGCCGTCGGTCCATGCCCACCGCCGGTGCGGGCCGATCGGGCCGTTCAGCGAGCGCGCCGTCGGGGTGACCGCCTGCTTGGCCAGCGACGGCACGGTCTGCGCGATGGTCTTGCTCGACGCGGCGAGGCCCTTCGCCGCGCGGAAGGGGTTGCCGAGGCTCGGCATGGAGGTCAGTTGGTCGAGCGGGTGCGTCACCGTCTCGGTGACCGCGCCGGTGAGCAGCGACAGGCCCGACGGCGGGCGGCGCGGGGTCCAGTCCTTCGGCGCCTCGTGCGTGGCGTCGGGCTCCAGGTCGAACATCAGCTGCATGAGGTCGGTGCCGGCGATGCCGTCGACCATGCAGTGGTGCACCTTGGAGATGATCGCCCAGCGGTTGTCGGCCAGGCCCTCGACCAGCCACAGCTCCCACAGCGGCTTGGCCATGTCCAGCCGCTGACCGAGGACGCGCCCCGCGAGGTTGCGCAGCTGCTCGTCGTTGCCCGGGCTCGGCACGGCCGTGTGCCGGACGTGGTACAGGATCTGGAAGTGCGGGTCGTCGACCCAGACGGGGCGGCCGAGCTGCATCGGCACGGGCCGCACGCGCTGCCGATAGCGGGGGACCAGCGGTAGCTTGCTCAGCAGCAGGCGGACGACGTCGCCGTAGGTCGGCGGCGGCCCCTCGAAGATGGCCACCGACCCGACGTGCATCGGGGTGTTCTCGCTCTCGGCGAAGAAGAAGCCCGCGTCCAGGGCACTCATCCGGTCCACGTTCTGCTCCTCGCCTGGCCCGGTCGCACTGGTGGCACCGGGAGCCGTTCCGACGTCGTGGGGTGGCCGCTGAAGCTATGCGTGTCTCCAGGTCACTTGCAACCCGACCTGGATGGCGTCGATCACGTTTCCACGTCGCCGCACGCCTGGCGAGTCATCCGGCCTTCCTCGTCGCCTGCACCCGGTCCAGCAGGCCGGTCAACGCCTGGTCGACCACCGCGGTGCGGGTCAGGTTCACGCTGTGCCCGGCCCCCGGGACGACCACGAGCTCGGCCCCCTCGCCCACGATCTCCGCGATGTGGCGGCCGTGCGCGGCCGGGGTCAGCCGGTCGTGGGTGGCGGCCACGACGGTGACCGGCACCCGCTTGAGCACCTCCAGCGCCTCGGTCTCGTCATGGTCGAGGAAGGTCGCGTAGAAGGCCATCGCGACCGGTAACGGCGTCTCCTCCAGCAGGTTCTGCACCAGGCGGACCTTGTCGAGGTCGGCGTCGTCGGCCCCGAACAGCAGCCGGCGGGTGACCCGCCGGCCCAGGGCCGTGCCGCGGCGGCGGAAGCGCTCCAGCAGCGGCGCGATCAGCTGGAGGAAGCGCAGGTACAGCGACAGCAGCCGCAGCTTCCGGATCAGCTTGATCGCCAGCCCGAGGACGCCGGTTTCGACCAGCCCGCCCGCGGAGGTCGCGAGCAGGAAGACGCCGACGATGCGATCGCCGAACAGCTCCGGCCGCTGCCGGGCCAGGGCCAGCACGCTCATCCCGCCCATCGAGTGGCCGGCGAGCACCACCGGCCCGGTCGGCGTGGTCGCGTCGAGCACCTGCCCGAGGTCGCGGCCGGTGCGATCGATGGTCGCCCGGGTCAGCCTGGTCCAGCCCGAGCGCCCGTGGCCGCGCTGGTCCCAGAGGACGAGCCGGGCCCGGTCGCGCAGCGCGGCCCGCTGCAGATCCCACTCGACCAGCCGGGCGGTGAACCCGTGGGAGAACACCACGGTCAAGGGCGCCGATCCGTCCCCACCCGCCCGGTCCCCGAGTCCGTCGACCTCGACGTGCAGCGGGACGCCGTCGTCGGTTACGACGGTGCGGGAGCCGGGCGGCGGGGGACCGGCCGGCGCGGGCAGCTGCAGCGGGTTCACCCCGCCATCCTGCAACGCGGATCAGCCGCGGCGTCCCGGGGCGTTCTCCCGCACCAGCCGCCGGGCGGTGTCCACCTCGCGGGCGACGGGGGCCAGCATGCCGTCGGCCAGGATCTCGGCGTCGTCGGGTGTGCGGGAGGCGCGCACGTCCTCCTCCATGCGGCGGATCGCCCGGCGGAGGACCGCCAGCTGGGCGAGGTCGGGCGCGGGGTCGCCGTCCCGCCGGGAGATGACGGCCTCGGTGACCGCGTCGGCGGTCCGCTCCAGCTGGACGATCACCGGCCACCAGGCCGCGGCCCGGGTGCTGATCGGTGGCGGCTCGGCCAGCCGGCGCTGGAGCTGGGTCTGCAGCTCCGTGAGGGCGCGGTAGTTGCGGCGGCGGGCGCGCCGGCGGTCGGCCGGACTGCCGGTGAACGCCGCCTCCACGAACGCGTCCAGGGCCAGCGCCGCGTGGTGCAGCGCCTCGTCCAGCGGCGCCCGCCAGGTCTGCGGCCAGAGCAGGTAGCCGAAGACGAGGACGATCGCGCAGCCGATCAGGGTGTCGATCAGCCGGGCGCCGACGAGTCCCGACTGGCTGGGCAGGGCCAGGTCGAGCAACAGGATGATCAGCGGGGTCTGGAACACCGAGAAGAGGCCGAAGTTCGCGTTGCGCGCCCACGGCAGCACCGCGGCGGTCGCGGCCATGGCGACGAGCACCCAGGCGTTGCGCGGGAGCACGGCCAGCAGCGCGGAGCCGAGCAGGACCCCTCCGAGCGTGCCCGCCGCGCGCTGCACGGCCCGGGCGAAGACGGAGCCGAAGTCGGGCTTGAGCACCAGCGCGACGGTCAGCAGAACCCAGTACGGGCGCTGCACCGGCAGGTACTGGCGGGCGATCTCCGCGATCGCCATGCACAGCGACAGGCGGACGGCGAAGGCGCGGCTGTCGGCGCTGGACAGCGTCCGGGAGACGAGGTCCCGCAGCCGCGTCCGCAGGTCGACCTCCGGCCGCTCGGCCGCGGCACCGGCGCGCTCCTCGGGGTCGCCGACAACGTTCCACACCAGCCGGACCCCGTGCCGCACGGCTCGCGGCGGGGCAGGCCCGTCGTCCATCGGGGGCGGTCGCCGGTCGGTGAGGTCGGAGTCGTCGGCGAGCGCGGTGGCCAGCCCCCGGACGGCGGCGACGTCGTCGGGGTCGGCCGGGGCCCCGGCACGGGCGGTGGCCACGGCCCCCTCGACCAGCGGCGCCGCCGCGTTGAGCACCCCCGCCAGCTCCGAGAGCTCGCGGGTGCGGCCCGAGGAGAGGCTGCGGCTGCGGATGACCCGGTCGTAGGCCAGGTTCAGCGCGGTGGTCAGCGACCGTCGGCTCGTCTCGGCCCCCGGTGTACCGGCCGCGGCGAGCAGGTCGGCGATGGCGGTGAAGACGGCGGCGACCGCCGTCCGGTCGGGGTCGAGTGCCTCGGTCCGCGCCTGGACGACGATGGTGAGGGTGCCCCAGGCCGCACCGGCGAAGAAGCAGGCGATCTCCTGCGCCGTCGACAGCGGGGTGACCAGCCCGGAGGCCAGGGCCGTGTAGATCAGCAACTGGAGCGCGCCGAGGGACAGGGCGGCGTTGACCGCGCTCACCAGCGCCGCGGCGGCCGACAGCAGAGCGATCACCACGACCGGCGCCCACCCGCCGCCGGTGGCGAACTGGCCGGCGAGCAGGCCGACCGCGCCGAAGACGACGGCCGCTGCCGTGCGCCGCAGCCGGTCCCGCAGCGGCCCGGACTGGGGCGCGAGGGTGGCGGCGAGCGTGCCCATCGTGGCGGAGACGCCGGCGCCGAGGGCCGGTCCGGCCTGCACCCCGCCCTCCACGGCGATGGCCACCGCGAGCGGAGCGGGCAGGGTCACCGCGAAGCGGACGACGTCGCGCCAGGGGATCGGGGGGCGGCTGGTGCGCACCAGTTCCTCGAGCCAGGCGGGTGCGCGGAGGGACCGCTCGCGACGCCCCCCGTCCACCACGTCGCGAAGCTTGTCACCCCGCCGTCCCCGGGATGACCAGGTGAGCTGAGCGTGCCGCCGCCCCTAGAGTCCGGAGACGTGCCGGTTCCCCTCCGCGAGGTGATCGCGGCCCTCGATGCCCGGTTCGACCCGGCGCTCGCCGAGCCCTGGGACGCCGTCGGGCTCGTGTGCGGTGACCCCGACGAGCCGGTGGGCCGGGTGCTCTTCGCCGTCGACCCCACCGCCGCCGTCGTGGACGACGTGATCGCCGCGGGCGCCGGCCTGCTGGTCACCCACCACCCCCTGCTGCTCACCCCGGTGCACGGCGTCCCGGCCGACGACCCGAAGGGCCGGGTGGTGCACCGGCTGATCCGGGCCGGCGCCGCCCTGTTCGTCGCGCACACCAACGCCGACCGGGCGCCCGAGGGCGGCGTCAACGACGCGCTGGCCGCCGTCCTCGGACTGACGGACGCCGTTCCGCTGGAGCCCGCCGCCGGCGACCCGCGTGCGGGCCTCGGCCGGGTGGGGACCCTCGCCGAGCCGCTGACGCTCCGGGCCTTCGCCGCCCGGGCTGCTGCCGTCCTCCCCGCGACGGTGGGCGGGGTGCGGGCGGCCGGCGATCCGGACCGGATCGTGCGGCGGGTCGCCGTCTGCGGCGGCAGCGGCGGGTCGCTGACCAGCGCCGCAGCCGCCGCCGGGGCCGACGTCCTCCTGACGAGTGACCTGAAGCACCACCCGGTCTCGGAGATGATCGATTCGAGTGGCCCCGCACTGTGCGACGTCGCACACTTCGCATCGGAGTGGCCCTGGCTGCCGGTCGCGGCGGACCTGCTGCACCGCGACCTGTCCGGGCGGGTGGAGGTGGCCGTCTCTCGACGGCGCACCGACCCGTGGACGTGGCACGAGGGGTCCGACGGGATTCCGGCCGGGCGATCGGCCGGCTGACACCCGGGGCCCGCCCGGGGAAAGGGGCACCGATGTCCACGGCAACGACGCCGCCGGGCGATCCGGGAACCGCAGACGTAGCGCCGCACCGCAGCGACCGCAGCCCGTGGAACTGGCTGCTCCTCGTGCCGATCGTGGTGCCGCTGATCGTCCCCCTCTACAACGCGACCGACCCGACGATCGGCGGCTGGCCGCGGTTCTACTGGCTGCAACTGTTGTTCGTGGCCCTGGGGGTCGCCACGACCGCCCTGGTGTACCGGATGACCCGGCGCAGCTCGGCCGACCGCCGGGCCGCCCAGGACGCCATCGCCCGGGACGCCGCCGTCCGGCGCGGGGAGGGCTGAGCCGTGGACGGGATCAACGTCGTCGAGCTGACCATCGTCGTCATCCTGTTCCTGCTCGTCACGGTGATGGGGTTCGCCGCATCCCGGTGGCGGCGCGCGCAGAGCCTGATGCACCTGGACGAGTGGGGCCTGGGCGGTCGCAGCTTCGGTTCCTGGATCACCTGGTTCCTGCTCGGCGGTGACCTCTACACCGCCTACACGTTCGTCGCCGTCCCGGCGCTGATGTTCGGGGCCGGCGCCGCCGGGTTCTTCGCCGTCCCGTACACCGTCGTCATCTACCCGCTGGTGTTCCTGGTCGTCATCCGGCTGTGGTCGGTCAGCCACGTGCGCGGGTTCGTGACGCCGGCCGACTTCGTGCGGTCGCGGTTCGACTCCCCGACGATGGCCCTGCTGGTGGCGATCACCGGCATCGTCGCGACGATGCCCTACATCGCGCTCCAGTTGGTGGGCATCGAGGCGATCCTCAAGGCCATGGGCGTCGAGGGCGACCTGCCCCTCATCGTTGCCTTCATCATCCTGGCGCTCTACACCTACAACTCGGGCCTGCGGGCGCCGGCGCTGATCGCGTTCGTGAAGGACACGCTGATCTACCTGACGATCATCGTGGCGGTCATCGTGATCCCGTCGAAGCTCGGCGGCTGGGACGCGATCTTCGGGGCGGCGGAGGAGAAGTTCTCCGCGGGCGCCGGCGTCATCCTGCCGGCGACCGGGCAGCTCGGGTACGCGACCCTAGCCCTGGGCTCCGCGCTGGCGCTGTTCCTCTACCCGCACTCGATCACCGGGATCCTGGCGGCCAGCAACCGCGACGTGCTCAAGCGGAACATGAGCGCGCTGCCGCTCTACAGCCTCGCGCTGGGCCTGATCGCGCTGCTGGGCTACATGGCGATCGCCGCCGGCACGGAGCCGATCGGCACCGACGGAAACACGATCGTGCCGGTGCTGTTCCAGCAGATGTTCCCGAGCTGGTTCGCCGGTGTCGCGTTCGCCGCGATCGGGATCGGCGCCCTGGTGCCGGCCGCGATCATGTCGATCGCCGCGGCGAACCTGTTCACCCGCAACATCTACAAGGAGTTCCTGAAGAAGGACGCCACCCCGCACCAGGAGGCGCAGGTGGCGAAGGTCGCCTCGCTGGTGGTCAAGCTGGGCGCGGTCGCGGCGATCCTGTTCCTCAATCCGCAGTTCTCCATCGACCTGCAGCTGATCGGTGGCGTGATCATCCTGCAGACACTGCCGTCGGTGGCGCTGGGCCTCTACACGCGCTGGATGCACCGCGGCGGGCTGGTCGCCGGCTGGGTCGCGGGCATGGCGACCGGTCTGGTGCTGGTCTACAACATCCCGAAGCTCAACCCCGACGGAACGGTGGCCCGCGAGCACTTCGGCGGTTCGTCGTTCCCGCTGGCCAAGCTGGGCTTCGACACGAAGGTGGCCATCTACGCCGGGTTCCTGGCGCTGCTGGTCAACCTGATCGTCACGGTCGTCGTCACCATGATCCTGCGGGCGATGAGCGTGCCCGACGGCGTCGACGGGACGGCGGACAGCGACTACACCGCCGAGCGGGAGGACCCCACCGTCCGCGACCTGCCCGACCCGCTCGCATCGGAGCCGCCGGGGGTGAGCGGGCGCAGGACGTGACCGCCGGACGCTCGTGCTCTGCATCCCCTGGGTATGCAGAGCACGAGCGTCGGGCACCCCCCGTGCGCCCCGGTAGGTTGGCCGCGTGAAGGCCGACCACTTCGAGCAGCAGAAGCTGCTGGACCTTGCCGCTGAAGACGTCGCCCTGACCCAGCTGGCGCACCGCGAGCGGACCCTGCCGGAGGTCGCCGCGGTGGAGAAGGCGGCGGAGGCGGAGCGGGCGTTCTCGGCCGACGTCGTCCGCGCCGAGACCGAGACGCGCGACCTCGGCCGCGAGGTGAAGCGGCTCGAGGCCGACGTGGAGACGGTGCGGGCGCGCGAGACCAAGGACCAGCGGCTGCTGGACTCCGGGAGCGTCTCGCCCAAGGAGATGACCAACCTCCAGCACGAGCTCGAGTCGCTGAAGCGGCGGCAGTCCGACCTCGAGGACCAGGAGCTCGAGCTCATGGAGCGCCTCGAGGTGGCCGAGAAGGCGCTCGCCGCGGCGCAGTCGGGGCTGGGCCAGGCGCGAGCCGACCTCGAGCGGGCCGAACAGCAGCGCGACGACGCCCTCGCCGACATCGCCGACCAGACCAAGCGGCACACGGCTGCCCGCGCGGAGGTGGCGGCGGGGATCTCGGCGCCGCTGCTGTCGCTGTACGACCGGATCCGGACGCAGACCGGCACGACCGGCGCAGCCATGCTCAAGGCCCGCCAGTGCCAGGGCTGCCGGATCGAGCTGTACGGCAACGAGCTCGCCGCCGTCCGCAACGCCGACCCGCACGAGGTGGTGCGCTGCGAGAACTGCGGCCGGATCCTCGTGCGCACCGCCGAGTCCGGGCTGTGACCCGCCGGTTCATCGTCGAGGCGGACGGCGGCTCGCGGGGCAACCCCGGGCCGGCCGGCTACGGCGCGCTCGTCCGGGACGCCGAGACCGGCCGGGTGCTGGCCGAGCGGGCCGCCTCGGTCGGCCGGGCGACCAACAACGTCGCCGAGTACGGCGGCCTGGTCGCCGGCCTGCAGGCGGCGCTCGACCTCGACGCGAGCGCCGAGGTCGAGGTGCGGATGGACTCCAAGCTCGTCGTGGAGCAGATGTCGGGCCGGTGGAAGGTCAAGCACCCCGACATGCAGCAGCTGGCGCTGCAGGCGCAGAAGATCGCCCGCCGGCTCGGCGGCGTCCGCTACACCTGGGTGCCCCGCGCGCAGAACGGCGCCGCGGACGCGCTGGCCAACAGCGCGATGGACGGCCGGCCCGTGCACCGGGACGCCGCCGCGGAGCCGACCCTCGCCGAGGACGACGTCCAGCCGGTCGCCGAGCCCTCACCGGTGGTCACCACGATCACCCACCTGCTCCGGCACGGGCAGACCGAGCACACCCCGGAGCGTCGCTACAGCGGCCGTAACGACCTGCCGCTGTCGCGCACGGGCCGCGCGGAGGCGGAGGCGGCCGCGGCGCGCGCGGCCGAGCTGGGCATCGAGGTCGTCGTCGCGTCACCGCTGCGGCGGACGCGCGAGACGGCCGAGATCGTGGCCGGGGTGTTGGGGCTGCCGGTGGGGCTCGACGAGGACCTCGTCGAGCTGGACTTCGGGGACCTGGAGGGCCTCACCTTCGAGGAGGCCGCGACGAAGCACCCGCTCGCCGCCCGCCGGTTCATGACCGACGTGACGGTGTCGGCGCCCGGCGGGGAGTCGATCGCGGACGTCGCCGTCCGGGCGTCCCGGGCGCGACGGCGCCTGCTGGCGCGGCACGAGGGCCGGACCGTCCTGGTCGTCAGTCACGTGACACCCATCAAGCTGTTCCTGGCCGCCGGTCTCGGGGTGGGGGAGGAGGTGGTCCACCGGGTGTTCCTGGAGGCCGCCTCGCTCTCGACGGTGGCGTGGTCGTCGGACGGCCGTGCCTCCGTGCGGCTGGTCAACGACACCGCGCACCTCCGCTGAGCGGCGTCAGACCCGCAGGAACAGGTAGATCGAGACGGCGACGCCGAACACGACGATGAACACCCGCAGCGGCGTCGTCGGGATGCGGGTGGCGATGCGGGCGCCGACGAACCCGCCGATCAGCGACGCAGGAGCCGCGACGGCGACGACGCCCCAGTGGATCGGGCCGAAGAGGCCGAAGATGATCAGCGTGACCGTCGCGGTCACCGCGGACAGGGCCGACTTCAGCGCGTTGGCCAGTTTCAGCCGGTGCAGGCCGGCGCCGAGGACGCCGACCAGGATCACGCCGAGCGCCCCACCGAAGTAGCCGCCGTAGACGGCGGCCAGGAACAGGGCGACGTAGAGCCAGGCCGGGTCACGCCGGACGACGCCGTCCTCCTCGTGCTGGAGCCTGCGGGTCAGCAGCGGCTGGACGGCGAGCAGCAGGCTGGCCAGGAGAACCAGCACCGGGACGACGACGTCGAACGCCTCCGACGGCGTGGTCAGCAGCAGCACGCTCCCGGCGGTGCCGCCGAGGGCGGCGACGATCCCGAACCGGATCAGCCGGTCGCGCTGCCCCGCGTACTCGTCGCGGAACCCGGCCACGCCGCCGAGGTAGCCGGGCCACTGGGACACCGAGTTGGTGACGTTGGCCGCGACCGTGTCCAGGCCGAGGGCGACCAGGGTGGGGAAGAGGATCAGCGAGCCACCACCGGCGATCGAGTTGAGGACGCCGGCGACGAGGGCCACCCCCGCCGCGATCAGCAGGTCGACGGCGGACACGAGGCGCGAGCCTACGGCGGGCCGACCACTGCCGCCGTGTGCCGGGCTCAGGTCCGCGGTGTCGCCGTGGCGTCCGCGCCACAGCGCGGGACCGTGATCCCTGCCGCGGCACCGGGCAGCAGGGCAGACTCCGCCCATGGCAACCAAGCCCATGCCCGACGACTGGCAGAGCGCGCTGGTCGTGGCGGCTCACCCCGACGACATCGAGTACGGCCTCGCGGCCGCAGTGGCGGCGTGGACCGCGGCGGGCAAGGAGGTCCACTACCTGCTCGCCACGCGGGGCGAGGCCGGGATGGCCGGCCTTCCGCCCGAGGAGGCCGGACCCCTGCGCGAGGAGGAGGAACGGCGGTCGGCCGCCGTCGTCGGCGTCACCGAGGTGGAGTTCCTCGACCACCGGGACGGCGTCCTCGTGGCCGGGCCGGAGCTGCGCCGCGACCTGGCCGGGGCGATCCGCCGGCACCGTCCGGAGATGGTGGTCACCGGCTACTTCGGTGCGACGTGGAGTCCGCCCGGTCTCTCGCCGGCGTACGTGAACTCCGCCGACCACCGCGCGCTGGGGCAGTCCGTGCTCGACTCGGTGGCGGACGCGGGCAACGAATGGATCTTCCCGGAGCTGACCGAAGCGCGGTGGCCGGGGGTGCAGTACATCGCCGTCAGCGAGATGCTCGACCCGCCGCACGAGGTGGAGGTCGGCGACCAGGTGGAGAAGGCGGTCGCGTCGCTGTGCGAGCACCGCCGGTACCTCGAGCTGATCTCCGACGAGCCTGTCGACATGCAGGCACGTCAGATCGTCGACATGTCGACACTGACCGAGGACGACAGGCGCCGCGTGGGCTTCCGGCTCTACTGGGGCTGACCGGTCATCGGCGGACGTCGTAGACCAGGTGGGTGACCTGCTTGCCCGGCACGATGCGGGGGTCGTCGAAGAGCACCGGGTCGGCCATGGCGCCCTCGCCGAAGAACGGCCGGCCCGAGCCGAGGACGGCGGGCACGACGTTGAGGACGACGAAGTCGATGAGGCCCTCGCGGAGAGCCTGGCCGCCGATCTGACCGGCGGAGACCGAGACGTCCCGGTCGCCGGCGAATGCCTTCGCCTGCTCGATGGCGCTCCGGACGCCGTCGGTGACGAAGGTGTACGGGGCGGTGTCGAGGTAGGGCCAGTCGGTGGGCACCTCGTGGGTGACGACGAAGGCGTGGTCACCGTTGGCGGGGACGCCGTTCCAGCCGTTCGTTAGATCGAACAGTCGTCGCCCGATGACGCCGGCGGCGATCCCGGGCGCGAAGGCCTGCAGGAAGTCCGCGGTCGCCTGCGTCGTGTGGAAGACCCGGTCCTCGTCCCTGAAGGTGCCCGCGACGTCGCCGTTCTGGTACCAGTCGAACAGCGGGCCGATCGTGTCGTCGTCCTTGGCGATGAAGCCGTCGAGCGAGACCGCGGCGAAGATGCTCGTGCGTGCCATGGCGCTACCTCCGGTGGTTGTCGGTTCCACCCCTACGACCGCCGCCGTTTGCTCAACTCATCGGTTGAACAATCAGAATGACGGTATTTCGCGCGGTGTCCGTAGACTGACGGGCACGACGGACGAGTCGGCTGGGCGGTCGCGTCGGCGGGGAAACCCGTCGCCGAGGAACGTCCGGGCTCCACAGGGCAGGGTGGTCGCTAACGGCGACCCGGGGTGACCCGCGGGACAGTGCCACAGAGAACAGACCGCCAGCGGTTCGCTGCTGGTAAGGGTGAAACGGCGGTGTAAGAGACCACCGCACACCGGGTGACCGGTGTGGCTCGGTAAACCCCACCCGGAGCAAGGGCAAGAGGGACGACGGTTCGCCGTCGTCCTGCGCAGGCGTTCGAGGGCGGCCCGCCCGAGCCTGCGGGTAGCCCGCTCGAGCCTGCCGGCAACGGCAGGCCTAGATGGATGACCGCCCATCGGGAGGCCGCAAGGCACCCGTGGACAGAACCCGGCGTACAGGCCGACTCGTCCGTCGCCCGCCTCTGACCAGCACTTATGTCATCAGGGGAGGGCGTCGGTCCGCACAGAGTCCGCAACTCGGCCGAGGACGGAG
>DATHAK010000118.1:0-51198 GCA_035296685.1 Blastococcus sp.
ACCTTCTACCTCGTCTTCTACCTGCAGGGGGTGCGCGGCTACTCACCCCTGCAGAGCGGCGCCGCCCTCATCCCGGTTGCCGTGGGCATGGGTCTCATGGCGCCGCGCAGCTCCGGGCTGGCCGAGCGGTTCGGCGCCAAGGCCGTCTGTGCCGTCGGCTTCGCCCTGATCGCGCTGTCGTTCGTCGGGGTGCAGCTGCTCGACCTGGACTCCCCGTTGTGGCTGCTCGTCGTCGTCCTGTCGGTGCAGGGGCTCGGCATGGGCGCGGTGATGGCGCCCGCCACCGAGTCGATCATGTCCGTCGTCCCGCGGGAGAAGGCCGGAGCGGGCGCCGCGGTGAACAACTCCGTCCGGCAGATTGGCGGGGCACTGGGGGTGGCGATCCTCGGCTCGGTCCTCACCGCGTCGTACTCCGCACACCTCGGCCGCGCGGTCGACGCGCTGCCCGCGGCGGTCCGGGACGAGGCCGGGGAGTCGATCGTGGCGACGCTGGAGGCCGTCCGCCGGGTGCAGGCCGGTGGGAGCGAGGAGGCCGTGCGCGCCGCGGAGGCGCTCGTCGGCCCCGCCCGGGACGCCTTCGTGTCGGCCATGCACGTCACCGCGGTGTTCACCGCTGCCGCCGTCGTCGTCGCCGCGGTCGTCGTCCTCGTGTGGCTGCCGGGCCGGCGGAGTCGGGTGTCCTCCTTTCCGGAGTGACCCGATAGTGGCAATCGGACGGTTGACGGTCACGCTCCGTAGACCGCAGGCTGTCCTGCGAACGTGCAGGGGGACCCCCGTGCCACTGGAGGGAGTCCCCCGTGACAGAGCGTCATGTCTTTGCGTCCGATCGCCGCGACCCGTTCGCACCCCTGCTCGAGAACCCGCTGGCCCAGCTGCTGCGCCGGCACGCCGAGGCGGGTGCGGCCACCCACGGCGTCGCCACCGGCGGGGCCCCGGAGGCGGTCACCCTCTACGACGACGGACGCCGCCGGATCAACCTGGGCAGCAACAACTACCTGGGCCTGGCGGGTGATCCCCGCCACATCGAGGCCGCGGCCACGGCGGTCCGGCAGTATGGCACCAGCACCTCCGGCAGCCGGGTCCTCAACGGGACGACGCGGCTGCACCTCGCGCTGGAGGAGGAGTTGGCCGACCACTACGGCACCGAGGCCGCCGTCCTGACCTCCTCGGGCATCAACGCCAACCTCGCGCTCCTGTCCACCGTCGGCCATCCCGGCGACGTGCTGCTGGTCGATGCCCACGCGCACGCCAGCGTGCACGCGGGAGCGGCCGCCAGCCGCGGCACCGTGAGCCGGTTCCGGCACAACGACCTCGCCTCGCTGACCCGCCGGCTCCAGGACCTCGACGACCGTGCCGGCGCGGTCGTGGTCGTCGACGGCGTCTACTCGATGACCGGCGAGCTCGCCCCCCTGGCCGAGATGGCGGCGCTGTGCGACCGGTTCGGCGCCCGGCTGGTGGTCGACGAGGCGCACGGGCTGGGAGTGCTGGGTGCCCGCGGGCGCGGCGCGGCCGAGCAGGCCGGCGTGCTCGACCGGATGGACGCGGTGACCGTGGCCTTCAGCAAGTCGCTGGCCAGCGTCGGCGGCGCCGTCATGACCTCGCGCGCCGCCGCGGACGGCATCCGGGCCTCCGCGCTGCCCTACGTGTTCAGCGCGGCCAACGACCCCGCCTCGGTGGGGGCCGCGCTGGCCGCGCTGCGCGTGCTCCGCGAGGAGCCGGAGCGGATGGCGCGTGCCCGCGAGAACGGCGACCGGCTGCGGCGGGCACTCGGCGCGGCCGGCGTTCCGCCGCTGCCGGGGAAGGGCGCGGTGCTCGCCGTCCCGACGGGCGCCGAGGAGGTCACCGCGGCCGCCTGGCGGATCGCCTTCGACGCCGGCGTGTACTGCAACGCGGTCGCCTACCCCGCCGTCCCGCGCGGTCGCGGCGTGCTGCGGCTGTCGGTCATGGCAACCCACACGGGCGAGCAGCTGGATCGGGCCGCCGAGGTGATCGGCGCCGCGGTGCGGCAGGCCACGCCGGCAGAGGCGGAGGACCTGCCCGCGGCCGTCGCCTGACCGGCAGGCAGGGTCCGCCGCGGTTAGCGTGGGTGCGATGGCGGACACCATGCCCCTGGCCGAGCGCCGCGGCCGTGCGCTCATGGGCGTCGTGGCGGCCACCGCGCCGGCCTATCCGCTGGTGGTCTGCGCGGTCCAGCTCGGCTTCCTCCAGCTGATCGCCGTGGACGTCGTGGCGATCGTGCTCTGGCTGGCGGCGAGCGTGGTCTGCAGCGTCGCGGTCGTCGCGGCCCTCCGGTGGGGCGCCCGCCGGAGGGTGCGCAGCCCCTGGCTGCTCGCCGGGCTCGCCCCGCCGCTGGTGTACGAGCTCTGGCTGACCTGGCCCCAACTCGCGCGCTGAGCGCGGTCCGGCAGGATGGGCGCGTGACGTCCCCCGGAACCCTGGTGCTGCTCCGCCACGGCGAGAGCGAGTGGAACAAGGCCAATCTGTTCACCGGCTGGGTGGACGTCCCGCTGTCGGAGCAGGGGCGCGCCGAGGCCGCCCGGGGCGGCCAGCTGCTGGCCGAGCAGGACCTGCTGCCCGACGTCCTGCACACGTCGGTGCTCCGCCGGGCGATCAGCACCGCGGAGCTGGCGCTGGCCGAGGCCGACCGGCAGTGGATCCCGGTGCGCCGCTCCTGGCGGCTCAACGAGCGGCACTACGGCGCCCTGCAGGGGAAGGACAAGGCCGCGACCCTCGCCGAGTTCGGCGAGGAGCAGTTCATGTTGTGGCGCCGCTCGTACGACACCCCGCCGCCGCCGATCGAGGCCGGCAGCGAGTACAGCCAGGACGACGACCCGCGTTACTCGTTCCTGCCGCCGGAGGCCCGGCCGCGGACCGAGTGCCTCAAGGACGTCGTCGTGCGCATGCTCCCGTACTGGTACGACGCGATCGTGCCCGACCTGCGCACCGGCGCGACGGTGCTCGTCGCCGCGCACGGCAACAGCCTGCGGGCGCTGGTGAAGCACCTCGACGACATGGGGGACGACGAGGTCGTGGGGCTCAACATCCCCACGGGCGTGCCGCTGCGCTACGACCTGGACGACGACCTGAAGCCGGTCAAGCCCGGCGGGGAGTACCTGGACCCGGAGGCCGCGGCCGCAGCGATCGAGGCCGTCAAGAACCAGGGCAAGAAGTAGGGGACCCCTCTGCCCTCGTACGCTCGGTGCGGGCCGTTCCGGCGAGTGGGGGCCGGAGGCCTCCGCGCAGCCGGAACTCAGCGGCTCAACGCAACCGGGGAACGGCACGTGGCCGCGGTGTCATCCGGAGGATGACGATGTTGCAGCGTGGCGTTCGCCGGTGACGAGGTAGACGACTCTCCTCGCGACGCTGACGGCGTGGTCGGCGAAGCGCTCGTAGTACCGGCCGAGCAGCGTGATGTCGATCGCGGCCTCGACGCCGTAGGGCCAGTCGTCGGAGAGCACCTGGCGGAACAGGCCGCGGTGCAGCCGGTCCATGGCGTCGTCGTCGGTCTCGAGCTCGCGCGCGGCCTCGACGTCCCGCTTCGCGATGACCGTCCCGGCCTTGGTCACCAGCATCTCGGCGACGTGCCCCGCCTCCAGGAATGCCGGGCGCACCTCCTGCGGCACGGCGTGCTCCGGGAACCGCATGCGGGCCACCTTGGCGATGTGCTCGGCGAGGTCGCCCATGCGCTCGAGGTCGCTGGCGATCCGCGTCGCCGTGACGATCGTCCGCAGGTCGGTGGCCACCGGCTGCTGGCGGGCCAGGAGGGTGAAGCAGCGCTGGTCGATGCTCTCGCGGGTCGCGTCGATCTGCTCGTCGCCGGCGATCACCAGGTCGGCGAGCGCCACGTCGGCGTCGAGCAGCGCGGTGGTGGCCGTGCTGACCTGCGAGCCGACCGAGTTGGCCATCTCGACCAGGCACGTCCGGATGTCGTCGAGTTCCTCGCGGTAGCTGTCCCGCACGGTCGTCTCCCCACTCGATGCGGCCCCTGCAGTTCCGCGCTGTCCCGAGGGTAGGACGGCGGGGGTGGCCCTCCGGCGCCCGGCCGGTGAACGGGCTCCCACGCCGAGGTGAACACTGACCCGTCCGGGCGGGAAGACTCCGCGGATCGGGCCGATCCTGTCCCGCACCCACCTAGCATCGAGGCGTGAGTCCGCTGGTCGCCCTGGTGGTCGGCCTCATCCTCGGTGGGGTGGTGGCCGCCACCGTCATCGTCCGCACCCGCCGCGACCACGGCGGCCCCGAACCCGATCCCCGGTCCGTCGTCCTGCCCGAGGCGGCCCTGGCGCGCCGGCTGGTCGATCTCATGGATCCGGCCGTCCTCCTTGTCGACACCGACGACGCCGTGCTGCTGGCGAACCCGGCCGCACGCGCGCTGGGCATCGTCCGGGGCAGCCACCTGCTGGTCCCCGCCCTCCTCGAGATCGCCCGCGAGGTCCGGGCCGGCGGCAGTCGCCGGGCCGACGTGCGACTGCCCGGTGATCTCGTCGGCTCCGGTCCCCGGACGGTGGGCGTGCACGGCGTCCGGCTGCACAGCGGAACGGCACCCCCGCCCGGACCCGTCGGGCTCGTGCTGCAGGACGTCACCGAGACCCGCCGGGTGGAGGCGGTCCGCCGCGACTTCGTGGCCAACGTGGGGCACGAGCTCAAGACGCCGGTCGGTGCGCTGTCCCTGCTGGCCGAGGCTATCGAGCAGGCCGCCGACGACCCCGAGGCGGTGCAGCGGTTCGCCGCCCGCATGGCGCACGAGGCCGATCGGCTGGCCCGGCTCGTGCGGGAGCTCATCGACCTGTCCCGGCTGCAGGGCGGCGAGCCGCTGCCCGAGTTGGCGCCGGTGGAGGTGGACCGGGTGATCGCCGAGGCGGTGGACCGCACGCGGACCGCGGCGCTGGCCCGCCAGCTCGAGATCGCCGTCGGCGGGCAGACCGGCCTGGTGGTGCGCGGCGTGGAGAGCCAGCTGGCCACGGCCGTCACCAACCTGCTGGCCAACGCCGTCGCCTACAGCGCCGGCGCCAACCGGATCGCCGTGGCCGCCCGCGCCCGGTCCGGCTTCGCCGAGATAGCGGTCACCGACAGCGGCATCGGGATCCCGCGCAAGGACCGGCACCGGGTCTTCGAGCGCTTCTACCGGGTCGACCAGTCCCGGGCCAGCAGCACCGGCGGCACCGGGCTCGGCCTCGCCATCGTCAAGCACGTCGCCAGCAACCACGGGGGATCGGTGACGGTGTGGAGCGAGGAGGGTCTCGGCTCGACGTTCACCCTCCGCATCCCGCTGGCCGCTCCGTCCGCCCAGGGCGACCCCGTCGCCGTCCCCGCGTCGAAGGAACGTCGATGACCCGAGTGCTGGTGGTGGAGGACGAGGAGTCCTTCTCCGACGCCCTGTCCTACATGCTGAGCCGCGAGGGGTTCGAGGCCGTCGTCGCCGCCAGCGGGCCGGAGGCGCTGGCCGAGTTCGACCGCGGCGGCGCCGACATCGTGCTGCTGGACCTGATGCTGCCCGGGCTGCCGGGCACGGAGGTCTGCCGCGCACTCCGCAGCCGCAGCAACGTGCCGATCATCATGCTCACCGCCAAGGACGCCGAGATCGACAAAGTCGTCGGCCTGGAGCTCGGCGCCGACGACTACGTCACCAAGCCGTACTCGGCCCGAGAGCTGGTGGCCCGCATCCGCGCGGTCCTGCGCCGCCGCGGCGACGCGGCCGAGGCGCCCGCGGCGGACGGGGTGCTCGAGGCCGGACCGGTGCGGATGGACGTCGAGCGGCACGTCGTCGCGGTGGACGGCGCGACCGTCTCGCTGCCGCTCAAGGAGTTCGACCTGCTCGAGTACCTGCTGCGCAACGCCGGCCGCGTGCTCACGCGGGGCCAGCTGATCGACCGGGTCTGGGGCTCGGACTACGTGGGGGACACCAAGACCCTCGACGTCCACGTCAAGCGGCTGCGGGCCAAACTCGAGCCCGACCCCGCCAACCCGACGTACCTGCTCACGGTCCGGGGACTCGGGTACAAACTCGAGGCCTAGCTAGGCCCCGTGCCGGGTCCCGCCGCGAACCCGCGAGCGGTAGGACGGGGTCCTTCTCCTAGCTCTTGAGCTCGTCGATCTTCTTCGACGCCTCGGCCTTCGTGAGGTCGTCGGGGACCTCCTCGTCGGTCGACCGCGTCAGCGTCTCCAGGTAGCTGCGCTGGGCGCCGGTGGCCGGCTCGTCGCCGGTCACCCAGTCGGACGGGTCCTTCTCCAGGGTCGCCTCGGGCTGCGGTTCGCTCATGTGTTCGATTCTAGGCGGGGAGGAGGTCGTTCGCTCGGCGAGCTGTCTCCTCCCACCGGCGACCGGTCCGGTACACGTGGACGGCTCCGCAGGCGGGGCACTCGACGTGCATCGCGATGTGGGTGGGGTGGTTGTCGACCGATCGGATGCGCCGGTCGGAGACCAGCTCGTCGGTCCGGGTGACGGGGCAGGTGATCAGGAACATGGATCGAAGAGTGCTCCTGGTGGCGCGCGGATACGAGTGGCAGAAGTGACCGCCATCGCATTTTTTCTGCCATAGTGTCCGCATGGCACAGAACGGTCGCCCGCTCGTCGTCAGCGTGGTCGTCGCCGACGGTCTCGTCGGCAGCTTCGGCCTCGGCGTCAGCGCCGAGGTCTTCGGCTACGACCGCCGGCAGATGGGGCTGCCCCGGTTCGACTTCGGGCTGGTCACCGAGACGCCGGGGGTGCTGCGCACCGACACCGGGATCCCGATCACCGTCGAGCACGGGCTGGAGCGGCTGGTCCGGTCGGACATCGTCTCGATCACCGCCTGGGAGCTGTTCGACCGCGTCCCGTCACCCGCCCTGCTCGACGCGTTCCGCGAGGCGCACGCCCGCGGGGCGACGATCATCAGCCACTGCACGGGCGCGTTCGTCCTCGCGCAGGCAGGGCTCCTCGACGGCAAGCGCGTGACGACGCACTGGAAGTACGCCGGCGAGCTCGCGGCCCGGTTCCCCGCCGTCCAGGTCGACCCCTCGGTCCTGTACGTCGACAACGGCCAGGTCATCACCGGCGCCGGGACGGCGGCCGGCGTCGACACCCTGCTCTACTTCGTGCGGCGGGAGTGGGGAGCGGCGGCGGCCAACGCGCTGGCCCGCGAGATGGTCGTGCCCCCGCACCGCGACGGTGGGCAGGCGCAGTTCATCGACTCCCCGGTCGCCGAGTGCGAGGACGACCTGCTGGGGGCAGTCCTCGAGTGGGCCCAGAACCACCTCGCCGACGACATCAGCGTCGACGTCCTCGCCCGCCGCGCGCTGATGAGCCCGCGCAGCTTCGCCCGCCGGTTCAAGGCGACCACCGGCACGACACCGCACGCCTGGCTGCTGGGCCGCCGGCTCGCGGCCGCGGAGGCCCTGCTGGAGGAGAGCGACGCAGCCGTCGAGGAGATCGCCCGCCTGGTCGGGTTCGGCACCGCCGCCGGGCTGCGTGAGCAGTTCGCCCGGCGGCGCGGGGTCTCGCCCCGGGCCTACCGGCAGACCTTCCGCGCCGGCTCAGCCGCCCGGACGGCGCCGGTGCAGCTGGACCGGCACCGGGCCGGCGGGGGAAAGGTCGGGGCTGGCGGGGTGGGGGGCGATGAGCCCCTGGTCGAGGCGCAGCTCGGCGAGCCGGCGTAGCTCGGCGTAGGCGGCCGGCCCCAGCAGGGCGGTGAGCTCCGCGGCGTAGGTGTCGACCAGCGGCACCGGCGCGACGTGCGCCGCGGGGGAACCCGTGCACCACCAGTGCAGGTCGTGGCCGCCGGCACCCCAGCCACGGCGGTCAAACTCGCCGATCGTCGAGACCAGCACGCGCGTCCCGTCGGGCCGCTCCACGTGCTCCTGCTCCCGGCGCACCGGCAGCTGCCAGCAGACGTCGGGCTTGGTGGTCAGCGGGTGCACGCCGGTGCGCAGGCCCATCCGGTGCAGCGCGCAGCCGATGCCGCCCGGGAAGCCGGGCCGGTTGAGGAACACGCACGCCCCGTCGACGACCCGGGTGCGCAGCGAGCCGGTGCCGTTGTCGTCGTGCGCGCTGTCCTCCTCGGTCCACGAGCCCCGGCCCTCCGGAGCCAGCTGCCAGTCCTCCTCGGTGAGCAGCGCGACGGCGGCGGTGACACGCGCCAGGTCGTCGTCGTCGGTGAAGAAGGCGCCGTGGCTGCAGCAGCCGTCGTCGGGCCGGCCCTCGACGACGCCGGCGCAGCCGCGGCCGAAGATGCACGTCCAGGCCGAGGTGAGCCAGGTCAGGTCGGCCCGCACGACGTGGCCGGGGTCGGCCGGGTCGACGAACTCCACCCACTCGCGCGAGAAGTCGAGCGGGACCTCGGCGAACGGGTCGTCCGGCACGACTCCAGCCTAAGTGCGGCCAGCCCAGGTGTGCCGCGACCGGCAGACTGGCTCCCATGCGACTCGGGGTCCTGGACGTCGGATCGAACACCGTGCACCTGCTGGTGGTCGACGCGCACCGCGGCGCGCACCCCACCCCGATGCACGACGACCGCTGGCTGCTGCGGCTCGCCGAGCAGATCGGGGACGACGGTGAGCTGTCGAAGGCGGGGGAGAAGGCGCTGCTGCACGCGATCGAGGAGGCCTGCAACCAGGCGGAGAAGCAGGGCTGCCACGAGCTGCTGGCCCTGGTGACGTCCGCGATCCGGGACGCGTCCAACGGGATGGAGGTCCTCGACCGCGTCCGACAGCGGACCGGTGTCGACCTGCAGCTGCTCAGCGGCGAGGACGAGGCGCGGCTGACGTTCCTCGCCGTCCGCCGGTGGTTCGGCTGGAGCGCCGGCCGCCTGCTCGTGCTCGACATCGGCGGGGGCTCCCTGGAGCTGGCCGCCGGCGTGGACGAGGACCCTGACGTCGCCCTCTCCCTGCCGCTGGGCGCCGGACGCATGACCCGGCGGTTCCTCCCGGAGGCCCGGGCCGGCGGGCGCCCCGACCTGGCCGCGCTGGACGAGCTGGACGACCACGTCGCGGAGCAGCTCGGACCGGTGGCGAAGAAGCTGCGCAAGGGGGGCGATCCCGATCTCGTGGCGGCGACGAGCAAGACCTTCCGCACCCTCGCGCGGCTCACCGGTGCCGCGCCGTACTCCGCCGGGCTGTGGGCTCCCCGCGAACTCACCCTGGCCGGACTCGACCAGCTCGTGGCTTTCGTGTCCCGCATCGAGTCCTCGGCACTGGCCGAGCTCCGCGGCGTGTCGCCCGACCGCGCGCACCAGGTTCCGGCCGGCGCCGTGGTGGCGTCCGCAACGATGCGCTCACTGGCCGTAACGTGCGTGCGGATCTGTCCGTGGGCGCTGCGCGAAGGTGTCATCCTGCGCAGGCTGGACTCGTTGGGAGGCGCGTGATGGCCGAACTGGACTGGAACCCCGACACGGGAGGGCGTTCGCTCGCCGAGATCCTCCGCGAGGCCGGTATCGAGTCCGCCGCGCGGGCCGAGCGCCGTCGCCGGTGGGACGACCCCGAGGAGACCGGCATCCGCCAGCGGCGCGCCGAGGCGGCGTCGGCGGCCCGGGGCAGCGAGTACGGGCGGCGGCGCAGCGACCAGTCGCTCGACGAGCCGCGCGTGGAGCGGCGTTCGGCTCCCGAGCGGCGCGCGCCGGTCGAACCGCGTGACCTGCGCCGTCCCGAGCCGGGCCCGAACACCGCCGCCATCCCCGGGGTGCGGCCCGACCGCAAGCCGGGTGTCCCGGCCACCGGGGCGACGGCCAGCGGTCCGGTGCACGTCGGCGAGCAGCGGGCCGCCGAACCGCCGCCTCAGCGGTCGGCGCAGCGGAGCGAGCAGCGCACTCCTCAGCGCAGCGCACTGCGGCGGGACCACCCGCAGACCGGCCCGATCCCGGTGATCGGGCCCGACGACATCGCCGCGGACCTCGAGGCGGACCTCGACGCCGGCCCGGGCGAGAGCGCGCTGGCCTGGCTGCGCTTCGTGGGTGAGCTGGTCATCGCGCTGGCCGCGGGCGTCGGGGTCTACTTCGCGGCGACCGTGCTCTGGGAGATCGTCCCGCACGTCGCCGTCCTGCTGGCGCCCCTGGCGGTGACCGGTCTCGTGGCCGGGGTCGGGATGTGGCGGCAGCGGCAGGGCCGCGAACCGATCGGGCCCAGGCTCCTGGCGATCCTGGTGTTCGCCGGCACCCTGCTCACGATCGCGCCCGCGGCGGGCCTGCTCGCCGGTTCCTAGCCGGCGTCCTCGTCGTCGTCCTCGTCCTCGCTGCGGGCGAACTCCTCGACGATCGCGGCGCCGAACGCGTCGAGGTCGTCGGGGTTGCGGCTGGTGATCAGGTTGCCGTCGACGACGACCTCCTCGTCCACCCACTCGGCTCCGGCGTTGGTGAGGTCGGTCCGCAGCGACGGCCAGGAGGTCATGCGCCGGCCCCGGACGACGTCCGCCTCGGCGAGCACCCAGGCGGCGTGGCAGATCGCCGCGACCGGCTTGCCGGCGTCGAAGAAGGCCTTCACGAAGGCGACCGCATCGGCGTCCGCGCGCACGAAGTCGCCGTTGATGACGCCCCCGGGCAGGACCAGCGCCGCGTAGGCGTCCGGGTCGGCGGAGCTCGCGACGGCGTCGACCTTCCTGGTCTCGGCCTTGTCGATGTGGTCGTAGGCGGTGATCGTCCCGCCCTCCAGCCCGACCAGCTCCGGTTCGGCCCCGGCCTCCTCCAGCACCTGCCAGGGCCGGTCCAGTTCGACCTGCTCCACACCGTCGGTGGCCAGCACGGCCACCTTCATCCCGCTCAGTTCTCCTGCCATGGGGGCGCCGCTACCCGGGCCCCCAACAGGGCACACACCGGCGCACTACGGTTTCCGGCGTGTCCCCGTCTGCGCGTACCGGGCATCGCGGCCTGCTGGAACGGCCGGTGGTGGGCCGTGCCCTCGCCGGCCTGCTCGCGGGCCGGGTCGTCGCCGGCCCGCGCATCGACGACGCGCTGCGCGTCGCCGGCAAGCTGGTCGCCGCGGGCTGCCGGGTGGCGCTCGAGCACGAGCCCGCCGGGGACGCCGACCCCGAGGCCGAGCTGGCGGAGCTGATCGGCCGGGTGCACGCAGCCGGGCTGGCGAGCGAGTGCGAGCTCACCCTGGGCGTGGATCGGCTCGGGACCGAGGCCGTCCGCCGCCTGGCCGCGCGCGCGGAGAACGCGGGACTGTCCGTCGTCCTCGACGAGCAGGTGGCCGATGTGCCCGGGGCGGGGGTCGTCGTGGCCGCCGGCCGGCCGGACGCGGAGGCCCGGTGCCGCGAGCTGGCGAACCGTCGGGTGCGGCTCCTGCAGGGGCGGGGGGCGGCCGCCGACCTGGCCTTCGTCCGCTGCCTCAACGTCCTCATGGCCGGGACCGGGCGGCTGGAGATCGCGGCCACCGATCCGCGACTGATCGCCATCGCCGGGGAGCGGGCGGCCTGGAACGGCCGCGCGCACGACAGCTGGGAGCACGTCATGCCCTACGGGATCTCCACCGTCGAGCAGCACCGCCTGGTGGCGGCAGGGGCGGTGGTGCGCGTCGCCGTCCCCTCGGGACCGGGGGCGGCTGCGGTCCTCGCTCGGCGCGTGGGTGGCCGGGCGTGACCGCCACCGGACGCCGCGGGCTGGCCATCGTCGGTGGCGGGAAGATCGGTGAGGCGCTGCTGTCGGGGCTGATCCGGCGCGGGGGGCCCGACGGCATCCTCGTGTGCGAGCGCAGCCCCGAGCGGGCCGCGCAGCTGGCCGAGCGCTACGGCGTGCCCGCCGTCGACCTGGCGGACGCCGCCACGCGGGCCCGGGTGCTCCTGCTGGCGGTCAAGCCCCAGGACATCGACACCCTGCTGGAGCGCCTGGCCGGCGTCGTCGACGACGGGCACCTTGTCGTGTCGGTCGCCGCGGGCGTGCCGACCAGGCGGATCGAGGCCGCCCTGCCGCCGGGCACCCCCGTCGTGCGGGTCATGCCCAACACCCCGGCCCTGGTGGACGAGGGGATGAGCGTGCTCTCCGCGGGCGCCCACGCGGGGGAGGAGCACCTCGACGAGGCCGAGGCCCTGCTGGCGGCCGTGGGGAAGGTGCGCCGGGTGCCTGAGGACCAGCAGGACGCCGTCACGGCGCTCTCGGGCAGCGGACCGGCCTACTTCTTCTACCTCGTCGAGGCGATGGTGGACGCGGGGATCCTGCTCGGCCTGCCGCGGGCGCTCGCCGCCGACCTGATCGTGCAGACCGCGCTCGGTGCCGCGGTGATGATGCGCGACTCCGGTGAGCACCCGGTGCAGCTGCGGGAGGCCGTCACCAGCCCCGGCGGGACGACGATCGCCGCCGTGCGCGAGCTGGAGCGGCACGGGGTGCGGGCGGCGCTGATCGCGGCGATCGAGGCCGCGCACGCGCGCTCGGTGGAGCTGGGGCGCGACAAGTCGTGAGGTCCGGGGGACCGCTGCGGCGGGCCGGGCGGGTGGGTCAGGGGCGGGGCACGGTAGCTCACGAGTCGACAAATGTCATCAACGCTCCGTCATCGACTCGTCACCGCGTCGCGAAACTCGCCGCACAACAGTTCTCACGTGTTGCATAGGTGTACTTCTGCCGAGGACGGACCGGTCCGCCTGTTCGATTCACCCATCGCTCCTGTCGCGTCAGTCCCATTACGCTCTGTGGCAGCACATGCGTGTTCAGTTGCCGGTGGGGAAGCCGGCGCCACGACATGAGCTGGTACGGGAGACGAACGACATGACCATGCCCCAGCGCTCTGCAGCCCCCGCGATGGCCCGTCCGGGTGTGCCCGGTCCCCGTCCGATCGGCCGCCCGATGGCCGCCACGATGGGCCGCCCCGTGCCTGCCGCCCACCCGGCCGCCATGCCGGTCGGCCGCCCCACCGTCCCCGCCCCCCGCGCGGCCGTGACCTTCCTGACCGTGGCCGAGGTGGCCGCGATGATGCGCGTCTCGAAGATGACCGTGTACCGCCTCGTCCACGCCGGCGAGCTCTCCGCCGTCCGTGTCGGCCGGTCGTTCCGCGTGCCGGAGCGGGCCGTGCAGGACTACCTGCGCGACGCGTACACCGACATCGCCTGAGCAGCGCCTGAGAACCCGCGTACTTTTCGACGTCTTCGGTCCGCCCGCGGCAACGGCGCCGCGGGGCGGCCGGTACGCTCGGTCGCCGGGTGACCCGGCCCTGCCGCTTCGGGCAGGGCCAGCGGGATCACGCTCGAGCTGATCATTTCGTCACGACGTCGGGAGCACACGTGGGTTCGGTCATCAAGAAGCGGCGCAAGCGGATGGCGAAGAAGAAGCACCGCAAGCTGCTGAAGAAGACGCGCGTCCAGCGACGCAACAAGAAGTGAGCTGATGCTCGTGCCGCCCACGGTCGTCCTCGTCACCGGCGTGAGCCGGTGGCTGGGAGGCGCGCTGGCGGTCGAGCTCGCGGCCGACCCCTCGATCGAGCGGGTCATCGGCGTGGACACCGTCCCGCCGTCGCCGGCGATGCTGCGCAGGCTCGGGCGCACCGAGTTCGTGCGGGCCGACATCCGCAACCCGCTGATCGGCAAGGTCATCGCGGCGGCGTCGGTGGACACCGTCGTGCACATGAACATCAGCTCCACGCCCGCCGGGTCCGGTGGTCGGGGGGCGATGAAAGAGCTCAACGTCATCGGCACGATGCAGCTCCTGGCGGCGTGCCAGCGGGCTCCGTCGGTGCGCCGGTTCGTGCTGAAGTCCACGAGCGCCGTGTACGGCGCCTCCTCGCGCGACCCCGCGGTCTTCACCGAGACCATGCAGGCGCGGCGGGTGCCGTCGGGCGGCTTCGCCAAGGACAGCCTGGACATCGAGGGCTACGTGCGGGCGTTCTCCCGCCGTCGACCCGACGTCGACGTCGCCGTGCTGCGGTTCACCAACTTCATCGGCCCGCGGATCGACTCCCTGCTCACCGGGTTCTTCCGGATGCCCGTCGTCCCGACGGCCCTGGGGTACGACGCGCGCGTCCAGCTGCTGCACGAGGACGACGCGCTCGCCGTGCTCACCCGCGCCACGACGGGGTCGTTCACCGGCACCGTCAACGTGGGCGGCGAGGGCACCCTGCTGCTCTCGCAGGCCATCCGCCGGCTGGGGCGGATCGAGGTGCCGATCCCCACACCCGCGCTGGGTTCAGTCGGCCGGTTCTCGCGCCGATTCGGTTTCGTGGACTACTCGCCCGAGCAGATGCGGTTCCTCAACTTCGGCCGCGTCGTCGACACGACGGTGCTGCGCGAGACGTTCGGCTACACCCCGCGCTTCACCACGGAGGCCGCCCTGGCCGACTACGCCCGTACCGCCCCGCCGGTTCTCTCGCCGCAGGTGGTGGGCGGCGTCGCCGAACGGGTGCGCTCCGTGCTCGAGCGGGTGGGTGACACGGCCACGTCGGTCGGGGAGCGGCTGCGGCCGGCGCCCCGCGCCCCGGGACTGCGGGCGGTGCAGGATGCCTGAGGCACGCGTGATCCCGCTGCGGCCGGACGACGACGACCCGTACGTCCCGCCCGCCGCGCAGCCGGGCTGGGAGGAACAGCTCGCCGGTGGCCTGGAGTTCCTCCGCCGGCGGGTGACCGGCGAGTACGAGACCGACGAGTTCGGCTTCGACGCCGACCTCACCGACCACGTCTTCCTCCCGATGCTGCGCCCGCTGTTCGAGCGGTGGTTCCGGGTCGAGAGCCAGGGGCTGGAGAACGTCCCGTCCCACGGCGGCGCCCTCGTCGTGGCCAACCACTCGGGGACGCTCCCGGTCGATGCGCTGATGACCACGGTCGCGCTGCACGACCAGCACCCCGCGTCCCGCCGGCTGCGGCTGCTGGGCGCCGACCTCGTGTTCGACCTGCCGTTCATCGGGTCCCTGTCGCGCAAGATGGGCACGACCCTGGCGTGCAACGAGGACGCCGAGCGGCTGCTCACGTCCGGCGAGCTGGTCGGCGTCTTCCCCGAGGGGTTCAAGGGGATCGGCAAGCCCTTCCGCGACCGGTACACCCTGCAGCGGTTCGGCCGCGGGGGTTTCGTCACGGCGGCCCTGCGGACGGGGGCGCCGATCATCCCCTGCGCGATCGTGGGCGCCGAGGAGATCTACCCCATGATCGGCAACGCGAAGACGGCGGCGCGCCTGCTCGGCCTGCCGTACCTGCCGATCACGCCGACGTTCCCGCTGCTCGGGCCGCTGGGCCTGGTGCCGCTCCCGTCGAAGTGGCTGATCGCGTTCGGGGAGCCGATCGAGACGGCGTCCTACGGCCCCGGTGCCGCGGAGGACCCCATGCTGGTCTTCAACCTGACCGACCAGGTGCGCGAGACGATCCAGCACTCGCTCTACCAGCTGCTGCTGCAGCGCAAGAGCGTCTTCGGCTGACCCGAGCGCCCGAGCGTTGTCCCTCAGGCGGGCATTTCGCGCCCGAAAATGCCCTCTTCAGGGACAAGGCTTCCCTCGTTCACCAGGGGAACTTGTTGCGGCGGCGGAGCGCCAGTGCGCCGCCGACCACTCCGCCGGACACCGCCGCGGCGGCCACGGTCGGGACGCCGATCTTCGCGGCCTTGCGGCCGGTGCGGAAGTCGCGGACGGTCCAGCCGCGCGAGCGGGCGATCGCCCGCAGCTCGGTGTCGGGGTTGACCGCGACCGCCGTGCCGGTGAGGGAGAGCATCGGCAGGTCGTTGGCCGAGTCGCTGTAGGCGGTGCACCGGGCCAGGTCGAGGCCTTCCCGCTCGGCCAGCGCGAGCACCGCCTCCGCCTTGGCGGGGCCGTGCATGAGCTCGCCGACCAGCCGGCCGGTGTACTTCCCGTCTACCACCTCGGCCACGGTGCCCAGGGCGCCGGTCAGCCCCAGCCGGTGGGCGATGATCGACGCGAGCTCGACTGGCGTCGCGGTGACCAGCCAGACGCGCTGCCCGGCGTCGAGGTGCTGCTGCGCGAGCGCCCGGGTGCCGGCCCAGATCCGGTCGGCCATGAGCTCGTCGTAGATCTCCTCGCTGGCCTGCACGATCTCGCTGACCGGCCGCCCCGCCACGAAGGCGAGCGCGTTCTCGCGGAGGGTGTGCATGTCGTCGGCGCTGCCCTCGCTGCCGGCGATGCGGAACTTGGCCTGCTGCCAGACGAACCCGGCCATGTCCCGGGTCGTGAAGTACTTGCGGGCGGCCAGGCCGCGGGCGAACCAGAACAGCGAGGCGCCCATCATCATCGTGTTGTCCACGTCGAAGAACGCCGCCGCGGTCAGGTCGGGTCGGCGGACCTCCGGCGGGGCGACCTCGGCCGCCGCTGCGGAGGCCGCACCGGCCACGTGGGCCCGGGTCTCCTCGTCGGCACCGTCGGGGAGTCCCGCGCGCCGGCTGCGCAGACGCAGTCGTGCCACCCGCACCCCCTGGATCGCTCCGCTCCGGACGATCCGACACTAGCGGGGAACGCGGCGGCCCCCGGACCGGGACCGGAGAGGGCCGAGCGGGTGGCTCAGCAGTCGCCGATGCTCGCCAGCGGCGGGAGGCACAACGTCACCGGCGCCTGCGGCGCGTCGATGACCGCGTCGCCGTCCAGGTCGGTGGCCGGGAGCGACACCGAGGGCAGGGACGGGGTCGTCGTCGGCAGCGTCGTCGTCGGCAGGGTCGGCAGCGACGGCAGGCCGCCCCCGCCGCCCTGGGTCGGCACGGACGGCACGCCGGCCGTCGGCAGCCCAGTCGAACCGGTGGAACCGGTGCCGGCGTCGCCCGCCGGCGGGACGGTCGGGAGCCCGGACGTCGTCGCCCCCGGCACCTGACCGGTGCCGGGGTCGGAGGAGCCCCCGCCACCGCCGCTGCTGGTCCCCCCGCCGCCTCCGGCGGTTCCACCGGTCTGCCCGGGCAGACAGAGCCCGGGAACGGGGCCGAGGTCATCGGTGCCGGTCACGGCCGGGCCGTAGGCGCAGTCGACCGCTTCCTGTAGCCCCGCGGTGCGGACGGCGACGTCGGACAGGAGGGCCAGCGAGTTCGCGACCGCATCCCGCGCCTCGGCGGGCATCTCCGGGCCGAGGACGGCGAGGCCGGCGGACTGCTCGTCGGCCCACGCGGCCAGCTCGTCGAGGGGCTGCTGATCGTCGGTCCGGACCGCACGGTCGGTGAGCCAGGCGGCGCCCTCGCTGGTCTCGTCGTCCATCGTCTCGATCGTCTCGAGGATCAGCTCGGGATCGGGACCCGCCGCCAGGACCGTCGTGCCTCCGGCAGTGCTGGCTCCGGCGGCAGGCAGTGCGCTGGCGCCGTCCTGCACGAGCGCCTCCAGCTCGTCCAGCCGGGTGCCGGCGAACCCGAGCAGCGTCTGCCCACGGGAGGCGTCGCTCGCCAGCGCCAGCTGGGTCTGCTCGGTGCCACGCTTCAGGCCGTAGAGCGCATCGCCGGGGAGGGCGTCGGCCGAGACGGCGACCAGTCCGGCCAGCGCGGTGACGGCGACCGCGGCGCCGGCCAGCCCGGCCGTGAGGCGGGAGCGCCAGTGCGAGGGGGTGAGGTCGTCGGCGCGGGCCAGCAGCCGGCGCAGGCCGGATGCCGGTGCCGGCTCGGCCGTGCGGACGGCCGCCATCGCGACCAGGCGGGCACGGGTGGCCGCGCGGAAGGCGGGATCGGGCTCCCCGTCGAGGTGCGGGGCGAGCTCGTGGAGCCGCGCGATGACGGCTTCCTCGCGGTCGCGCACGCTCACCTCGGGCCTCCGGTACTCGGTCGTGCGGGGCGAGCGCCGACCGGCGCACCCCCCTGCACCCGATCCAACGAGGCGCACCGGTATTCGGTTACGGGGCCAACGAAGGACTTTCCGAACCCCTTCCCGGTCATCGCAGCCCCTCCGGGAGGAGACCGGCCAGGCGCCGCACGGCGCGGTGCTGCAGCGCCTTGATGGCCCCGTCCTTCTTGCCCATGATCTGGGCAGTCTCCGACACGGACAGGCCCTGCAGGAAGCGCAGCGTGATGCATTCCTGCTGCTCGCTGCCGAGCTGGCGGACGCACTCCAGCAGCTCCTGATTGGTCAGGTGCGCCACCACGGCGTCCTCCGGGCCGTCGGTGACCCGGTCGGCGTCGCGCATGTCGGCGGTGGCGACCTCCAGGCGGTACCGGCTGCTCTTCAGGTGGTCGAAGATGATGTTGCGGGCGATGGTGACCAGCCAGGCCCCGACGTCGCGGCCCTGGAAGGACAGCGAGTCGATGCGCCGCAGCGCCCGCACGAACGTCTCGCTGGTCACGTCCTCGGCCGTCGCCCGGTCCCCGATCCGGTGGTAGACGTACCGGTGGACCATCGTCACGTAGTGGTCGTAGAGCTCGCCGAACGCCTCCGCGTCGCCGTCCTGGGCGCGCCGCACCAGCGCCCAGACGTCGACGCCGTCGGACAGCTCCGGCGCGGCCGCGAGGACGTCGGGCTCCAGCGCCTCGGTCCCCTCGACCACCGGGACCGCCGGCTCCGCGAGCGCCTCGGTGCTGGCGCGGGGGAGCGGCGTCGGCCGCGGCGAGGAAACCGGCCTCGGTCGGGGTGTCGGGCGCGGCCCGGGCGTCGGTCGCGACAGGGCGTCGGTGGCCTGTCGCTCGGCGTCCAGGGGATGCGGCATGCGGGCGTTCGACCTCCTTCTCGGCCCGCCTGACCTGGACCGTCGTCTCCCGCCACGCGGGCCCCGGGGGTGGGTGCGCGTGCTGCGGGTGTCGGCCCATGGTGACAACATCGCCCCAGCTCGTCCACGTGAGACCGCCCGGAAGCGGTACGGGAGGGCGCTCTGACGAGGGAGTTTCCGACGAAGGAGGGCCGGTGAACGAGTCAGGCGTGTCGCTGTCGGCGCTGGTGCGGGCCGCCGCGCGGCGGGCGCCGGACGCGCCGGCGGTGGTCGCGGGGGACCGGCGCCTGACCTGGGCCGAGCTGGACGGCGCCGTCGACCGCGCCGCCGCCGGCTACGCCGCCCTGCAGCTGGCCCCGCGGGACCGGGTCGCGGTCCAGCTGCCGAACGGCGTCGACTGGCTGCTCGCCGCGATCGGCGCGCTGCGCGCCGGGCTCGTCGTCGTCCCGGTGAACACGGCCTACACCGATCCGGAGCTGGAGTACGTGCTGGCCGACTCCGGAGCGGCCCTGCTCGTCGCGCGCGAGCGCGCGCCCATCGGCGGGGTGCGCGTGTGCCCCGGGCCGCCCGAGGCCGACGGCCCGCCGCCGGAGGTCGCCGAGGACCCCACGGCTCCGGCGTTCCTGACCTACACGAGTGGCACGACCGGCCGTCCCCGCGGGGCGATCCTGACGTCGGCCGCCCTGCGGGCCAACCAGGAGCAGTGCCTGGCCATGACGGCCCCGCCGGTCCGCTCCGACGACCGCGTGCTGCTGGTCCTGCCGTTGTTCCACGTCTACGGCCTCAACGCCGGGTTCGGGCTGATCGCCGCCACCGGTGCCTGCGCCGTGCTCGAGGAGAGCTTCGACCCCGCGGCGTCCCTGGCGCTGATGGCCCGCGAGGAGGTGACCGCCGTCCCCGGCGCGCCACCGATGTACCAGGCCTGGCTGGCCGTGGCCGACGCCGCCGGCAGCGACGCCGACCTGCGGCGCGCCTTCGCCACGATGCGGATCGCGTCCTCCGGGGCAGCCCCGCTGCCGGAGGAGATCTGGACGGCGATGCGCGAGCGCGCCGCGGTCACCGTCTGGGAGGGCTACGGCCTGACCGAGGCTGCCCCCGTCGTGGCCAGCACACTGGCCACCGGCCGGCCCAAGCCCAACTGCATCGGCGGCCCGCTCCCCGGCATCGACCTGCAGCTGCGGGATACCGCGGCCTCCGAGCGCTCGGCGGACGACCCGCCGCCGGACGACGACCACCTCGAGGGGCCCGGCGAGATCTGGGTCCGCGGGCCCAACCTCTTCGCCGGCTACTGGCCCGACGGCGCCGACGGGCCGGACGCCGACGGGTGGCTGGGCACCGGCGACCTCGCCTACCGGGACGCCGACGGCGACCTGCACCTGGTCGACCGCCGCAGCGACCTGATCCTGGTCAGCGGCTTCAACGTCTACCCGGCGGAGGTCGAGCGGGTGCTCGACAGCCATCCGGCCGTCGCGGAGAGCGCGGTCATCGGGGTGCCCGATCCGCGCACCGGGTCCGCGGTGCGCGCCGTCGTCGCCCTCGTCCCGGGGAAGGAGCTGACGTTCGAGCAGCTAAAGGAGCACGCCGCCGGGTCGCTGGCCCGGTACAAGGTGCCGACGTCGGTGCACTTCCTGGCCTCGCTCCCGCACTCCCTCACCGGCAAGGTGAGCCGGGCGCGGCTCCGCGAGCTGGGGCTGACCGGCAGCGAGTCCGCCGGTGACTGAGCCGCCGCGGCTGCAGCTGCTCACGCGCAGCGGCTGCCACCTGTGCGAGACGGCCGCGGAGACGCTCGCGCGGGTCGCCGCGGAGGCGGGGTTGATCCCGGAGCACGTCGACGTCGACACCGATCCCGAATTGCGGGCCGAGTACGGGGACCGCGTGCCGGTCGTGCTGCTCGACGGGCGCGAGCACTCCTACTTCACCGTCGACGTCGTCCGTCTCCGGAGGGATCTCGGCCTCGGGTGAGCAAGGCCCCCTGCAGGGCCCCGCCGCGAGCGTGCGAGTGGTGGGGGACAGGGGGTCCTTCTAGGGTGGTGTCCACCACAGCGGCATACGTTCGGGCCGGTCAGCGCCCGGAGGCGTGACCGGCGACTTTGTTCCTGCGTTCACAAGCGGTTACCGTGGCGGACGCGGGCCCGACGAGTGCCCGCGTCCCTTGTCCCGCGTTCTGACCATTCGGGCGCGACCGCTGTGGAGAGCCCGTGATCCAGCCGCGGCCCCGGACCATCCCGGAGGCCACCGTCGCCCGCCTCGCCGTGTACCTCCGGGTCCTCTCGGCCCTGGCCGACGGCGGCCGGAGCACCGTCTCGTCGGGCGAGCTGGCCGCCGCGGCCGGCGTCAACCCCGCGGGCCTGCGCAAGGACCTCTCGCACCTCGGTCCCTGCGGCGTGCGCGGCGTCGGCTACGAGGTCGCCACCCTGCGAGACCGCATCTCCGCCGTCCTCGGCGTCGAGCGGTCCCGCGCGTGCGTCCTGGTCGGCATCGGCAACCTCGGGTCCGCGCTGGCCGACTACGCCGGGTTCGGCTCCCGGGGATTCGAGTTCGTCGGCCTCTTCGACGCCGCCCCGGCTCGCATCGGTCAGCGGATCGGCGGGCAGACGGTGCGGCCCATCGACGAGCTGGAGGAGGTCGTCGCCGCGACCGACGCCTCCATCGGCGTCATCACCACCCCGGCCGAGGTGGCCCAGTCGATCTGCGACCGGCTGGCCGCGGCGGGGGTGCGCAGCATCCTCAACTTCGCGCCGGTGACCCTGGCCGCCCCGGACGGGGTCGACGTCCGCAAGGTCGACCTCTCCGTCGAGCTGCAGGTCCTGGCGTTCGTCGGCCAGCAGCGGCTGGTCCCGGCCGTGGGGGAGCCGGCATGACGCTCCTCGGGGTGGGCGTGAGCCACCAGACCGCCCCGGTGGCGCTGCTCGAGCAGTTCGCCATGGGCCCCGACGACCGGGTCAAGGCACTGCACGAGCTGGTCGAGAGCGACCACGTGAGCGAGGCGCTGCTGCTGGCCACGTGCAACCGGATCGAGGTCTTCGCCGAGGTCGAGCGGTTCCACGGCGGCGTCGCCGACGTCAGCCGCGTCCTCGCCCGGCAGGCCGGCGCGACGGTCGAGGAGCTCTCGCCCTACGTCACGGTGCACTACGAGGACCAGGCGGTGGCGCACCTGTTCACCGTGGCCGCGGGGCTGGACTCGATGGTCGTCGGCGAGACCCAGGTGCTCGGCCAGCTCCGCGCGGCCTACGCGCTGGCCCGCGACCAGGGCACCGTCGGGCGCGCCCTGCACCCGGTCGCCCAGCGGGCCCTGCGGGTCGGCAAGCGCGTGCACACCGAGACCGGCATCGACCGCGCCGGCGCCTCCCTCGTGTCGGTCGCGCTCGACCGCGCCGAGGCCCGCATCGGCAGCCTGACCGGCCGCACCGTGCTGGTCGTCGGCGCCGGCTCGATGGGCGCCCTCGCGGCGACCACGCTCGCCCGCCGCGGCGCCGCCGTCGTGGTGAGCAGCCGGACCGAGGACCGCGCCGCCCGGCTGGCCGCCAGCGTGGGGGGCCGGATGGCCGCCCTGGCCGACGTCCCGTCGGAGCTCGCCGCCGCCGACGTCCTGCTCACCTGCACCGGCGCCTCCGGCACCGTCGTCGGCACCGACTTGGTCGCCGGCGCGATGGCCGGCCGCGACGGCCGGCCGCTGGTCGTCGTCGACCTGGCGTTGCCCCGCGACGTCGACCCCGGCGTGGCCGCGCAGCCGGGGGTGCACGTCATCGACCTCGCCCTGCTGCAGGGGGAGCACGCCGGTGGGCCGGTCGCCGCCGACGACATCGCCGCGGCGCACGCGCTGGTGGAGACCGAGGCCGCCCTCCTGCGCGCCGAGCGCCAGGCCGCCGAGGTGGCGCCCACGGTCTCCGCGCTCCGCACGCAGGCCGCCGAGGTCGTGGACGCCGAGCTGCTGCGGCTGTCGAGCCGGCTGCCCGATCTCGACGCCCGGGCCCGCGCCGAGATCGCCCGCACGGTGCGCCGGGTGGTCGACAAGCTGCTGCACGAGCCGACGGTGCGGGTGAAGGAACTGGCCGCCACCCCCGGGGAGACCGACTACGCGGGGGCGCTGCGCGCCCTGTTCGGCCTGGGCATCGACGCCACCGTCGAACCCGAGGACGGCGCACTTCCCGGCTCCCTGGCCGAGGCGGTCGCCGTCGACCCCGAGGCGCTCGGCGGCGAGGAGGCGTCGTGACCGTCTCCACCGTGACGGCCACGCTCCGCCTGGGCACCCGGGGCAGCGAGCTGGCCCGCACCCAGTCGCAGTCGGTGGCCGACGCGATCACCGCGGCCACCGGCACCCCGGTCGAGCTCGTGCACATCGTGACCGAGGGCGACCGCTCCTCCGCGGCGATCGCCCAGCTCGGCGGCACCGGCGTCTTCGTGACCGCGATCCGCCGGGCCCTGCGCGACGGCGAGATCGACCTGGCCGTGCACAGCTACAAGGACCTGCCCACCGCGCCGGAGCCTGGGCTGATCCTGGCCGCCGTCCCGGGCCGGGAGGATCCGCGCGACGTGCTGGTGGCCCGCGACGGACTGACTCTGGGCGAGCTGCCGGCCGGCGCCCGGATCGGCACCGGGGCGCCGCGCCGGGTCGCCCAGCTGCGGGCGCTGGGTCTCGGCCTGGAGGTCGTCCCGATCCGGGGCAACGTGGACACGCGCCTCTCGCGGGTGAGGGCCGGTGACCTCGACGCGGTCGTGCTCGCCCGCGCCGGCCTGGCGCGGCTCGGCCGTCTCGCGGTGGTGACCGAGACCCTCGACCCGCTGCAGGTGCTGCCGGCGCCCGCGCAGGGCGCGCTGGCCGTGGAGTGCCGGACCAGCGACGCCCGCACGCGGGAGCTGCTCGGCCGGCTCGAGGACCCCGCCGCCCGCGCGTGCGTGGTCGCCGAGCGCGCCGTGCTCGCCGCCCTCGAGGCCGGGTGCAGCGCCCCGGTCGCCGCCTACGCCGAGGTGGCCGAGGGCGACACCGGCCCCGAGCTGTTCCTCCGCGCGTCGGTGACCGCGATCGACGGCAGCGACGCCGTCCGCGGCTCGGCGACCGGATCCCTGGCCGACGCGGCCGGCCTCGGCCGCTCCCTCGCGGCCGAGCTCCTCGACCGCGGCGCGGCCGAGCTCATGGCGGTCACTACGTGATCCGCCACTTCCCCCAGACCCCCGCACAACAGGCCCCGTCCGGGGCCAGGATCAGGAGCACGCGATGACGCGCAACCGCGCGACCGCAGGCCAGTCCGGCCGAGTCGTCTTCGTCGGCGCAGGACCGGGTGACCCCGGGATGCTGACCGCCCGCGCCACCGCGGCGCTGGCCGAGGCGGCGCTCGTCCTCGTCGACGCCGACGTCTCGCCGGCCGTCCAGGAGGCCGTCCGCGAGGCGCACCCGGCCCTCGAGCTCGTGCCCGCCGTGGGCGAGCCGGCCGAGGTCGCCAAGGCCGCGGTCACCGCCGCCAAGGGCGGCTCGGTGGTCGTCCGGCTGGTGGCCGGCGACCCCTACACCTCCGACGGCGTGGTCAAGGAGGCGCTGGCCGTGGGCCGCACCTCCGTGCCCTTCGACGTCGTGCCCGGCGTCGCCACCGCCACCGCCGTCCCGGCCTACGCCGGTGTGGCGCTCGGCAGCACCGCCGTGACCGCGGACCTGCGCAGCGGCGTGGACCTCCCCGCGCTGGCCGGCGCGGCCGGGGCCGGGGCCACCCTGGTCCTCCAGGGCACCGTCGAGGAGCTCCCGGAGGCGGCCGCCCGGCTGATCGAGGGCGGCCTCTCCGGGAGCACCCCGGTCGTGGTGACCACCGGCGGCTCCGGGACGGCGCAGAAGAGCGTCGTCGCCAAGCTGGTCACGGTCGCCGAGAAGACGGCCGGCCTCGACTCGTTCATCGGCCCGGTGGTCGCCACCGTCGGCACCGCCGTGGACAAGCGCGCCCGCCTGTCGTGGTGGGAGAGCCGGCCGCTGTTCGGCTGGCGGGTGCTGGTGCCGCGCACCAAGGACCAGGCCGGCGAGATGAGCGACCGGCTGCGGACTTACGGCGCGGTGCCGGTGGAGGTGCCCACGATCGCCGTCGAGCCGCCCCGCAGCCCCGCGCAGATGGACCGCGCGATCAAGGGCCTGGTCACCGGCCGGTACGGCTGGATCGTGTTCACCTCCGTGAACGCGGTGAAGGCCGTCCGCGAGAAGTTCACCGAGCTGGGCCTGGACGCCCGGGCGTTCGCCGGCGTGAAGGTCGCCTGCGTCGGCGAGTCCACCGCCGACGCCGTCCGCGCCTTCGGCATCGCGCCCGAGCTCGTGCCCGCGGGCGAGCAGTCGAGCCAGGGTCTGCTGGCCGACTTCCCGGAGTACGACGACGTCCTCGACCCGATCGACCGGGTGCTGCTGCCCCGCGCCGACATCGCGACCGAGACGCTCGCCGCCGGGCTCAAGGAGCGCGGGTGGGAGATCGACGACGTGACCGCCTACCGGACGGTCCGGGCCGCCCCGCCGGCCGCCTCCGTTCGCGAGGCGATCAAGGGCGGTGGCTTCGACGCCGTCTGCTTCACCTCGTCGAGCACGGTGCGCAACCTGGTCGGCATCGCCGGGAAGCCGCACGCGAAGACCGTCGTCGCGGTGATCGGCCCGGCGACGGCGGCGAGTGCGCAGGAGTTCGGCCTGCGCGTCGACGTCCAGCCGGAGACGGCGGCCGTCGGCCCGCTGGTCGACGCCCTCGCCGAGTTCGCCGCGGCCCGCCGCGCCCAGGAGGAGGGCGGGCAGTGACCGGTCCCGGGTTCGCGCGGGGCCGCAGGCTCCGGTCGACGCCCGCGCTGCGGCGGCTGACGGCGCAGACCCGGCTGGCCCCGGCGGACTTCGTCCTCCCGATGTTCGTCAAGCAGGGACTCGACGCACCGGTGCCGATCTCGGCCATGCCCGGTGTCGTCCAGCACACCCTGGACTCGCTGCGGAAGGCCGCGCACGAGGCGGCCGAGGCCGGCATCGGCGGCGTCATGCTCTTCGGGATCCCGGGGCAGAAGGACGCCGTCGGTTCCCAGGCCGACGCCGCCGACGGCATCGTCAACGTCGCGCTGCAGCAGCTGCGGGCCGACCTCGGCGACGAGCTGGTGCTCCTCGCCGACCTCTGCCTGTGCGAGTACACCGACCACGGGCACTGCGGCGTCGTCACCCCGGCGGGCCTGGTGGACAACGACCCCACGCTGGATCGATACGCCGCGGTGGCGATCGCCCAGGCGCAGGCCGGTGCCCACGTGATCGCGCCCAGCGGGATGATGGACGGGCAGGTCGCCGCCATCCGCCGGGCGCTGGACGGTGCCGCGCATCCAGAGACGCCGATCCTGGCCTACGCCGCCAAGTACGCCTCGGGCTTCTACGGTCCGTTCCGCGAGGCGGCCGAGGGTGCACCGCGGTTCGGCGACCGCTCGACCTACCAGATGGACCCGCCCAACGCCGACGAGGCGCTGCGCGAGGTGGCGCAGGACCTCGCCGAGGGCGCCGACGCCGTCATGGTGAAGCCGGCGCTGCCCTACCTCGACATCGTCGCCCGGGTCGCCGACGCGGTGCACGTGCCGGTCGCGGCCTACCAGGTGAGCGGCGAGTACGCGATGGTCGAGGCGGCCGCGGCGAACGGCTGGGTCGACCGCGAGCGGGCCATCCTCGAGACGCTGACGTCGATCCGCCGCGCGGGTGCCGGCACGGTGCTCACGTACTGGGCGGTCGAGGCGGCGCGGCTCCTCACGAGGTGATCCCCTACCTCGAGGCCGGTGGCTCGTGGCGGCCGTTCCTCCTGGTCGCGGCCGCGCTCGCCGGCTTCGCCGTCCTCGACGTGGTCCTGCCCGGCGGGGACCTGCCGCCGCTGCTGTGGGTCGTCGCGGTCGTCGGCGTCCTGGGTGTCGTGGCCCTGGGCACGGTGGCCGCGCGCCGCGTGTGGACCGTCCGCGTGGACGACGACGGACTGGCCGTCGGGCGGGAGCGGGTGCCGCTCCGGGACATCGACGTCGAGCACCTGCGCGGGGTCGACTCCGGGGTGGACGCCGGCGCTCCGGTCCTCGGCGGGGGCTGGTCGCTCCCGCGGGGGCGGACCGGGCTGCCGCTGCGCCTCACCGACGGCCGTACCGTGCTCGTTCCCACACGGGACCCGGCCGCCCTGCGGTCGGCCCTGCTCGATCCGCGAGGGACACTGGGACCGTGACCTCGCTGGACAGCACCGCCTACACCTACGAGGCCCCGGTCTCGGCCGACCTCTTCGCCCGGGGCCAGGAGATCATCCCCGGCGGCGTCAACAGTCCCGTCCGCGCCTTCCGCGCCGTGGGCGGCACCCCGCGCTTCATGGTGGAGGGCTCGGGGCCGTGGATCACCGACGCCGACGGGCGGCGCTACGTCGACCTGGTGAGCTCGTGGGGGCCGCTGCTGCTCGGCCACGCCCACCCGGCCGTCGTCGAGGCGGTCACCGCCGCCGCGCGGCGCGGGCTGTCCTTCGGTGCCCCCACCGAGGGCGAGCTCGACCTCGCCGAGGAGATCAGGGACCGGATGCCGCCGGTGGAGCGGGTGCGGCTGGTCAACTCCGGCACCGAGGCAGTGCTCTCGGCGATCCGCCTGGCCCGCGGCGCCACCGGGCGGCCGCTGGTGGTCAAGTTCGCCGGCCACTACCACGGCCACGTCGACGCCCTGCTCGCCTCCGCCGGCTCCGGCGTCGCCACCCTGCTGGCCGCCTCCGGCTCCGACGTCGCCCGGCTGGGCCTGCCCGACACCCCGGGAGTGACCACGGGCGCGGCCGCCGACACGATCGTGCTGCCCTACAACGACGTCGCGGCGGTCGAGGCGGTCTTCGCCGAGCGCGGGAACGACATCGCCTGCGTGATCAGCGAGGCCGCCGCCGGGAACATGGGCGTCGTCCCGCCGCTGGACGGCTTCAACGCCGAACTGCGGCGGATCACCGCCGGGCACGGGTCCCTGCTCGTCCTCGACGAGGTCATGACCGGTTTCCGCGTCTCCCGGTCCGGCTGGTACGGCCTCGACCCGGTCGACGCCGACCTGTTCACCTTCGGCAAGGTCATGGGCGGCGGGCTGCCGGCCGCGGCGTTCGGGGGCCGCGCCGACCTGATGGAGCAGCTGGCCCCGGCCGGCCCGGTCTACCAGGCGGGCACCCTGTCGGGGAACCCGGTGGCCGTGGCCGCCGGGCTGACGACCCTGCGCCACTGCACCGAGGAGGTCTACGCCTCCTGCGACGAGGTCGCCGCCGTGCTGCGCGGCGCGGCCAGTGCGGCGCTGTTCGCGGCGGGCGTGCCCCACCGCGTGCAGCAGGCCGGCTCGATGTTCTCCGTGTTCTTCGTGCCCGACGAGCGCCAGGTGCGCGACTACGCCGACGCCCGCACCCAGGACGTCGCCCGGTACACGGCCTTCTTCCACGCCCTGCTGGCGCGCGGCGTCTACCTCCCGCCGTCGGCGTTCGAGGCCTGGTTCGTCAACGCCGCCCTCTCCGGCGAGGCACTGGACCGCGTCCTCGAGGCGCTGCCCGCGGCGGCGCGGGCCGCGGCCGAGGCCGGCGCGTGAGCGAGAAAACCGTCGTCCACCTCCTGCGGCACGGCGAGGTGCACAACCCCACCAAGGTGCTCTACGGCCGGCTGCCCGGGTTCCGCCTGTCCACGACGGGCGAGGCCATGGCGCTGGCCGCGGCGGAGTGGTTCGTCGGCAAGGACGTCACCCACCTGGTGTCCAGCCCGCTCGAGCGCGCCCAGCAGACCGCGGCCCCCATCGCCGAGGCCCTGTCGCTCCCGGTGGGCATCGACGAGCGGCTGATCGAGGCGGGCAACGCCTTCGAGGGCCTCCGGGTCGGCGTGGGGGACGGCGTCCTGCGGGCGCCCCGGCACTGGTGGAAGCTGCGCAACCCGTTCCGGCCCTCCTGGGGCGAGCCCTACGTCGAGATCGCCGCCCGCATGATCGCCGCGGTCGAGGCCGCGCGGGACGCCGCCCGCGGGCACGAGGCCGTCCTGGTGAGCCACCAGCTCCCCATCTGGACGGTGCGCCTGCACGTCGACGGACGCCGCTTCGCCCACGATCCCCGCCGGCGGCAGTGCGGCCTGGCCAGCGTGACCTCGCTGACCTACGACGGCGACCGGCTCGTGGGGGTGGGGTACGCGGAGCCCGCCGGTGCCACCGACCCGGACGCGGTCCCCGGGGCATGAGGCGCACGGTCCTCGCGCTGCTGTGCGGCGCCCTGCTGGCCGGCTGCTCGACCGGCGCGGACGCCGTCGACGTCAACAACGGCGGGGAGTTCCGCTTCGTCGAGGCGACGCCGTCCGGAGAGGTCATTCCGGAGGAGGACCGTGCCTCCGCGCCCGAGTTCACCGGCACGCTGCTGGAGACCGGGGAGACGTTCGAGTCCTCCCTGCTGGGCGGCCAGGTCGCCGTCCTGAACTTCTGGGGCTCCTGGTGCGGCCCCTGCCGGGTGGAGACGCCGGAGTTCAGCGGGGTGGCCGCGGACCTCGCTGACGACGGGGTGCAGTTCCTCGGCATCGACGTCAAGGAGACCGACCGGCAGTTCGCGCTGGCCTTCATCGACCGGTACGAGATCTCCTTCCCGTCGCTCTACGACCCGCGCGGCGAGGTGGCCCTGGCGTTCCGCGACTATCCCGCGAACGCCGTCCCGTCCACGATCATGCTCGACACCGAGGGGCGGGTCGCCGCCGTCTACACGGGTGCGGTGGCGCAGGACGACCTGCGCAGGGTGCTGGGGCTGCTGCGGGAGGAGGGCTGAGGCATGGGTGAGACCTTCTCCGGCCTGGTCACCGACGGCCCGCTGCTCGTGGCCGCCGGGGTCGCCGCGCTGGTCGGGCTGATCAGCTTCGCCTCGCCGTGCGTCCTGCCCCTCGTGCCCGGCTACCTCGCGTACGTCTCGGGTCTGGTCGGCGCCCCCGCCGAGGAGCCCGCCCCCGGGGCCGGCGGGACGGCCACCGCGGTGCGCACCGGCGTCTCCCCGCACACGCGCACGGTGCTCGGCGCGGTGCTGTTCGTCCTCGGCTTCACGGCCGTCTTCGTCGCGTTCGGGGCGGCGTTCGGCGGCCTGGGCCGGCTGATGCTCCAGCACGCCGACCTGCTGAACCGGGTGTTCGGCGTGGTCACGATCGTCGTGGGCCTCGGCTTCCTCGGCTGGCTGCCGCTGCTGCAGCGCACCTCGCGGCTGTCGGCGCGGCCCGCCGCCGGGCTGGCCGGCGCGCCCCTGCTGGGCGTCGTCTTCGGCCTGGGCTGGACGCCGTGCCTGGGGCCCACGCTGTCGGCGGTCTACTCGCTGGCCTTCTCCGAGGCGACGGCCGCCCGCGGCGCCCTGCTGGGGGTGGCCTACTGCCTGGGGCTCGGTGTGCCGTTCGTCCTGGTCGCGCTCGGGGCGCGGTGGGCGATGGGGGCGACGTCGTTCCTGCGGCGGCACGCGCGCGCGGTGACCCGGACCGGGGGCGCCGTCCTCGTCGTCGTCGGGCTGCTGCTTCTCACCGGCGCCTGGACCGAGATGATGCAGTGGCTGCGCTCCTGGCTGGCCGCCACCGGCTTCGGGGAGTCGGCACTGTGACGGTGCTCGACCGGCCTGCCGTTTCGGCTCCCGGTCCGTCCGCTCCCCGCCGCGGCGTCGGTCTGCTGCTGCGCTGGTGGCGCCGGCTGACCGCGATGCGCACCGCGATCGTGCTGCTCTTCCTGCTGGCGCTGGCCGCCGTCCCCGGGTCGCTGCTGCCGCAGCGCTCGCTGTCGCAGACAAACGTCCGGGGCTACTTCGCCGACCACCCGACGCTGGCGCCCCTGCTCGACCGGCTCTACCTGTTCGACGTCTTCAGCTCACCCTGGTTCGCGGCCGTCTACCTGCTGCTGTTCATCTCGCTGATCGGCTGCGTCCTGCCGCGGGCCCTCGAGCACGCGCGGGCGCTGCGCGCGGCGCCGCCGCCCGTTCCCCGGAACCTGCTGCGGCTGCCCGACTCCGGGGAGCTGTCGAGCACCCTCCCCGCGGGGCAGGCGCTCGACGTCGTCGAGGAGGAGCTGCGGGTCCGCCGGTTCCGCGTCGTCCGGAGCGAAGGGGAGCTCTCCGCGGAGAAGGGCCACCTCAAGGAGACCGGCAACCTGCTGTTCCACCTGTCGCTGGTGGCGCTGCTGCTCGGCCTGGCCGGCGGGAAGCTGTGGGGCTACGAGGGCAGCATCCTGGTCACCGAGGGCCAGGGCTTCTGCAACTCCTTCCAGCAGTACGACACCTGGTCCGCCGGCCCCCTGGTCGACAGCGGCGACCTGCGCCCGCTGTGCGTCGACCTCGACGACTTCCGGGCCGAGTACGAGGAGAACCTCACGGCGGCGTCGTTCACCGCCGACATCCGCTACGGGGCGCCGGGTGAGGACGGCCGGCCGACCACCATCGGCGTCAACGGGCCGCTGCGGGTCGACGGCGACCGCGTCTACGTCACCGGCCACGGCTTCAGCCCCACGTTCAGCGTCACCCGGCCCGACGGGACCGCCATCACCGACGTCGCGGTGCCGTTCCTGCCCACGGACCAGTCGACGATGGCCAGCGAGGGCGCGCTCAAGCTGCCCGACCTCGGGAGCGACAGCGACGATCAGCTCGCGCTCGAGGGCTTCTTCGCCCCGACCGGCCTGGTGCAGGGCGGCATCCTGACCTCGGTCGACCCCCGTCCGCTCGCGCCGCAGGTGGCCGTCGTCGTGTACCAGGGCTACCTCGGGCTGGACTCCGGCATCCCGCAGTCGGTCTACTCCCTCGATGCCACCCAGATCGACCGGGGCCGCCTGGAGCGGGTGGCCGCGGAGAACCTGGCGGTGGGGGAGTCGCTGACCCTGCCCGACGGCACCACCGTGGCGTTCACCGGCTACCGGGAGTTCGCCGCCCTCCAGTACTCGCACGACCCCGGCCAGGCCTGGGTCCTCGGGTCGGCCGTCGCGCTGCTCGCCGGACTGCTCGGCATGCTCCTGCTGCGCCGGGAGCGGGTCTTCGCCCGGGTGGCGTCCGGCCCCGGCGGCGGCGGTACCGTGCTGACGCTCGCCTCGCTCACGCGCGGCAGCGGTGAGAGCGCACCCCGGTTCGCCGCCCTCACCGACGACCTGCGGACCGCGCTCGCCGCCCGAACCCGTGCACCGGAACCCGGAGGACCCCCCGCGTGACTCCCGACTCGCTGGCCGCGCTGTCCGACGGCCTGTTCTCCGTCGCCGTGGCGCTGTACTCGCTCGCCGTCGTGGCCTTCTGCGCGCAGCTGGCCTTCGGCCGCCGGCCGGTCCGGTCCGCCGAGCTCGTGGGCGCCGGCGCCCCCGCACCGGCGGCCGAGGCCCCGGCGGAGGACACCCGCGGACGGCGCTGGGGTGCGGTCGCCATGGGGCTGACCGTGCTCGCGGCCGCGGCACACGGGGCGGTGCTGGTCACCCGGGGCCTGGCCACCGACCGCCTGCCCTGGGGCAACATGTACGAGTTCGCGACGGCGACCGTGTTCGTCGCCGTCGTCGCCTTCGTGATCGTGGGGTTCCGGGCGCCCGGGCTGCGGCACATCGGGCTGTTCGTGCTCGCGCCCGTCGTCCTGGCCCTGGTGCTGATCGGGCTGTTCCTCTACGCCGAGGCGGGGCCGCTGGTCGCCGCGCTGCGGTCGAGCTGGCTGGCCATCCACGTCAGCACCGCGATCATCGGCTTCGGCATCTTCTTCGTCAGCGGCATCGCCAGCGTCCTGTACCTGGTGCGGTCCCGGTACGAGGCGCGGATGGCCGACGGCGGTGCCCCGTCGACGGGGGTGCTCGCCCGGCTGCCGGCCGCCGCGGCGCTGGACCGGGTGGCGCACCGGACGGCGGTGTTCGGCTTCCCGATCTGGACCTTCGCGGTCATCGCCGGCGCGATCTGGGCCGAGGCCGCCTGGGGCCGGTTCTGGGGCTGGGACCCGAAGGAGACCTGGGCGTTCATCGCCTGGGTCGTCTACGCGGCGTACCTGCACGCCCGCACGACCGCGGGCTGGCGCGGCCGGCCGGCCGCCTGGGTGAACGTCGTCGGCCTGGCCGTCATGATCTTCAACCTGCTCTTCGTGAACATGGTCTCGACCGGCCTGCACAGCTATGCCGGCCTGAACTGACGCGATGACGTCCGCGACGACGAGGCCCGGGACGCAGGGCCCGCTCGGGTGGCCCGGTCCCGCGCGGTCCGGTGGGGACCGCGTGGGCTGGCCGGGCAGCCGACCCTAGGCGGGGGAGCCGTCGTCCCGTCGCGTGCGCCGCTCCAGTTCGCGCAGGAACTCCGGGTCGTCGTCCGGGGCCAGGGGCCGGGCCGGCCCCTGCGGCCGCGGGGCGCGCGGCACCCGCGGGCCTCCCAGCCCTCCGCCGGGACGTCCGGGAGCCGCCGCTGCGCGCATGACCAGCACGACGACCACCACCGCGACCACGAGCACCACCAGGAACGCCACGGGCCCACCCCCTCGTCGGACCCCAGCGTACGTCCGCAGCGATACTCGGGGGCACGCAGACCTCGCGGCCCGGGGAGCACCGGGCCGGCCCAGGACGGAGAACGCGCCATCGACGCCGTGGACCGGCAGCTCATCGACCTGCTGCGCGCCAACGGGCGGGCCAGCTACGCCGAGCTCGCGCGCAAGGTGGGGCTGTCGTCGCCCGCGGTGCACGAGCGGGTGGGGAAGCTGGAGGCGGCCGGTGTGATCACCGGCTACCGCGCCGTGGTCGACCCCGCGTCCGTCGGGCTGGACGTCACCGCGCTGATCAGCGTCATCGAGAGCGACGCCGTCGACGACACCGGCGTCGAGGAGGGGCTGCGGGCCCTGCCCGCCGTCGAGGACTGCTGGCGGGTCGCCGGGAGCGAGGGCTACGTGCTGAAGGTGCGCGTCCCCGACATAGCGGGACTCGAGGCCACCATCGACGCGTTGAACCGGATCCGAGGAGTGGCACGCACCCGCACGACGGTCGTGCTCTCGACCAAGTGGGAGGGCCGTCATGGCTGAGAACGGCACCGGCGGGAAGACTCCCCCCGGGGACGGCGCGACCCCGACGGGTCCGGACGGCGGCCCGGCGCGGCCGCCGCGGATCGCCTCCTGGCTGCTGATCTACACGGTCGGCCGGATCGGCATCTTCGCGGCGCTGACCGTGCTGCTCTGGATGCTCGGGATGGACTTCTGGTCTGGCCTGCTGTTCGGCCTGCTGCTCTCGCTGCCCGTGGCCTACGTCGTGCTTCGTCCCTCGCGGGACCGGCTGACCGAGGCACTGGCCGCCCGCAGCCTCGCCCGGCGGGCGGCCAAGGAGGACCTGCGCACGCGGCTGAGCGGCGACACGGCCTGACCGTTCGCCGCCCGGCTCAGCCGGCCGGGACCGTCTCGGCGAGCTGAGCCAGCACGTCGGCGTTGTAGGTCTCCGTGGGCTGGACGTAGGCCCAGTGCTTCCGCGGCTGGGCGCCGAACCGGGCCTTCTGCAGATCCGCACTCATCCCGAGCAGCACCTCCTGGACGCCGCGGCGCTGCCCGGACCGCAGCGCCTGCAGCAGGAGCTGCTGGTAGCTGTCGTGGCTGGCGACGTAGTCGTAGTCCAGGCCGATGAACACCGGCGCCACGTGCTGCGCGCCGACGTGCTGGACGGCGAACGCCACCGGGCCGTCGGAGTGCTCGTCCAGGGAGAGCAGCACCACCTCCCAGCCGGGCGACTCCAGGACGGCGTCGACCAGCCGGCGGGGGAGCGGGAACACGTTGAGCTCGAACGCGCGCGCGTGCACCGCCCGGTAGAGGTCGTACAGGCGGTCGCGGACCACCGCCGGCAGGGCGATCGCCTCGGGGCTGCCGCCGTCGACCACCCGCACGCCGAAGGTCCCCTCCCGTCCCAGGACCCGCGTGCGCTGGTGGTACCGGTGCTTGCGGGTCAGGCCGGCGAGGAACGCGTCGTCGTCGGTGAAGTCCAGGTCGCGCACCCAGGTGTTCGCCACCGGGAGGCGGATCAGCCCCTCCCCGAGCAGGAAGGTGTGCAGCTCGTCGTCCCCGTCGGGCAGGTCGCGCAGCACCACCGCCGCCGCCTCCGCGGAGTCCTCGGCCACCCGGGCCGCGGCCAGGATCATCCGGAGCGCCGCCTGCCAGTCGCGGGACCGGTCGAGGTAGAGCTGCTCGCCCTCGGTCAGCAGGGAGCCCATCCCGACCATGGGCGAGGTGAGGAACCGCGGACCGGCGTCCCCCGCGCGGCGCCGCTCCACCTCCCGCGACACGTGGGCAGGCGAGAGCATGTCGTCCTTCCACAGCGCCGTCGTGAGGAACGTCGCGGCGACGGGCACCCCGTCCTCGTCCCGGACGACGAGGTAGCAGAACTCCCAGGCGTCCTCGTCGCGGCCGGCCACCCCGCGGCCGGCGAACACCTCCTCCAGAGTGCGCAGCGCCGCGGCGTCGAAGGTCCCGCGGTGCCCGAGCAGCCTGTCCCACTCGGCCGGGTCGAGTTCGGTGATCGACCGCGCCGACTCCAGCCGCAGGATCCCCGAGGCCGGCCGGGGTGCCGGGACGACGGGCTGGGGGGCCGGTGGCCGGTCCGGCTGGATGTCGGTGCGCCCGCGAAGCTGACGGGCGAAGGCGCGCCGCAGGTCCTCGATCGTCGCGCCCTCCTCGGCCATGGCGGGAGGGAGGTGCTCGGCCAGGGCGGCCACGACCCCGGCGATGTCGTCCTCGGTGTGGTGCGTCGTGAGCGCCAGGCGGGCGCCGCCCCGCTTGGCCGGGACGGCGGGGAACGCGGCGGTGTTGACGAAGAAGCCGGCGCCGCGCAGCCGTTCGGTGAGCCGGTAGGCCACCGAGGTCACGCCCGCACCGACGAACCGGATCGGCGCCTCCGATCCCGCCACCGCCGGCAGCCCGGCCTCGGCGGCGAGCCGGTTGAACAGCCGGATCCGGGACAGCAGCAGGTCCTGCCGGGGCGGCAGCTCCGCGGACCGGTGGAAGCGGGCCGAGGCCACGATCGCCCCGAGCATCGGCGGCTGGATGGGACCGGAGAAGATCAGCGGCCCACCGACGCTGGCCACCAGCCGGCGGGACTCCGGGTCGGGGAACGTGATCGCGCCGCCCGCGGCCGCGAACGACTTGTTCAGCGACACGGCGACCACCGTGCGCTCCAGCGTCGCCGGTGACAGCCGCTCCAGGGCGTAGCCGCGCCCGTAGGTGCCCGTCCACGACGCCGAGTGGGCGTCGTCGACGTAGAGCCAGAGGTTGTCGTAGCGGGCGGCGAGCTCGTCCAGCTCGCGGGCGGGGAAGAAATCGGCGTACATGGAGTAGAGCCCGTCGGTGGCGTACCAGACCCGGCGGCTGCGGTCCTTCTCCAGGCGCCGCTCCAGCGCGCGCAGGTCGCAGTGCGGGATCAGCTCCACCTGTGCCCCGCCGGCCTGGACCAGCGTGGCCGCCGTCTGCAGGGAGTTGTGCACCTGGTGGTCGAGGACCAGCGTGTCCCGGCTGCCCATCAGCGTGGGCATGGTCGCGATGTGCCCCACCGACGTCGACGGAGCCACGATCACCGGGCGCCCGAAGACCTCGGCGAGCTCCTCCTCGGCGGTCCGGTAGAGGGGCGCGGAGGCGTACGTGCGCGACGAGGAGAACTGGGTGCCGAACCGGTCGACGGCCTCGTGGACGGCGGCCTTCATCCGCGGCTCGGTCTCCAGCCCGAGGTAGGAGCAGGAGCCGAAGTTGACCAGCCGGCGGCCGTGCACGGTGATGTGCCGGCCGTCCAGGACGTCGTCCTCGACGTCGTTGTGCAGGAGACCGCGCCGCACGCCGTCCGAGATCACCTCGTCGACCGCGGTCAGCAGCTCCTCGGGGGTGGCCATGTCGTTCCTCCTCCCATGGGGCCGTCCGTCATCCGCTCAGCGCGAGACCCGCCGCCAGCAGCACCCCGGTGGCCAGGGTGAGCAGGCCCGTGCCCTGGAGTGCGCCGACCAGCGCCGGTCCGCGTCCGCCGGAGAGCACGGTACGTGCCGGAGGCACCGCCAGGGGCGTCGCGAGCAGCGCGGATGCTGCCCACGGGCGGGCCACCGCCACCGCCGCCACGACGGCGAAGGCGACGACGAAGAGGCCGGCGAACAGCAGCCGCGTCCGGTGGTCGCCGACCAGGACCGCCAGGGTCCGCTTGCCGGCGACCGCGTCGCCCTCGATGTCGCGCAGGTTGTTGACCACGAGGATCGCGACGATCAGCAGGCCGACCGGCACCGCCGCGACGAAGGCCAGGCCCGGGAGGGTGCCGGTCTGCACGTAGGTCGTGCCGACGACGGCGACCGGGCCGAAGAACACGAAGACGAAGACCTCCCCCAGGGCGCGGTAGCCGTAGGGCAGGGGCCCGCCGGTGTAGGTCCAGGCGGCGGCCATGCAGACCGCGCCGACGGCGACCAGCCACCAGCTCGACAGCGCCGCGAGCAGCAGACCCGCCACCCCGGCCACGGCGAACGCGAGCAGCGCGGCCACCAGCACCTGGCGTGGCGTCGCCGCCCCGGAGCCGACCAGCCGCATCGGCCCCACCCGGTCGGTGTCGGTGCCGCGCCGGCCGTCGGAGTAGTCGTTGGCGTAGTTCACCGCGACCTGCAGGGCCAGCGCGACGACGAGCGCCAGGAGTGCCGCCCCCGGCGCGAATCCGTCCAGCGCGGCGGCCACGCCGGTGCCGACCAGGACGGGCGCGAGGGCCGCGGGCAGGGTGCGCGGGCGCGCCCCGGCGATCCACTGGGCGGGGGTCGCCACGTCAGCGGAGCCCGTGCAGGACGGCGTCCGCCACACCCCGGCGGTCGGGCTTGCCGGTGTGCAGCAGCGGGACGGCGTCGACGAGGTGCAGTTCGCGCGGGGCGGCCGGCGCGCCCAGCCGCTCGGCCACCCACGGCCGGAGGTCGGCCAGGCCGGGGTCGGCGCCCGGCGCCGGGACGACGGCGGCCACCACCCGCTGCCCCCACTCGTCGTCGGCACGGCCGAAGACGACGGCGTCGATGACGGCCGGGTGCTCGCGCAGGACGGCCTCGACGGCCGCGGGCGCGACGTTCACACCGCCGGAGATGACGACGTCGTCCCGTCGTCCGGTGACGGTGAGGCGTCCGTCGGGTCCGATGCTGCCCGCGTCCTGCGTGGCGAACCAGCCGTCGCGGAAGGCCTCGGCCGTGCCCTCCGGGTCGCCGCGGTAGCCGAGCGCGAGCCCCGGGCCGGCCAGCTCGACGCCGCCGTCCACGACCCGCACCTCGACGCCGTCGAGCGGCCTCCCGTCGTAGACGCAGCCACCTGCCGTCTCCGTCATCCCGTAGGTGGTCACGACGGCCACCCCGGCCTCGCGCGCCCGGGCCAGCAGCGACGCGTCCACGGCGTAGCCGCCGACCAGGACGGCGTCGAAGGCGCGCAGCGCGTCGGGTTCGGCGTCGAGCCGGCGGCGGAGCTGGGTCGGCACGAGGGAGGTGTACCGGCGGCCCCCGGGCATGCGGTCCAGCGCCGCGGACAGCGGCTCGCCCGGTCCGAGGACGGTCGGGCGGGTGCCGGCGAGGACGCTGCGACACAGGACCTGCACCCCGGCGATCGCGGTCACCGGCAGGGTCAGCAGCCAGCTGCCCGCGCCGCCCAGCCGCTCGTGCGTGGCCGTGCCGGAGGCGTGCAGCGCCGACGCGGGGAGCAGCACGGCCCGGCCGCGGCCGGTCGAGCCGGAGGTGACGATCACGAGATCGGTGCCGGGTTCGAGCGGCTCCCCGGGGCGGAGCAGGCCGCGGGCGGCCTCGACGAGGGCGGCGGGACCGGCGGGGAGGACGGCGAGCGGCGCGGTGCCGGCGAGGGCGGCGCTGAGCGCCGGGAGCAGTGTGCCGAGGACTGCCTCCTCGTAGCCGTCGGCCGCGGGATCGGGTGCGGGCACGAGCGAGAGGTGCCTGGCCACGAGCGGCAAGCCTACGGCTCCGGCGAATTAGGCTTCGATCGTGATCCCCGCCTCCGCCGGGCCGGCGCTCCCGGCGCGGGTCTACCGCGTGCCGCTGCGCACCCGCTTCCGGGGCATCGACGTCCGCGACGGCGTCCTGGTGCGCGGCCCGGCCGGCTGGGGCGAGTTCTCGCCGTTCTGGGACTACGACGTGGCCGAGAGCCGGCGGTGGTGGGCGGCCGCGGAGGAGGCCGCGGTCGCCGGCTGGCCGGCACCGGTGCGGGCGTCGGTGCCGGTCAACGTCACCGTGCCGGCGGTTGGCCCGGACCGCGCCCGCGCGCTGGTGAGCGCGTCGGGCTGCCGCACCGCGAAGGTCAAGGTGGCCGAGCCCGGGCAGACCGCGGGCGACGACCTGGCCCGCGTGGAGGCGGTCCGCGACGCCCTCGGGCCGTCCGGTGCGGTGCGGGTCGACGCCAACGCCGCCTGGGACGTCGACACGGCCGTCACCCGCATCCGCGAGCTCGACCGGTTCGGGCTGGAGTACGTCGAGCAGCCGTGCGCGTCGGTGGCGGAGCTGGCGGCGCTGCGCCGGCGGATCGACGTGCGGATCGCCGCCGACGAGGTGGTGCGGCGCTCGGCGGACCCGCTCGCGGTGGACCTGCGCGAGGCGTGCGACGTCGTCGTCCTCAAGGTGCAGCCGCTCGGCGGGGTCCGGGCCGCGCTCCGCATCGCCGACGCCCACGGGCTGCCCTGCGTCGTGTCGTCGGCGCTGGAGACGTCGGTCGGCATCGCGGCCGGGGTGGCGCTGGCCGCCGCGCTGCCGGAGCTGCCGTTCGCCTGCGGGCTGGCCACCGTCGCGCTGCTCGCCGACGACGTGTCCAGCACGCCGCTGCTCCCGGTCGACGGCGCGCTGCCCGTCGTCCGCCCGGAGCCCGACCGGATCGACCACCTCGCCGCCGACCCGGTGACCGAGGCCCGCTGGGGCGCCCGGCTCGCCGCGGTGACCTCCCCGTGAACCCGGCGACCGCCTTCGCCCGCGTCCTCGTCGACGAGCTGCTGCGCGGGGGCGTCACCGATGCCGTGCTGGCGCCGGGCTCGCGCTCGGCGCCGGTGGCGCTCGCCCTGGCCGCCGCCGAGCGGGCCGGCCGGCTGCGGCTGCACGTGCGGATCGACGAGCGGACGGCGGCCTTCCTCGCGCTGGGGCTGGCCAAGGCGTCCGGGCGTCCGGTGCCGGTGCTCACCACGTCGGGGACGGCGGCGGCGCACCTGCACGCCGCGGTGCTGGAGGCCGACGCGAGCGGGATCCCCCTGCTGGCGCTCACCGCCGACCGCCCGCCCGAGCTGCGCGGGACCGGCGCGAACCAGACCATCGACCAGGTCGGCCTGTACGGGGGCGCGGTCCGCTGGGCGGCCGACGTGGCCGCGCCGGAGCCCGGCCGCGAGGCCGCGCAGAACCGCTACTGGCGCTCGCTGGTCGCCCGGGCGCTGCTGGCCGCCCAGGGGGCGGTGTCGGCCGACCCCGGGCCGGTGCACCTCAACCTGGCGCTGCGCGAGCCGCTGCTGCCCGCCGAGGAACCGCCCCCGCTCGACGGCCCCTGGGCGGGGCGGCCGGACTGCGCGCCGTGGACCGCCGCCGCACCGCCTGCTGGGCCCGCCCACGGCGCGGCCGACGCCGACGGGGGACGCACGCTGGTCGTCGTCGGGGACGGGGCGCCCGCGGCGGCCCGGGACGCGTCGGAGCTGGCGGACCGGTGCGGCTGGCCACTGATCGCCGAGCCGAGCAGCGGGGTCTGGGGCGCGCACGGGAACCTCCGCGCCGGCGCCCTGCTGCTGGGCGCCGGGGACTGGCCGGCGGCCCACCGCCCGGAGCGCGTCGTCGTCGTCGGCCGGCCGACCCTCTCCCGGCCGGTGACCGCGCTCCTGGCCGATCCGTCGGTGCGGGTCCAGACCGTCGTGGCCTCCCCGCGGTGGGCAGACGCCGCGCGGTCGAGCGGCCGGGTGGTCCGGTCCGTCGCCGAGCTGGCGGAGTACTCCCGACGGTCGGCGGACGGCCGCGAAGAGTGGTTCGCCGCCTGGCAGGGGGCGGCGGACCGGGTGGGCGCGGCCGTCGACGCGGTGCTCGACGGCTCGCCGGTGCTGACCGCCGCGCGCCTGGCCCGCGACCTGGTGGCCGCGCTGCCGGCCGGAGGGCTGCTGGTGCTCGGCTCCTCGACCCCCGTGCGCGACGTCGACCGGCTGGCGGTGCCCCGGCACGACCTGACCGTGCTGGCCAACCGCGGCGTGGCCGGGATCGACGGCACGATCTCCACCGCCGTCGGCGCCGCTCTGGTGCACGGCGGGCCCGCGTTCGCCCTGCTGGGCGACCTGACGTTCCTGCACGACCTCACCGGCCTGCTGCTCGGCGAGGGGGAGCGGCCACCGGATCTGACGGTGGTGGTCCCGGACAACGACGGAGGTGGCATCTTCGCCCAGCTGGAGCCGGGGGAGGAGCGGCACGCGGCCGACTACCGGCGGGTGTTCGGGACGCCGCACGGCCGCGACCTGGTTGCGGTCGCGGAGGCGCTGGGCTGGCCGGCGACCCGGGTGGGGGCGGCCGCTGAGCTGGAGACCGCCCTCGCGCTGGGTGGCCCGCGGGTGGTGGTCGTCCGGTCCGACCAGCGGGCCGAGGCCGCGCTGGCCGGGGAGCTGCGGGCCGCCGCCGCGCGTGCCCTGGGTCGGCCCCGCTGAGCTTGCGTCCTTCTTGCGGCTCCCTGGCGGGTGCGTTGCGGAAGGCCCCGCATCGTCGTCCTCGTCACCGGGATCCACCCGGTCCTGAACCGGTCAGTCCCATCGATCCGCCAGGCGGCGGTCCTTGCGCCTTTCTTGCGGTTCCCTCGCGGGAGCCGTGCGGAAGGTCCCGGATCGTCGGTCCTGTCACCGGGTCACTGGGATCCGGCCAGTCAAGGAGACCCGACATGAGCAGCACGATCGCTGGTACCGCACGCCGCTTCGCCCTGACCCTGACCATCGCCGGCGCCGCCGCCATCGGCAGCGTCGTGGTCGCCCCCGCCGCCTCCGCGGCGCCGAGCGACTCCGTCGTCATCCGCGACGGCGGCAACGGCCCGGACGCGTTCGTTCTCCTCGAGCACGGCAGGGCCCCGATGTTCGAGTGCGACCCCGACAACGAGAGCAAGCGGCACAACAACTGCCTCGACGTCCACGGCGACACCCGCTTCTGAGCGCTCGCTCCACCGCACGCGCACGCACCCACGGCGGTGTCCCCGGGTTCCCGGGGGCACCACCGGGATGCGTCCGGGACCGGTCCGTCACGGACCCCGGGTCAGCCCTCCAGAGCGGCCTGGAACGCGGCGAACTTCGACTGCGTCTCGGCCAGCTCCGCGGCCGGGTCGGAACCGGCCACGATGCCGCACCCGGCGAACAGCCGGGCGCCGTCCTCGCCCACCAGTTCCGCGCAGCGCAGCGCCAGGCCGAACTCGCCGTCGCCCCGGGCGTCGATCCAGCCGACCGGTCCGGCGTAGCGGCCGCGGTCCATGCCCTCGAGCTCGGCGATCACCGCTGCCGCGTCCTCGGTGGGCGTGCCGCACACCGCGGCCGTGGGGTGCACTGCGCCCACCAGTTCCAACAGGTCCGCGCGACCCCTGGCGCCCCTACGGCGCTGGGTGCCGGTCACGTCGCTGGCCAGGTGGCGCACGTTGGCGAGGGTGAGCAGGCCGGGCTCGTCCGGGGCCTCGAGCTCGGTGCAGTAGGGCTGCAGAGCGCGGACGAAGGAATCGACGGCCAGCGCGTGCTCGGCGCGGTCCTTGGCCGACCCGAGGAGGGCAGCCGCCAGCCGCTCGTCGTCGGCACCGGCGCCGCGCGGCGCCGTGCCGGCGAGGACCCGGGCGCTCAGCTGCCGGCCGCTGCGGCGCAACAGCAGCTCCGGCGTCGCGCCGAGCAGCCCGTCGACGGCGAAGGTCCAGCAGTCGGGGAAGCGGTCGGCCAGCCGGCGGAGCAGGAGCCGCGGGTCCAGGGGGACGTCGGCCGAGACCAGCAGGTCGCGGGCCAGGACGACCTTGGCGAGCTCGCCGCTGCCGATCCGCTCGACCGCGGTGGCGACGGCGGCCGACCAGGTGGCCGGGTCGAGGGCCCCGTCGGCGTACCGCAGCCGCAGCGGGGGAGCGTCGCCCGGCGCGGAGCCGGGTCGGTCAGCGACGTCCCGGGGGTCGAGGTCGCCGACCGTGGTCACCCAGCCGACGCCGTTCCGCCGGCCGACGGTGATCTCGGGGACGACGAACACCGACGTCCCGGCGGCCGGGTCGAACGCGATGCTCGCGAAGAGGACCGGACCGGAGCCCGCGGTCCCGATCTCGTCGTGCACGTCGAGGTCGGCCATGACGTCGGCCCACCAGCCGGCGGCCTCGGCCAGCGCTCCGGGTCCGCTGACCTCCAGCCGGGCTGCCTCACCCCAGCCCACGAGGCCCTCGCCGTGGCGCACCCACGACAGGGCGTTCCCGGTGGGGAGCCGGTCGAGGAGCGCACCGGGATCGCCGGTGCGGACGGTCGTGACGGTGCGCGCGAGGGCCGCCGGGGAGGTCAGGGCGGCCGCGGTCACGGTCCCAGCGTAGGAGGGCTTGTAGCGTCGCCGCTGTGGGAGACCGGCGAGACGACGCACACACCGGCGGTACGCGGGCCGGTCTGGACAAGCGGCCGGCCGACGTCGCCGCCATGTTCGATCGCGTCGCGCGCCGCTACGACCTGACCAACACGGTGCTCTCCGGCGGCCGGGATGCCTCCTGGCGCCGGGCGACCCGGGCGGCACTCGGTGCCCGGCCGGGCCAGACCGTCCTCGACGTCGCCGCCGGCACGGCGGTGTCCACGATCGAGCTCGCCGCCGCGGGTGCCTACGCGATCGCCTGCGACTTCTCCCAGGGGATGCTGCGGGCAGGGGCGTCGCGCCCCGTGCCCAAGGTGGCCGGCGACGCGATGGCGCTGCCCCTCGCCGACGAGAGCGTCGACGGCGTGGTCATCTCCTTCGGCCTGCGCAACGTCGCCGACCCCGACGCCGCGCTGCGGGAGTTCCGCCGGGTGACCCGGCCGGGCGGAACCCTGGTGGTCTGCGAGTTCTCCAGCCCCACCTGGACGCCGTTCCGCACCGTCTACACCGAGTACCTGATGAAGGCGCTGCCCCGGATCGCGCGCGCGGTCAGCAGCAATCCGGAGGCCTACGTCTACCTGGCGGAGTCCATCCGGGCCTGGCCCGACCAGTCCGCGCTGGCCGCGCGCATCCAGAAGGCCGGCTGGGACGAGGTCGCCTGGCAGAACCTCACCGGCGGGGTCGTCGCGCTGCACCGCGCCCGCCGGGTGATCGGCGCCGAGCGCTCCACGGCGGCCCCGTCCCGGGGCCTGCCCCGAGCCTGCGAGGGGTGGGAAGGACGGGGTCCTTCTACTAGCGTCGGTCCATGACGACCCCGCCGCCCCCTCCGGGACCTCCGGCACCGGTCCCGTCGCCCACGGACCCCACCCCGCCGCCGATCCCCGCGCCGTACCCGACCCCCGATCCCACCGATCCGGTCGCGCCACCCCCGGCGCCGGCGCCCGAGCCGCTCTAGCGGCCGCCGTACGGCTCCGGGCATGTTCCCGCAGCGGTTCGCCGATCGCCGGGCGGCCGGCCGCGCCCTGGGCGCCCGGCTGGCGACCGAGGCCGGGAACGTCTCCGGCACGGTCGTCCTCGGCCTGCCCCGCGGCGGCGTCGTCGTGGCGGCCGAGGTGGCCGCCGCCCTGGGTGCCCCCCTCGACGTCCTCGTCGTCCGCAAGCTCGGACTGCCCTGGCAGCCGGAGCTCGCGATGGGCGCGATCGCCGCGGTCGGGGATGCCGTGGAGACGGTGCGGGTGGGCACCGTGCTCGACGCGGCCCGCGTCGACGAGGAGACCTTCGACGAGGTCCGCCGGAGGGAGCTGCTCGAGCTGCGCCGCCGCGAGGCCGCCTACCGCGGCGGCCGGCCGGCCCTGGCGGTCGGCGGGCGGCCGGTCGTCCTCGTCGACGACGGCCTGGCCACCGGCGCCACGATGCGCGCCGCGGTCGTCGCCGTCCGCCGCCAGGACCCCGCCCGGCTGACCGTCGCGGTGCCGATCGCCTCCCCTACGGCCCTGGAGACGCTGACCACGGAGGCCGGCGACGTCGTCTGCCTGTGGGCTCCGAGCGGGTTCCGGGCGGTCGGTCAGGGCTACCAGGACTTCGGCGAGACGACCGACGACGAGGTCCGGCGGACCCTCGCCGAGGCGCGCACCCACGCCTGACCGCGCCTCCCGACGGGGCCCGCTGTTCCCTGGCTCACACACGGGCCTAGACTCGGAACGACCGACCTTGTGAACTGATTCACAAGCTCACGAGGTGGTCGCCCGAGTCGTTTCACTGGGTCCGGAGGGGGCGTCGGCGTGCCGGGAGCGACGGCCGAGCTGCGGGGTGCGCAGCCGCGCGCCGACGTGGTCGTCGTCGGCGCCGGTCCCGCGGGTTCCAGCGCCGCCTACTGGCTCGCGCGGGCCGGCCTGGACGTCGTCGTCCTCGAGAAGGCCGCGTTCCCCCGTGAGAAGGTGTGCGGCGACGGCCTGACCCCCCGCGGCGTCAAGGCACTGGAGGACATGGGGATCGACACCTCGCCGGCCGCAGGCTGGGTGCGCCACAAGGGCCTGCGCGTCCAGGGCGGCGGGGAGGTCGTCGAGGTCGACTGGCCCCGGCTGTCCCGCTGGCCCGACTACAGCCTGGTCCTCCGGCGCAGCGAGCTCGACGCCCGGCTGGCCGAGCACGCCCGGGCGGCCGGCGCCCGCCTGCACACCGGGGTCACGGTCACCGAGCCGCTGCTCGACGACGCCGGCCGCGTCGCGGGCGTCCGCACCCTCGCCGGCCCCGACAAGGTGCCGGGGGAGCAGCCCGCCTCGCTCGTGGTCTCGGCCGAGGGCCTGTCCGGCCGGCTCGCCAAGTCCCTCGGCCTGGTCCGCCGCGAGGACCGGCCGCTCGGCGTCGCCGTCCGCCGGTACGTGCGCACCCCCCGCACGAACGACGACTACCTCGACATCTCCTTCGACCTGTCCGCCGAGGGCCCGACCGCCGCGTCGATGCCCGGCTACGGCTGGGTGTTCGGGATGGGCGACGGCACGGCCAACGTCGGCTTCGGGCTGCTGGACACCCGCCGTGCCGATGACGGGGATCACCGCGCCGTCCTGAAGCAGTGGCTGGACACCTTCCCGGCCGAGGACCAGCTCGGCGAGGAGCACGCCGTCACCCCGGTGCGCGGCGCCGGCCTGCCGATGGCCCTGCACCGGCAGCCGGCGTACACCCGCGGCCTCCTGCTCGCCGGGGACGCCGCCGGCATGGTCAACCCGTTCAACGGCGAGGGGATCAGCTACGCCATGGAGACCGGCCGGATGGCGGCCGAGACCGCGGCCGAGGCCCTCGCCCGTCCGGAGGGTCCGGCCCGCGAGGCGGCGCTGCGCCGCTACCCGGACCGCCTGCGGGCCGAGTACGGCCGGCACCACCGCCTCGGCATGGGCTTCCTCGCCCTGCTCAGCCGTCCCGACGTCGTCCGGTTCACGACGTCGCACGGGCTCAAGCGGCCGACCCTGGTGAACGCGGCCCTGCGGCTCATGGGCAACCTGACCGACGGCCGGGACGGCGACGCGGTCGACCGTGCGATCACGCTGCTGACGCGCCTGGTTCCGGCGGTGTGATGACCGTGCGCGAGATCACACACCGGAAACATGTCGACACACAGCGTGAGGTAACCCGACCTCCGCGGAACGTGATCGTCCTCACCGTAGGGTGCCGCTGATGCTCTCGAACTACGTCCCGATCATCGGGCTCTTCGCCCTGGCCGCGGGATTCGCACTGTTCTCGGTCACCGCGGCGCCCTTCGTGGGACCCCGCCGGTACAACCGGGCCAAGCTCGACGCCTACGAGTGCGGGATCGAGCCGGTGCACCAGCCGCTGACCGGTGGCCGCTTCCCGGTGAAGTACTACCTGACGGCGATGCTCTTCATCGTCTTCGACATCGAGATCGTCTTCCTCTACCCGTGGGCGGTCGCCAACGACCGGCTCGGCGTCTTCGGGCTGGTCGAGATGGTCGTCTTCATCGCCACCGTGTTCATCGCCTACGCCTACGTCTGGCGCCGCGGCGGACTCGAGTGGGACTGACAGCAGGGACGAGGGTGGAGCACTGACATGGGACTCGAGGAGAAGCTGCCCAGCGGCGTCCTGCTGACCACGGTGGAGAAGGTGGTCAACTGGACGCGCAAGTCGTCGCTGTGGCCCGCGACGTTCGGCCTCGCCTGCTGCGCCATCGAGATGATGGCCTCGGGCGCCGGCCGCTACGACCTGGCCCGCTTCGGGATGGAGGTCTTCCGCGCGTCGCCGCGCCAGGCCGACCTGATGATCGTGGCCGGCCGGGTGAGCCAGAAGATGGCCCCGGTCCTGCGCCAGATCTACGACCAGATGCCCGAGCCGCGGTGGGTGCTCGCCATGGGCGTCTGCGCCAGCTCCGGGGGCATGTTCAACAACTACGCGATCGTGCAGGGCGTCGACCACATCGTCCCGGTGGACATGTACCTGCCCGGCTGCCCGCCGCGGCCGGAGATGCTGATGGACGCGATCCTCAAGCTGCACCACAAGATCCAGCACGAGCCCCTCGGCCCGAAGCGCGCCCGCGCGCTGGCCCGCGCCGAGGAGGATGGAACGGCGAAGGACCTGCACGTCGAGATGCCGTCGACCGTGCGCGCCGACAAGAAGCTGCGCCGCGCCTACGAGGAGGCCGCCGCCCAGGGGCGCACCGGCCAGTTCGCGATCGAGCAGCGCGGCGGCAACGCCGTCCTGCTGCCCGAGGAGCGGCCGACCGGGCTCGGGAAGGCCTGGCGATGACGGGCCCGGGGGACCGCGAGCGGGACGACGCGGAACTGGGTGCCCGCGCGCCGTCCGGCGGGTTCCGGAAGGGCGCGTTCGGCGTCAGCGGCAGCGGCGACACGTCCGGCTTCGGCGGGCTGGTGCGCGTCGAGCCGGGCGGCGCCGTCGCGCTGCACAGCACCGAGCGCCCCTACGGCGGGTACTTCGACGAGGTCACCGACGCGCTCATCGAGGCGGTCGGCGAGGCGACGTACGCGGCCGCCGTCCAGCGCGTGCTGGTCGACCGTGGCGAGATCACCTACTTCGTGGCCCGCGAGCACCTGCTGGCCCTTTTCCAGGCACTCCGGGACGACGACGCCCTGCGGTTCGAGCTGCTGAGCAGCCTCTCCGGGGTCGACTACCTCGACAGCGGCGGCCCGGTCGCCACCCCCGACCGCCCGCGGCTGCACGTCGTCTACCACCTGACGTCGATGACCTACCGCCGCCGGATCCGGCTCGAGGTGGCCGTCACCGCCGAGGACGCGCACGTCCCGTCGGTCACCGGCATCTACCCGACGGCGGACTGGCACGAGCGCGAGACCTGGGACATGTTCGGGATCGTCTTCGACGGCCACCCGGCGCTCACCCGCATCCTCATGCCCGACGACTGGGACGGGCACCCGCAGCGCAAGGACTACCCGCTCGGCGGTGTCCCCGTCGAGTACCACGACGCGACGATTCCCCCGCCCGACACCCGGAGGGCATACCGATGAGCGCGATCTACAACGACGCCGACCCGTACGCCGGCTCACGGGAGACCACCGAGGGGCGCGTCTACACCGTCACCGGCGGCGACTGGGATCTGACCTTCGCCGACCCGCACGGCGAGGAGCGGCTCGTCGTCAACATGGGCCCGCAGCACCCGTCCACCCACGGCGTCCTCCGCCTGATCCTCGACCTCGAGGGCGAGACCGTGACCAAGGCGCGGGTGACCATCGGCTACCTGCACACCGGCATCGAGAAGAACCTCGAGTACCGCAACTGGACGCAGGGCACGACGTTCGTGACGCGCATGGACTACCTGGCCCCGCTCTACAACGAGGCCGCGTACTGCATGGCCGTGGAGAAGCTGCTCGGCGTCGAGGTGCCGCAGCGGGCGCAGACGATCCGCCTGCTGGTCATGGAGCTCAACCGGATCTCCTCCCACCTGGTCGCGCTGGCCACCTTCGGCATGGAGATGGGCGCCCTCACCGGCATGACCAACGGCTTCCGCGAGCGCGAGATGGTCCTCGACCTGCTCGAGGAGATCACCGGCCTGCGGATGAACCACGCCTACATCCGCCCCGGCGGCCTGGCGCAGGACCTCCCCGAGGGCGCGGTCGGGAACATCCGCGAGTTCCTCAAGATCATGCCGAAGCGGGTGGCCGACTTCCACCGGCTGCTCACCGGCCAGCCGATCTGGCAGCGGCGGCTCAAGGACGTCGGCTACCTCGATGTCACCGGCTGCATCGCGCTGGGCGTGACCGGGCCGATCCTGCGCGCCGCGGGCCTGCCGTGGGACATGCGCAAGGTCGAGCCGTACCTCGGCTACGAGACCTACGACTTCGAGGTGCCGACCGCCGACACCGCCGACGCCTGGGGCCGCTACCTGGTGCGGATGGCCGAGGTCAACGAGTCGCTCAAGCTCATCGAGCAGGCCTGCGACCGCCTCGAGCCCGGCCCGGTCATGGTCGAGGACCGCAAGATCGCCTGGCCGGCGCAACTGTCCCTCGGACCCGACGGGATGGGCAACTCCCTCGAGCACGTGGAGCACATCATGGGCCAGTCGATGGAGGCCCTGATCCACCACTTCAAGCTGGTCACCGAGGGCTTCCGCGTCCCCGCCGGCCAGGTCTACCTGCCGATCGAGTCGCCCCGCGGAGAGCTCGGCTACCACGTGGTCAGCGACGGCAGCACGCGCCCGTGGCGCGTCCACGTGCGCGACCCAGGATTCGTCAACCTGCAGGCCACGGCGGCGATGAGCGAGGGCGGCATGATCGCCGACGTCATCGCGGCCATCGCCTCGATCGACCCGGTGATGGGGGGAGTCGACAGGTGAGTGAGCATCGCAGCGAGCGCCAGCGAGCGAGGAGCGGAGCGGCCGCGGAGACGACCCAGAACATCGGAGTAGACCGCTGATGAGTGCACTTCCTGGATCCCCGGAGGGGGCCGCGACCATCGGGCTGGACGACAGCCCGGTCCAGCCGGCGACGGCCGACCTGCCGCCGCTGACCGAGCAGACCCGGCTCGAGGCGCGGGAGATCATGGCCCGCTACCCGGTGCCCCGCTCGGCCCTGCTGCCGATGCTGCACCTGGTGCAGAGCTACCAGGGCTACGTCTCGCCCGAGGGCGTGGCGCTCTGCGCCGAGGAGCTCGGCCTGACCAAGGCCGAGGTGGGCGCGGTCGCGACGTTCTACACGATGTACAAGCGCCGGCCGACCGGTCGCCACCTCGTCAGCGTCTGCACCAACACGCTCTGCGCCGTCCTGGGCGGCCAGCGGATCATGGACGCGCTGTCCGCGGACCTCGGCGTCCACCACGACGAGACCGCCGCCGACGGCTCGATCACCCTCGAGCACGCCGAGTGCCTGGCCGCCTGCGACTACGCGCCGGTGGTCACGGTCGACTACGAGTTCTACGACCAGCAGGACGTCGAGAGCGCCCGCGAACTCGTGGCGGCCCTGCGCCGCGGCGAGAAGCCGGCGCCGACCCGCGGCGCACCGCTGACCGACTTCAAGGGGATCTCCCGGCAGCTCGCCGGGTTCTCCCAGTACGAGGACCCGTACGAGATGGCCGCCGCCATCGACCACCCCGGCGACTACAGCCCCACCCTGGTCGGGCTGCGGCTCGCCGAGGAGCGGGGCGAGTCGGCGCCGGAGATGCCGCGGCGTCAGCAGTCGGCGGCCACCTCGTCGTCCGGCGCGGCCTCTGCCCAGGCGGCGGGCGTCGAGTCCGCGCAGCGCGGCGCACCCGAGCCGGCCGGTCGATCGCTCGCGGACCGGAACGACGGCACCGACACACCTGCGGGATCCGAGCCGGGAACCACCGGTCAAGGTCCCGGGAAGGCCTGAGCAGATGCCTCTCACCCCCGTCCTCACCACGCGGTGGGGCGCCGACCAGTCGTGGCGGCTGTCGACCTACGAGCGGCTCGAGGGCTACAGCGCCCTGCGGACGGCGCTGTCGATGACGCCGGACGAGCTGGTCACGATGGTCAAGGACTCCGGCCTGCGCGGCCGCGGCGGCGCCGGGTTCCCGACCGGCATGAAGTGGAGCTTCATCCCGCAGCCCAAGCCGGGGGAGACGCCCACCGGTCCGGCCGCGATGCCGAAGTACCTCGTGGTCAACGCCGACGAGGGCGAGCCGGGCACCTGCAAGGACCTCCCGCTGATGATGGCCGACCCGCACTCGCTGGTCGAGGGCGTGCTCATCTCCGCCTACGCGATCCGCTCGCACTTCGCCGTCATCTACGTGCGCGGCGAGGCGGTGCACGCCCACCGACGGCTGGTCGCCGCCGTCGAGGAGGCCTACGCCGCTGGGTACCTCGGCACCGACATCCTGGGCTCGGGCTACGACCTCGAGCTGGTCGTGCACGCCGGCGCCGGCGCCTACATCTGCGGCGAGGAGACGGCGCTGCTCGACTCGCTCGAGGGCTACCGCGGCCAGCCCCGGCTCAAGCCGCCGTTCCCCGCGGTCGCGGGCCTGTACGGGGCGCCGACGGTCATCAACAACGTCGAGACCCTCGCGAGCGTGCCGTTCGTCGTCCGCGGCGGCGCCGACTGGTTCAAGGCGTTCGGGCCCGAGAAGTCGCCCGGCCCGAAGATCTACTCGCTGTCGGGCCGCGTCGTCCGCCCCGGCCAGTACGAGGCCCCGATGGGGACGACGATGCGCGAGCTGCTCGAGATGGCCGGCGGCGTCCGCCCCGGCCACGAGCTGAAGTTCTGGACGCCGGGCGGCTCCTCGACGCCGTACTTCACCGCCGAGCACCTCGAC
>DATHAK010000119.1:0-27517 GCA_035296685.1 Blastococcus sp.
GACCGTCGCTGCACGGGGCACCTCCATCGACTCGACTGGTCTCGTCTTCCCCTACGGACCCATCGAATCGGTGACGCGCTGTGTTCGGCAGTGACGGAGCAGGGCTCCCGTGAAGAGTGTGCACGATGACGACCCCATCGCGCCAGCCCGGGTGGGGCGGTTGGGTCAAATGTGACGCAAGGTGATCTGTGGTGCGTCTTATCGCTGGTCAACCGCCATACCACGGCGTACCGTGCGCCGTCCACCGGGTTGGGCGCGTCTCACAACCGCGCCCCGAGGCCTCATGACAGGCTGCGCAGGGAGCTGCCGGTACGAGTGACGGCGTCTCCCGTGGCGATGACGCAGAGTAACTGCGCACCGGCCGGCCCGCCGCCGCGCCACGCCGTCGAGGTCAGCCCCCGACGGTCGCCTGGAGGTCCTCGCGCGGCACGACCCGGCGGGCGGTGAAGGGAAGTCCCCGGGATCCCTCATCGGTCCACTCCACCTCGACGACCTGGCCGGCCCGCAGCTCGCCGTCCCCCGTGGTGGCGTGGACGACGACAGAGGCGTCGGCCCAGCAGCCGCCGGGCAGCTCAGGAGCCTCGATGACCGCCCCGCCGCGGGAGGCATCCCACCGGACGACGGTGCCGAGAGTGGAACCGGTGCGCGTCACCGCCCCAGGCTGCGCCCCGAGCGCGGGCGGATCAAGCGCTCAGTACGAGAGCAGCGTGACCCGGTTGCCGCCCGCACTCTTGGAGCGGTACATCGCGGCGTCCGCGCGGTGCATGAGGTCCTCGACGTCGTCCCCGGGCTGCACCTCGGCGACGCCGACGCTGGCGGTGACGCCCAGGGCCGCACCGACGGCGGCGACGGCCTGGCGGAGCCGCTTGGCGAGCATCTCGCCGGAGAAGGTCACCGAGACGTCGGCGAGGACGGCGAACTCGTCGCCCCCCAGGCGGGCGACGGTGTCGGTCTCGCGGACCGCGCCGCCCAGGGCGGTGGCGACCGACCGGAGCATGAAGTCGCCGGCCGCGTGGCCGCCGGCGTCGTTGACCGCCTTGAAGCCGTCCAGGTCGACCAGGCACACCACGGTCTGGTGTCCCCAGGCGGCCGCATCGACGGCCGACGCGACGCGCTCGAGGTAGGCGCGGCGGTTGGGGATGCCGGTGAGCGAGTCGGTCGCGGCCAGCGTCTCCTGCGTGCGGATCAGCATGACCTGGCGGTCGTAGGACGCCCACGAGTTGGCGGACGTCATCGCGCAGATCATCGTGAACGACACCATGACCGCCAGGAAGAACATCCCGGACATGGTGACGTGGGGCAGCTCGATGAAGAAGAAGTAGGCGACGGTCATCGCGCTGCCCAGGGCGACGACGCCATGCGGTGAGTACGCCACGGCCATGTAGGTCAGCGTGAGGAACAGCAGCGCGTCCAGCGGGCTGGACGCACCGCCGTCGAGGTGGGTGGCCAGGATGACCATAGCGGCGGTGACCAGCGTCCAGGCGTAGAACAAGGTCGGCCCGCGGCTGTCGCGCATCATCTCCCGCAGCGGCAGGAGCAGCAGGAACGGGAACCCGACGATGACCAGGCCGGTGAGGGCCAGGAGCAACAGGTTGTGCCGTCCGGGGCTGTCGGTCAGCAGCACGTATCCCACGACCGACCAGGCCGCGACCTCGCTGAGCAGGATCCGTTGCGCACGTGGCGGATCCAGAACTCGACGCGGTCGTCGTCCCCGGCCAACGGCCGGTATAGCCCGGCGCGCAGCGCGGCAGCGGCCCGGCGGACGAGGCCCGCCCGGGCCGGCCCCTGCGCGGGCGCGCTGGGAGCGCGGCGGTCCCTCGCCGCTGGTTCGGTCACGGATCAGCGATCGGCGCGGAAAGGGTCCGCCTTGACCCGGGATCTCACCCCCAGGGGGGAGTCGGCCGGCCGGTCCGCGTGGCGCACGCCACGGCTCCGGCGAGCCTCCCGATGCCTGTCCTCCCGAGAGCCGGGTAGGGCGCTTCCGTGGGACGACACCAGGGCATGGCCGACGCCGGCCGCGACGAGGTCTCCGAGATGGTGCTGGGTGCGTGGGACGCCTTCCTGGCGCAGGCGGAGGCGGTCGACCTGGACGCGCCGTCGCGGCTGCGGGGGTGGCGGGCGCACGAGATCTGCGTGCACCTCGGCTGCTGGGAGGACCACACCGCCGTGGCCGACCTCGTCGCGTCGGCCCGCGACGGCGGGGCCGGCACTCCCCCCGACGTCGACGCGGTCAACGCCCGGGTCACCGCCGCCCACCGCGACGCCTCGCGCGACGAGGTGCTGGCCGGGCTGCGCCGCAACCGCGAGGCGACCGCCCGCTACCTCGCCGAGGAGCCGGAGGAGCTGGACACGGCGCCGACGGTATCGGTGGTCGGGCGCATCCCGCTGCTGAGCGTCCTCCTGGGGCAGGCCTACGAGCTCGCCGTCCACGGGCTGGACCTGGTGTCGTGCGGCGTCCCTCCTCCCCCACCGGAGGTGCTCCAGTCGGGCCTGGCCGCGCTCGCCGACGTGACCGGCGCGCTGGCCGCGTCCATGGACATCACCGGCCGGGTCACCCTGGCCACTCCGGACGGCGGATGGGCGTTCGCCTCCGACCCCGGCGGCTGGACCGTGCACCGCCTGCCGGGGGGCGTGGTGGAGGGACCGGCGGTCGAGGCGCCGGCCGGCCTGCTGCTGGAGGCCGCGTCGGGGCGGATCAACCCGGTGCCGGCCGTCGCGCGGCGCCGGCTCAAGGTGCACGACGTCGGGGGTCTCCTGGCGCTCGCGCCGATCGTGCAGGCGGCGCCCGGGATCCCGGGCGGCCCGATCCTGCAGCTGGCGGCGAAGACCGTCGGGGGCGCCGGAGGCATGCTCGGGCGGCTCTTCAGGAGGGGCTAGGAGGGAGAGGTCGTCGTCCTGCGGCGCCGGAGGACGACGACGAGGACGGCGCCCGCCACGACGGCCGCGCCCGCCAGTGTCCACGGGTCGAACGTGCCGGCCGAGGCGCCGAGGCCGACCTGCACGACGGTGCTGGGCAGCATCCCGAGCGCGGTGGCGAGCAGGTACGGGCCCAGCCGGACGGCGGTGAGCCCCGCGGCGTAGCTGAGCACCACGAACGGCACCATCGGCACCAGCCGCCCGGTGAGGACGGCGACGAAGCCCCTCCCGCGCAGCAGCCGGTCGACCTGCTCGACCCGCCGTCCTCCCAGGCGCGTGACGGCCGGGCGGCCGAGCGCGCGGCTCAGCCCGAAGGCCACGGCGGCCGCGAGAACGCCGCCGGCCAGCGCGACCGCCAGGCCGGCGGCGAACCCGGTGACGAGCCCGACGAGGACCGACACCGCCGTCCGCGGCACCGGGGTCAGCAGGACCAGGGCCACCCCGGCCACGAGCGCTGCCCAACCCGCCGGGCCGGCGCCGGCCAGCCATCCGCGGACGACGCTCACGTCGGGCAGGTCGACGGACAGCGCGACGACGGCCCCGACGCCGATCAGGACGGCGAGCAGGCCGGCCCGCAGTCCTGTGCTCGTCATCCGGACAGTGTGACCGCTCAACAACCACCGCCCAGGGAAATGCCGTGTGCGGTGAGCCAGGGGACGGGGTTGTTGCGGCTGACGTAGAGGCCACCGGTGTGCGTCTCGAAGTGCAGGTGCGGGCCGGTGGACTGCCCGCGGTTGCCCACCTCGGCGATCTGCTGACCGGCCGAGACCGCTTCTCCCTTGGAGACGAAGAACTGGTTCACGTGTCCGTAGAGGGTGATGACGCCGTCGGCGTGCTGGACGGCGACCGCGAGCCCGAAGCCGCTCGCCGGACCGGCCGCGACCACGACGCCGTCCAGGGGCGCGTACACGGGGGTGCCGATCGGGGCGGCGATGTCCACGCCGGCGTGCAGGGTGCCCCACCGGGATCCATAGCAGGAGGTCACCCGTCCGCTGGTAGGCGCGACCGCCGAACCGGACGACGAGACCGTGGACGCGGACGCGGCGGCCTGCTGCTCGGCCCAGGCGGCCGCCGCGTCGCTCTCGCCCTGCAGGGTCAGGAGCCGGATCTCCGCCTGCCGCAGCTGCTCGTCCAGGGCCGCCTTCTCCGCGGCGACCGCGTCGAAGGTGCTCTGGGCCTCGGCCAGGTGCTGGTTGGCGGCGGCCTCGGCCTCGGCGGCGACCCGGGCGAGCTCGTCGCGCTCGGCGACGGCGGTCTGGGCGGCGCGGTCGGCTGCCGCCTGGCGGGCCTCGACGACCTCCAGCTCCTCGAGCTGCTCGGTCCGCTCCTCGCCCAGCACCTCGAGGGTGGCGGCCTGCTGCAGCAGCTCGGTCGGGCTGTCGGCGTCGAGCAGCAGGGCGACGTCGCCGAAGTGCTCGTCGGTGCCCATGTAGGCCTCGCGGCCGAGGGTGCGGACGTCCGCCTGCGTGCGGTCGACGGCCCCCTGCACCTCGGCCAGCTGCGTCGCCGTGGCGGTCGCCTCGGCCTCGGCGGCCGCCAGCGCGGCCTGGGCGGCGAGTGCCGCGCCGCTGGCCGCCTCGGCCTCGATGGTCATGCGCTGGAGGGTCTCCTCGGCGGCGGTGACCTTGGCCTGCACGGCCGCGACGTCGGCCGCGGCGGCGTCGTGCTCGGACCGGGCCTCGGACACGCTGCTGCCGCCGCCGGGAGCGGCGAGGGCGGCCGGGGTGCCGGCCAGTGCGACGGCGAGGAGCCCGGTGACGAGAAGCGCTCTGCACCGGTGGCGGCGCGGGGGTAGGGGCTGGTGGAGCGGCTGGGCGGTGGGCGTGACGGTGTGGTGCAGGGTCGCCAAGGCGACGCGTCTCCTGTTCCTCGCGGCCGCCTACCGAGTTAGCTGACGGGTTCGGGCGGCAAGGTGCCCTACGCGCGCGCGTCCCCCGTGACGCGAGCGCGATTCACCCCAGAACTGCGATGGGTCCCCGGTCGCGCGGCCATCAGGCGGCGCGGTTCGGCGGGGTCCGTCCGAGGCCCTCGGGTTCGAGGTGCGGAGCTCGGCGGACCGGAGACGACGGTACGTGGGGCACAAGCAGATGTCACGGTGAGGTAACGACACCCAGGTCAGCTCGCCGCTGCCTCCGGACGGTGAGCCGGGCGACGCCATCTGGCACCCTGTTCGGCGTCGGGGCGGTAGCTCAGCCGGTCAGAGCATGGGACTCATAATCCCTGGGTCGTGGGTTCGAGCCCCACCCGCCCCACCACCAGCGAATACGCGGGTACTGAATCCCGCACAGCGTTGCTACAGCCGGGGACTCTGCCTTGATGGATGCAATGGTTGCTTGTCGCATCGACGGATGTCCGGGGCATGGGTCATACCGCCGGAACCTCTGGCGGAGTGGCTGAGATTCGCCGCGGCGCTGGAGGAAGCCGGTGCCGTGCCGTGTTGGCAGAGCGATCCTGAGGCCGACTGTCACCGCGGACCGAGCGCGTAAGCTTGCTGGCCGCCACGGCTCTTCCCTCCGGGCATTCAGCACGGCGGGAGGAGTCATCCGTGAGCGCCGAGAACCGGCTCACCGTCGACCAGCTCGCCGCCCTGTCGCCCGGAGACTCGGTCACCATTGAGTCCGGCGCCGACTCCGGGCGCCCCCGGTATGCCAGCGGCACCGTCATCCGTCGGACAGCGACCCACGTCGTGATCCGCTCTACGACCAGGCACGGCGGCGTCTACCAAGAGCAGTACCGGCTGCGGGACGGTATCCGCGACGGCCGTGGCGGTCCGGCGGAGCTGATCCACCTTCCTGCGTTGGACACCGTCTCGACGGAACAGCGACAGCAGTTGCTCCGGGTCGACGCCCTGTTCCGCGAATGGGCGCGAGACCGCACCGACGTCGACAAGCTCCGACGGCTGCACCACGTCATCAGCGAGTGCCTCGACGAGGAAGGAACGCGCTCCCAAGAGGTCTCTTAGCGTCGCGTAGTCCCCGGTCCAACGGTCCCCGGCTCTCAACTGTCGCCCGGTACTCAAACCAAGTCCGTCCGCGGAGGTCCGTGAACTCGACCGGCCCCGTGACGGTGAAGGTCCGCCACGCGGGTACCTCCTGGACGTTCGCGGCGAGAAGCTGCTGGCGCAGTTGAGCCCGCAAGCCTGCGGTTGCCCGCTCGAGGTGCTCACAGGGCAACGCCGCGGTTGCGGTGAACAACTGCATGCGACCGAGGGTGACCGGTACAGATAGCGCTCTAACCAGTGTCGACTTGGATCACCCTGTCGGGTGAGCGGACGATGCAGTGCTGCCTCGCTGGGGGGCGTGCGCTGGCCGCGGTCCCCGAGGGGGCCTGCTCCCGTGCCCCTGCCGGGAGAGGAACCCGGGGGCGCGTGGTGGCCGGACAACAAGGATCTCGACGCCCTCAACCCCGACCCCCGATGGCCGTGCACGGCTGCTGGCGGTGTTCGGCCCGCTCGTGGTGCGGAGCTCGGGCGCTTGGGCGACTGAGCCAAGAACCGCCTGAGCCCGCTGTCGTCGTGCCAGACCGAGGGGCAGGCAACTACACGTGGCGTCGACACGCTCGCCCTGTCACCGGAATGTAACGAAGAGGTCTCGACCGGCTCACGCAGTCCCGACAGCATGGGCCGAGTGCTCCCCCACGATTCAGCGAACGCCTGGACACCTGACGAAGAGTTCTCCGGCAGGAGGGCGTTCGACGGTTGGCGGTTCACGCAGGCCGACCGGATCATCCCTTGGGATTGGGCAGACATGGGCGCCGTCGAGAAGCGCCACTGGATCGACCGGGCAAACACAGGCGAGCCGCGCAGAGCGGCGACAACCCGCCCGAACGACGCGGCGGCCCCGCGATCATGACGAGTCTCTCACCGTCCTGCTCACGCTGAGGGGCAAGGTCCCGTTTCGGTGTGAGAGCCCCCGGGACGGACCGACACTTCCGTATGCGGACACAGACGGGTACTCGGTGCCGCACGCTCGCCGGTCACCTGCATATCCGCTGGGGTGGCACAGCGTTCAGGGATCAAGGGCTCATAATCCCTGGGTCGTGGGTTCGAGCCCCACCCGCGCCACCGCGAATTTATGCGATCTCGGCTGATCCTTGGCGAATCAGGATCGGCTGATGGTTGACACCGTCTCGGCTGATGCTTGACACCTACTCCGGCTGAGCCGCCTCGAGCGCACCGGGCGCAGGCCGACTCGGCTGGCTGCCTGCGAGCCATTTCCAGCGTTACGCAGGTGGGACCGGTCACGACCCATCCACCCTCCGTCAGGCCACGATATGTCGGTATCTCCCCGCGATCCGCCTCCTTGTCCGCCCCCCTCCTGCGTGCTGCCCTGATTGCCGCTCGGCGCACATTCCAGCATGAGGGGGAAGAGATGCCCAAGAATCCGGCTGACTTGCCACGACTGGTGCCGACCACCGATCCCGCCGACCGGGTGAGGGTTCAGCAGACAGCCTTCAGTCATGACGTGCTCGGCCGCTTCGTCTGCAATGACTGGGACGAGGTGAGCGCGAGCCTCTCGGACGGCGCCTTCTCATTTGACGTCATCGTGATCGGTGCGGGGATGTTCGGTGGCTACTGTGCGGAAAAGTTGTACCGACTGGGCGCGGCCTCGGGTCTACGGATTCTGGTCCTCGATGCGGGAGCGATGCTCCTGCCCGTGCACATCCAGAACCTGCCGCAACGTTTGGGCGGATCCCTCGGTGGACCTCGGTACAACCGGACCCGAGAAGACGGCACGGGGGTACAGAACGTGGTCTGGGGGATTCCCTGGATCAGCAACGAACCCTTCCCCGGCCTCGCCTACTGCCTCGGTGGACGCTCGATCTTCTGGGGAGGCTGGTCCCCTCGCCTCACGAAGACGGACCTGGATCAGTGGCCTGCTGACGTGACGGGATACCTGACCGGTCCTGGCGGCTACGACCGCGCCGAGATCGAAATCGGCACAGTGCCGACCGCCGACTACATGTTGGCGACGAACTTCCACGACGACCTCCGTGCCGCCTTCGTGACCTCCGTCGGCAACGTGGGGAACCTCGACGCGGTGGAGGAAGCTCCGCTCGCCGTGGTCGGCACCCCGCCCGCTTCCGGCCTCTTCGCCTACGACAAATTCTCATCGGCACCGTTCCTCATCGACGCAGTGCGGAGCGACGCCGCCGACAACTCCTCGCAAGGCGATGTCTCCCGACGCCTGTTCGTCGTGCCACGAGCCCGCGTACTCCGTCTCAATCACAACGGCGGAACCGTCACGAGCCTGGATGTGGCCATCGAGGGCCGCCCGCAGCCGGTCCCGGTGCCGGTCCCGCCCGGATCGGCGGTCGTGATCGCCAACGGCACCATCGAAGCCACGCGGCTGGCTCTGGACTCCCTCGGAGTCGGCGACCGGACCGCGAACCCCGCTTCGCCACGGCTGGGGAACCTCATGGCCCACCTACGGAGCAACATCACCGTTCGGATCCGCCGGGCGGCCCTGGGGTTGCCCGCCGGGCCGCCCGCCGATCTCGAGACGACCGCCTTCCTCGTCCGCGGCCAGGGGTCAGGTGGCCGTCAATTCCACATCCAGGTCTCGGCCGCGGCCGTCGGCGGCATCGACCCGGAGCGCAACATGTGGCAGCAAGTTCCCGACATCGACACGCTCGCGCAGATCCGCGCGAACCAGGATCCGGACTGGATCACCATCGTGCTCCGGTGCATCGGCGAGACGGAAGGCGACCAGAGCAGCCCCGCGGATCCGGCGAAGAGCTGGATCGACCTCAGCTCCGAGACCGACGAGCACCAACAGCGCCGGGCGTACGTGCACCTCGCGGCGACGGCGGCCGACGAGGTCCTCTGGCAGGAGATGGACAAGGCTGCCTTCGACCTTGCCGCCGATCTGGCCGGCCCTCCGCCACCGGTCGGGCAACCGGCCACCCTGCAATACCTGCAAAGCCGCACGGGGCCGTTCGACACCCCCCGGCCACAGCCCGCGGTCAACGGGCGGAGCTGGTGGCAGGACGGTCTCGGAACGACACACCATGAAGCGGGCACCTTGTTCATGGGCGCGGCCGGGCAGTCCGTCACCGACACCCAGGGCCGCTTCCACGGTCTCACGAATGCGTATGTCGTCGGGCCCGCAATTTTTCCCATGCTGGGCTCGGCCAACCCGTCACTCGCGGCCCTGGCGCTCGCGCAGCGCACGGCCGAACTACTCGTGAAGGACCGAACCGGGAATCCGCCGAAGGACTTCGTACCGCTGTCCCGCGACCCTGCGGACTGGACGTTGGTCGGTCGTCCCGGCACCAACCCCGCGATGTCGCGCCTGGGGTCTCTCCTGGAAACGGGGAGCGGCTACGGCCTCTATTACTACATCAAGGAGCAGTTCGAAGATGCGTCGTTCTGGATCGAGTGGCGGGAACTGGCCGCGGGCGACAATTCCGGGGTCTACGTCCGCACGCCCGGACCGGGAGTGGCGAACCCATTGGACGAGGCGGACGCACAAGGGCACGAAGTCCAGATCGACGACCTGGCCGCCGGAACTCCAGCGGGCCAGGGCATTCACGGCACCGGAGCCATCTACGGGTTGCAGGCTCCGACCGGATCCGCGGCCAATCTGCCCGGGCAGTGGAACACATACCTCATCGAAACGGCTGGGTCGAAGATCAAGGTCACGCTGAACGGGAAACCGATCAACGACTACACGAGTACGAGGCGGAAGAGCGGCTTCCTCGCACTGCAGGTACACGGCCGGCCCAGCAGGGTTCAGTTCCGGAATCTGCATGTGAAGCGCTAGGACATGGCCGACCGGTCACGGAAGCCGAGTCGGTCGACTTCGGACTCCGTCTCCGAGCTGCGCGGCCACGCGCAACTCCCGGTCGTTTCCGCTCGTGGACAACGGGGCGGAGGCCTTCTGGGCCTCTCATCGGTCATTGCACAGCGTCACCGCGGCCCTCCGATTCGCCGACGCACCGCCGTACCGCCATGACGGGTCACCGGCAGCCCATGCGCGCACGACGGTGAGTCCTGGACCGATCCGGTCGGCAGCCGTCACGATTCAGCCTGGGACGTTCCGATGCGCAGGGGTTGTCGTGGGCAGACACAGCAGGCCGCCACGCCCCTTCCCGGCCGTCCCGGTGCTGGGCGGGAGCGCCGGGGTCCTCACCGTCGCCGCGACCGTCGCCCTCCTGCAGACCGCCGTCGCCGGCGCGCCGCCGGCAGCGTCGGCGCGGCCCCCCGCGACGGAGGCCGAGACGCGGTCGATCTCCCTCGCCATGGCGGAGGAGATCCTGCGCGGCGGACCGCTGCAGATCCCGATGATCGGCGTCGTCCCGCCCGGCTTCGACGACTGGTACGCCCCCGACGCAGTACTGCCGCCACTCCTGGTGCCCTCGGCCCCGGACGAGGACGACGACGTACTCGTCGTCAGCCTGGACCGCACGGTCGCGCCTGCCCCTGCCCCGGACTTCGCGGGACCCCCACCCGCAGCGCCGTCCGACCCCGTGGACCAACCGGGGCCCACCGCGGCGGATCCCCTTCCCGAGGGCAGCGCCCCCACGAGCCCGGGCAGCGCCGACCCCGGCCCTGGCGTCCCCGCGACTCCCGTGCCCGACCCGGCGGTTCCCCAGCCGGCCACCACGCCCACCACCACGCCCACCACCACGCCCACCACGCCGCCGAGCGACCCGGCACCGCCGGCATGCGAGCCGGCCGATCCTCCGGTCGATGACGGATCCGCCGTTCCCGCAACGCCCACCGATCCCGTGACCGGGGTCGAACCCGCGGACGAGCCGACCACGTGCGAGGAGGAACCGGCGTGCACGCCGACAGAGCCCGCCGCGACGGACCCCTCGACGCAGCCCGGTCCCGACGGCGGGGCGACCGGAGCCACCACCGGCGAACCGGCCACGGGTGAGGACGCGTCCGCCGATCCCGCGACGGAGCCGTGTGCCCCGGAGACCGACCCCGGGGGAACCGCAGCAGAGCAGACGCCCCTCCCCCAGTGATCGAACGGCTCGCTACTCGATCGCCGCGACGACGTTGGCCGCGGTGAGGGACAGGGTCCGCACCCGCAGGCCGGTCGCGGCGTACAGCCCGTTGTCGATCGCCGCCGCCGTCGACCCGATCGACGACTCCCCCGCAGCGAGGGCCGGCCGGTCCGGCCGGTCGAGCAGGACGACGTCGACCGGCGGAACCTCCGACGGTGGCCTGCTCGTACCGCCGGCCGGCACGTGACGGCCGCCGGGTCGTCGGCAGCACCGACGCACCTCCCCCGCGGGCACCTGCGGGCGCTGCAGGGGGTCAACCTGGTCAGCTCCCTGGACCGCTCGGCGATCGCCCCCATGCTGCTGGTCATCGCGGCCGACCTCGATGTCTCGGTCGCCGAGATGGCCGTGGCCGCCAGCCTCTACTACTTCACCTACGGCCTGGGGCAGCCGGTCTGGGGCCTGGTGTCGGCGCGGCTGGGCACGGTCCGGACGCTGCGGCTGGCCCTCGGAGGCGCCGCCGCGGCCGGCCTGCTGTCGGCGCTGTCCCCGAACCTCGTGGTGTTCGCCCTGCTGCGGTGCATGGCCGGTGGCTTCTTCGGCGGTGCCATCCCGGCGACCCTCGTCTACGTGGGGGCGACCGTGCCCGTCGAGGAACGCCAGCAGCCGGTCACCGACCTCATGGCCGGCGTGGCGGTGGGCATGGCCGCGGCCACGGTCGCCGCGGGATGGACCGCGCAACTGCTGACCTGGCGGGTGATGTTCGCCGTCACCGCCGCGGCCGCCGCCGGGCTCACGCTGTACCTCCGGCGGGTGCCCGAGCCCCCGGCGGCACCGATCGAGGGCCACCCGCTGCGCGCCCTCGGCCGCGCGACGGCGGACCGCTGGGTGCTGCTGGTGCTGCTGTTCGCCTTCGTCGAGGGCGCCGCGCTCACCGGCACGTTCACCTTCGTCGCCCCCGGCATCCAGGAGGCCACCGGCGCCGGTGCGGGGCTGGCCGGCACGGTCGTCGCCGTCTACGGGATCGCCGTCCTCCTCTTCAGCCGCGTCGTCCGCCCGCTGTCGGCACGGCTGCGGACGCCGACCCTGCTGCTGGTGGGCGGGACCGCCGGCGTGCTGGGTTTCGCGGTGCTGGCCCTGCAGCGCAGCTTCCTCACCGGGGTGGTGGCCTGCGTGCTGCTCGGCGCGGCCTGGGCCTTCATGCACTCGACCCTGCAGACCTGGGCCACCTCGGTAGCCCCGCAGGCCCGGGCCCAGGTGGTGCCGTTGTTCGCCGCGTGCCTGTTCCTGGGCGGCTCGACCGGCGCATGGCTCGGCGGGCTGCTGGCCGCCAACGACCTCTACGGGCTGCTGTTCGGGCTCTCCGCCGTCGTGTTCGTGCCGCTCACCCTCGGAACGGCGACCGCCCGGCATCGCTACCTCCGCGTCCGGCGGGGACGCTGAGAACTCCACGGCCCCCCGACGACTCGTAGGAGCCGAACGCTCCGCTCTCGCGCGTGCCTCCGCGCCCGCCGGGAAGTTCGTGGACGCCGGTCGGCAATCGGTAGCGGTCGACCAGCCCGTGAACCGGCCCGGACCGCCGCCTCGTACCGCCCGCGAGGCGCGGGTGGAGGAGGGGATCCTGCCTACGACGTGCCGAGGGCCGGCTCCTGGTCCACGCCGACCGTGGGCTCGTCCTTCGGACGGCCGCGGCGGTGGTCCCAGACGTCGCGCGCGATCACCTGGATCATGCTGGCCACCGGGATGGCGAGCAGCGCCCCGAGGATGCCCAGCAGTTCCACCCCGATGAGGATCGCGACGATCACCGTGAGCGGGTTCAGCTTGACCGTCCGCGCGAAGACCAGCGGCTGCAGCAGGTGGTTCTCCAGCTGCTGGTACAGGACGAAGAAGACCAGCACCGCGATGCCGGCCGGCACCGAGTGGATGAACCCGGCGATCACCGCGACCGCACCGCCCAGGGTGGCGCCCACGAGGGGGATCAGGTCGGCGAGGCCGACGAACAGCGCGATCAGCCCGGCGAACGGAACCCCCGCGACGAGCAGCACGACGTAGGTCAGCGTCCCGCAGATCACGCTGATCAGCAGGTTCCCGGAGATGTAGCCGGTGACCGACTTGGCGCAGTCACCGCCCACCCGCCGGATCCGCTGCGCCGTCGTCGGGGGGAAGACGTTGACGGAGCCGTCGACCACCTTCGGTCCCTCCAGGACCATCAGGTAGGCCAGCACGAAGACGGTGACCGTGCCGGCGATCCCGGTGGCGACACCGGAGAGCACTCCGGCCGCCGGTGTGGTCAGTCCGGTCGCGAACTCCTTGATCCGGTCCTGGTTGTCCTGCACGTACTGCAGGGCGTGGGTGCGCTCGAGCAGGTTGCCGACAGGTCCGCGACCGGCTCGCGCCTCGTCGATGAGATCGGGCAGCTGCCCGGCGAAGCGGGTGCCCTCCCGGGCCAGGGGGACGGCGAAGGCCGTGATGAGCGCGGCGAGCACCACGAAGACGAGGAGGAAGACGAGGAACGTTGCCAGCGCTCGCCGTCTCCCCCCGAGGAGCCGCCGCTGGACCCAGCCGACGACCGGGTACAGGGCCACGGCGAAGAAGGCGCCGACGACGATCCAGGTGAGCACCCGCCGGGTCTCGACGACGATGTAGAGCAGCAGCGCCGTGGCGAGGACCAGGCCGATGGTGGCCAGGATCGTGCGCACCGGCACCGGGCGGCGTGGGGTCTCGACGGGCGGCGGAGTCACCACCGCCCCATGCCCAGCACGACCGGATGCATTCCGGTTGCCCGCGATGGATCCGGTCACAGCTCTGGGCGGGCGCCTCGCGCCCCGCTGGGGCAGGCTTGATGCATGACGGCACCCGACCCCGAGGTTCCCCAGCCTCGCGACATCGCGCTCGAGCAGGCCGACCCCGAGCTGGCCGCCGATCTCGAGGCGCAGAGCGCGGAGGAGTCTCCCGACCGGCCCGACGGGTCGTGACGACGCACCTGGGTAACGACGGCCCGTGAGCGCCGACTCCGGTCCGCAGACCCGGCTCGTCGCCGGCCGCTACGCCCTGGGCGAGGTGCTGGGGCGCGGCGGCATGGGCACGGTCTGGCGAGCGACCGACCGCGTACTGGAGCGCCAGGTCGCGCTGAAGGAGATCACCTTCTCGGTCCACCTGAGCGACGACGAGCGCCGGATCCTGCGCGAGCGGACGATGCGCGAGGCCCGCGCCGCGGCCCGCCTCGACCACCCGCACGTGACGACGGTCTACGACGTCGTGGAGGAGGACGGGAAGCCCTGGCTGGTGATGGAGCACGTCTCCGCCCGCAGCCTCCAGGAGATCGTCGAGGAGCAGGGGCCGCTGCCGCCCATGGCTGTCGCCCACATCGGGCTGGACGTGCTGGAGGCCCTCGACGCCGCCCACGCTGCCGGCATCGTGCACCGCGACGTCAAGCCGGCCAACGTGCTGGTCGAGCGGGACGGCGGGGCGTGCCTGACCGACTTCGGCATCGCCACGACGACCGGCGACAGCAGCCTGACCACGCACGGAGCCCTGATCGGCTCGCCGTCCTACATGGCTCCGGAGCGCGCGTACGGCGACGAGCCCAAGCCGCCGGTCGACCTGTGGTCCCTGGGCGCCACGCTCTACACGGCCGTCGAGGGGCGGCCCGCATTCGACCGGGGCGAGGCGATGGCCACGCTGATGGCCGTGGTGTCGGAGCACCCGGCCGCCATGCTGCGGGCCGGGCCGCTGGAACCCGTGCTGCACGGGCTGCTCACCAAGGACCCGGCGCGGCGGACCACCGTGGCCCAGGCCCGCGCGCAACTGCAGGCCGTGCTCCGGGGTGAGGTGCCCGCAGCCCCGCCGACCGCAGCCCCGCCGACCGCAGCCCCGCCGACCGCTCCCCCGCCTCCGGCCACCGCCCCGCCACCCAGGCCCGGACCGGTGCCCGGCGGCGCCGTCGAACGGCTCGACGTCGACGACCTGCGCGCCCTCGCCTCGGCGTCGAAGGCACTGCTCGGATCCGTGGCTCGGGACCTGGCCGGCAAGCGGCGGGAGCGCAAGGAGACGGGGCGCCGCGGGCCGGCCGCGCCCCCGGCGCGCGCGGAGCCGGCACCCCGCCGGCGACGGCGGTTCAAGCGGCGCTGGATCGTCGTCCCGGTGCTGACGACGGTCGTGCTCGTCGTGCTCCTGCTCGTCGGCGCGGCGTTCGGGGTGCTGGCGCTCCTCGGGTTGCTCTGACTCACCGCGCGGCGGGGAGCCGCGTCGCGTCGATCCGCTCCCCCGCGACGTAGTAGAGCGTGGTGCCCGGCGGCACCGGCGTCTCCCAGGGCGGGCTCACGCGCAGCCCGGCGCCGTCGCGCACGGCCAGGACGGTCGCACCGAAGCTGCGGCCGAAGAAGGTCTGGCAGTCACCGAACGTCGCGTGCGGGAAACCCGGGGGCACCGGCAGCGAATACGTGTTCCCGTGGCCGCCGCTGCTCATGAGGTCGTTGTAGATCTGGGTGATCCCGGGGTCGCCGGCCTCCTCGCTGAGCAGGAACGGCATGTGCCACTGCACGACCTGGACGCCCTCGTTGACGTAGCGCAGGCTGTCGCGGCGCCCCAGGTCGCGCACGGCGGCGACGAGGTGGATCGCCGGGTTCGCGTGGTCGACGGCGAGGGCGATCGCCAGGGTCTCGTTGTCGTCGCGGCCGTCGATCACCGCCGTCCGAGCTCGCTGGACGCCGGCACGGGTCATCACGTCCTCGTGGGCGAGGTCGCCGCGCACGAAGTGCACGTCGGGCCGGTGGGGCAGGGGGTGCTCGGCGACGTCGTCCCACGCGCAGAGGGCGACCTGGGCGCGCCCCTCGGCGGTCAGCTCGGCGACGATCCGCTCGGTGCGGCCCGGGTGGTAGCCGAGCAGGACGACGTGGTCGGACAGGTCCAGGGAGATCACACCTCTCAGGCGGCGGCCACGCACCGACTGCAGCGCGCCGGCCAGCTGCGTGAACAACAGGGTCAGCGTGACGATGCCGCCGACGATGACGTAGAGGCCGACGAGCCGACCCGCGGTGGAGACCGGGAAGAAGTCGCCGTAGCCGACGGTCGCGGAGGTGACGACGAAGTACCACCAGTAGGTGTCCGGAGCGGCGATCCCGCTGTCCGCCGGCTCGGCCAGCGCCATCGCCAGCCAGCTGGTGAGGAAGACGAACGCCGCGACCACCAGCGGCAGCCGCCACCCGCGCAGCCGCAGCCGGAGGAACCGCGACATGCGGGCGAGCAGGAACGGCACGCGAACTCCCACGACGACGGCCGGAGGGACAGCGCAAGCTACCGCCCGCCCCCACCGCGCAGGCGTCAGACGACCGCCGTCGTCTCGTCCACGCTCTTCGGGTGCCGCCCGAGCCGCAGGTGCAGTCGCTCGTGGTGCGCCTCGGGCGAGTGGACGACGGTCACCGGGCACGAGGCGTGCAGCGCGCACTGCATGCTCACCGAGCCGAGCAGCATGCTCGCGAACCCGCCGTGCCCCCGGCTGCCGACGACCAGCAGCTCCGCGCCGTGCGAGGCGTCGACCAGCACGTCGGCGGCCGCGCCCATGGCCGCGCGCACGCGCACCTCGGGTGCCGGCTGCGGCCCGTCCGGGAGCGTCTCCGCCACGAACGCCCGCAGCCGGGTGAGCGCGGACGCGCGGACGACGTCGGGCTGGTAGGTGCCGACCGCGTAGAAGTCCATCCAGTACTCGGGCGGGCGGTACGCGGTCACCGCCTCCACCGGCACCCCGCGCCGCCGCCCGTCCTCCAGACCGAACAGCAGGGCGGCCCGGGCTCCCGCCGAGAAGTCGATCCCGACCACCACCCGGGGCCCGGCCGCCTCGGCGGTGACCTCGGCGAACGTCTCCGGCCCGCTCATGACGCCGCGTCCTCGGCACCCACCACCAGCAGCTCCGCACCCGTCCGTGCGGCGACGTCGGCGGCCGTCACGGGGTGGGTCACCGCGGCGACGCGGGTCCGGCCGTGCACGCCGGTCTCCTCGACGGCGCGCCCGACCATGGCGAGCATCGCCTCCTCCATCTCGGCCAGCCCGTCGTCGGCCTGCGACGGATCACCCGGCCAGACGGTCAGGGCCAGGAGGACGGCGTCGCGCCGCTCGGCCTCCCGCAGGGCCCAGAGCAATGCCTGGTAGCCGCAGGCGGACGGCCGGACGTCGACGAGCACCAGCGGCCGGCCGGCAGCGTCGGTCGGCGCGCTGTCAGCGCGCTCCGCCATGGGAGAAGCGTGCTCCTACCGGATCTCCACCACAAGATCCGCCGTCCCCCCGTGAGCGGGGCAGGACCCCGAGCGCCGGGCCGTGCCTGCCGTTAGCGTCCGGGCCGTGAGCGAGCCGAGCACCGACTTCTACGCCCTCGAGGAACTCCTGGAGCCCGAGGAGATCGAGATCCGCGACCGGGTGCGGGCCTTCTGCGCGGCGGAGGTCACCCCGCACATCAACGGCTACTGGGAGCGGGCGGAGTTCCCTTTCGACCTGGTGCCGAAGATCGCGGGGCTCGGCATCTCGGGCGGCACCGTCGAGGGCTACGGCTCGCCCGGCATGAGCGCCGTGGCCGCCGGCCTGGTCGCGGCGGAGTGGGCCCGGGCCGACGGCAGCATCGGCACCTTCTACGGGGTGCACAGCTTCCTGGCGATGCAGTCGATCGCGATGCTCGGCAGCGAGGAGCAGCGGGAGCGATGGCTGCCGCAGATGGCGCGCCTGGAGAAGATCGGCGCCTTCGGTCTCACCGAGCCGCAGCACGGCTCCGACGCCGTCGGGCTCGAGACGTCCGCGCGCCGGGACGGCGACTCCTTCATGCTGAACGGCCGGAAGAAGTGGATCGGCAACGGGTCGATCGCCGACTACGTGATCATCTGGGCCCGGGGCGAGGACGGCGCGGTCGGCGGATACGTCGTCGAGAAGGGCACCCCCGGCTACGAGGCGACGGTCATGACCGGCAAGACGGCGCTGCGGGCGGTGTGGCAGGCCGAGATCACGCTGACCGACGTCCGGGTGCCGGCGGAGAACAAGCTGGCCGAGTGCCACTCGTTCAAGGACGTCTCGAAGGTGCTCGACCGCACCCGGTACACCGTCGCGTGGCGGGCGCTCGGCCTGGCAACGGCGTCCTACGAGCTGGCGCTCGCCCATGCGCTGCGCCGCGAGCAGTTCGGCCAGCCGATCGCGGGCTACCAGCTGGTGCAGGACAAGCTCGCCCGGATGCTCGCCGAGATCACCTCGATGCAGCTCATGTGCTGGCGGCTGTCGAAACTCGCAGACGCGGGCCGCATGACCGCGGCGATGGCCTCGCTGGCGAAGATGAACCACGCGGCGAAGGCCCGGGCGATCGTGGCCGACGCCCGCGACATCCTCGGCGGCGACGGCATCCTGCTCGACCACCACGTGGCCCGGCACCACGCCGACATGGAGGCGATCTTCACCTTCGAGGGCACCGACTCGGTGCAGGCGCTGATCGTCGGACGCGAGATCACCGGCCTGTCGGCGATCAGCGGGCGCAGGCCCACCCGCTGAGTCCGACGGTCAGCGGGCCGACGTCAGCGGCTGAACCACCGCGGTGATCTCCTGGCACTGCGGGCAGGCGGTCCGGCCGGTGCCGATCCGCTCCCACTTCTGGCTCCCCCAGATCTGCACGATGGCCCCGCAGACGGCGAGCTCCACCTCTCCGTCGAGTTCTGCCGGCGGACGGTGCGCCTCGACCGCGTGCCAGGGGCAGGCGTGCTCTGCCGGCCGTCCCCGTGACCAGCGGTCGGGTCGGGCGAACCCCACGGCATAGCTGTCCACGGAATCCCAGTATCCCGCATCACATTCTGCCAACCACGATCGGGCGAATCCGGACGAATCCGGACCGCACGTGTGGCCCCCTCCCGGTCCGGGAAGGGCACCGCCGCGGCGGGGCCGAACAGCGCGCCCGGACGCCGCGAGCCCTGAGCGATCCGAGGAGTCGCCGTGACCGACACCCAGCGCGACGTCGTCGACCTCCTGTCCGCCGACCACCGCGAGTTCGACCGCATCTTCCGCGAGCTGGAGCAGCTCTCCGGCCGATCATCCCCCGACGACCTCAGGCGCAAGCGCGAGCTCGTCGACGAGGTGACGATCGGGCTGGTGAAGCACTCCGTCGCCGAGGAGACGCAGGTCTACCCCCGCGTGGAGAAGCAGGTCGACAAGGAGGAGGCCGACCACGCGAAGGAGGAGCACGCCGAGGCCGAGGAGACGATGAAGCGGCTCGAGCGGATGGACCCGGAGGATCCGGAGTTCGACGGGGCGGTCGCGGAGCTGATCCGGGAGATCCGGCACCACGTGCAGGAGGAGGAGGGCCGTATGTTCGCCGAGCTCCGCGCCTCCTTCAGCCACGAGGAGCTGGTCGAGATGGCCGAGAAGGTGGAGTCGGTCAAGAAGATCGCCCCGACCCGGGCCCACCCGATGACACCCAACGAGGCGGGTGTGCGCATGGCGGTCGGTCCGGTCGCGAGCCTGCTCGACCACCTCCGCGACGCCGTCAGCGGCCGCGGCAAGCAGAGCGACTGACCTGCCCGTCCAAGGCCCCTCGGCGCTACCGTCGAGGGGCCTCGGACGAGCATCAGGAGAACGCGCATGGAACCGATCAGCCTGCTGGTGGGCGGCGTCCTGCTGGCGGTCGGATTCGTGGCCGGCCGGCTCAACCGCCGCCGGCCGGCTCCTCCCCCGCCGGTGACACCGCTGTGCGGGTGCGGCCACGCGCTGAGCCAGCACGACCGGGAGACGTCCACCTGCTACGCCGAGCTGCGCCGGGACGCCTACGACAAGCGGGGCCGGTGGGCCGGGCACACGTGGGTGCCGTGCACCTGCCGGCAGTACGTGGGGCCGCGTCCGATCGACGAGGTCTTCGCGCCGCGGCTCCTCCCGCCGAGCCTCGACTGAGCGCGATGACCGCGATCCCCCGGCCGACCTCGCCCCGGCGTCGGGCTCTCCTCGCCGCGACCGAGCCGGCGCGGACCCTGGCGACAGCGGGGAGCATGGCCGCCCTGCTGCCCCTGCTGCGCTGGGCGCCGCGCGGCGAGCCGCACCCCGTCCTGGTCCTGCCCGGGCTGATGGCCTCGGACCTCTCCACCCGCGTGCTGCGCGCGTGGCTCGGCCGCCTCGACTACCCGGTCGTCGGCTGGGCGCTGGGCCGCAACCGTGGGCCGACGCAGGAGGTAATGGGCGAGCTGCCGATGCTCGTCGACCGGCTGGCCCGCGAGCACGGGACGGCGGTGAGCATCGTGGGGTGGAGCCTCGGCGGCATCTACGCCCGCCGCCTCGCCCGCAAGGCGCCGCGCCAGGTGCGGCAGGTCATCTCGCTCGGTTCGCCGTTCGCCCTGGTCGAACGGCCGCTGGACGGCAGCGCGGGAGCCCGCGCGTACCAGCGGCTGGCCCCCCGCCGCCCGAGCGCCCGCATCTCCGGGCCGCGAGGCTCGCTCGCCCGGCCGCTGCCGGTGCCGAGCACCGCCGTCTACTCGCGGTGGGACGGCGTCGTCGACTGGCGGGCCTGCCGGCAGGAGCCCGGTCCGCGCAGCGAGAACGTCGCCGTCCACGCCAGCCACCTGGGCATGGGGCACGACCCCGCCGTCCTCTGGGTGGTGGCCGACCGCCTCGCCCAGCCGCGGCACGACTGGAAGCCGTTCGAGCCGCCGACGCGGTTCGGTCTCAGGGCACTCTTCCCGGCCGACGGCTGACGCTCCGGTCGGACGTGAGCTGGGACGTCGCGAGGAACCGGCAGGTGGATCGCGCGCCGCGGGCGTACGGTCCGTCCGTGGAGGCTGCGGAGTCGGCCGCTCCGGTGGTCACGGATGGACCGCACGCCGACCTGGCGGCGCTGGCCCCCATGGTGCGGCGCATCGTCGCCGCCCGGGTGCCCGACAGGGCCACCGCCGACGACCTCGTCCAGGAGACGCTGGTGCGGGTGCTCGCCGCGTCGGGCCGGATCGAGCCCGGCATGCTGGAGCCCTATGCCATCGTGACGGCCCGCCACGTCGTCGCCTCGCTGTGGCGGGAACGCGACCGGCACCGGCGCAACCAGCACCGGATCGTGGACGTCCTGCCGGCGGAGTCCCCCGACGAGGACCTCCTGGCCCGGGAGGAGCAGTCCGCGGTCGCCCAGGCCCTCGTCCGGTTGTCCGACCGGGAGCGCCAGACGCTGCTCGCCCACGAGGTGGCGGGGCAGGACACGCGCTCCCTGGCGGCAGAGCTCGGCTCGACCGCCGGAGCGGTCGCCGCCCAGCTGAACCGGGCCCGGGCACGACTGCGGGTCGAGTACCTGCTGGCCCGCGATGCGGTCGAGCCGCCGACCGACCGGTGCCGTCCCGTCCTGCTGGCGCTGTCGGGCGGCGACCGCCGCCGGCAGCGGGAGGTCGACGCGGCCCGCCATCTGCTCGAGTGCGACCTCTGCGCCGAGCTCAGCCAGCCGCTCATGGAGCGGGCGGCGGCCCGCGACGACCAGGTCAGCATCGCCATCAGCTCCGACGGTGACATCGTCGCCGCCCGCCAGGCCGCTCGTGACCTGTCGTCGCGGCTCGGCTTCGGCAGGACGGACCTGACGCTCATCGCGACGGCGGTGTCGGAGGTGGCCCGCAACATCGTCCGCTTCGCGGGCTCCGGAGAGGTCGTCGTCGAGCTACTGGACCAACCGCGCCGGGGCGTGCAGGTTGTCGCACTGGACACCGGACCGGGCATCGCCGACGTCGAGCAGGCGCTTCAGGACGGCTACAGCACGTACCACGGGCTCGGACTGGGACTGCCCGGCGCCCGACGGTTGATGGACGAGTTCGCGGTCGTGTCCGAGGTCGGACGAGGCACGACGGTGACGATGACGAAATGGTGTGGTGAGCAATGACCAGCAACGAGACCTCGACGGTGACCGCCGGTGCTCCGGTGGGCTCTCCCGTCCTGAACGGTACGGCCGAGGAGCAGTTGCTCCCCCAGCTCGTGGCGCACCTGCGCGAGCACCGGACGAAGCTGCGTCACGAGTGGTCGCAGCGGATCCAGCAGGCCGGCCTGCTGCATGCCATGACGCCACAGGAGATGGCGGCCGAGACCACGTCGGTGTACGACAACTACGTCGAGGTGCTCGAGACCGGGAGCGTCGAAGCCCTGCAGCGCTACGCGCGCGACCTCTCGGAACGGATCATCCCGCGGGGGGTCGAGACCCAGGAGGTCGTGGGCATCGTGCTGCTCCTCCGCGACGTGCTCGCCCGGTCGCTCTTCGAGAAGTACCAGCGGGACTTCGGGCTGCTCAACCGGGTGCTCGACGCCTACGAGCCGGCGGCCAACCGGATCGCGAACACGGTCGCCGTCTCGTTCGTCGACGAGCGGGAGCGGGTCATCAGGCAGCAGCAGGACTCGATCCGCGAGCTGTCGACACCGGTCCTCCCGGTCCGGGAACGGCTGCTGATCCTCCCGATCATCGGTGTGCTCGACAGCGAGCGGGCCCGTCAGCTCACCGAGCAGTTGCTCATCGGCATCCGTACCCATCGCGCCAAGGTCGTCGTCATTGACATCACAGGCGTCCCCGACGTGGACGAGGCGGTGGCGAACCACCTCGTCCAGACGGTCGACGCGTCACGACTCATGGGCGCCAGCGTCATCATCACGGGCCTGTCCCCCGACATCGCCCAGACGCTGGTCACGATCGGGGTGGACCTGAGCAAGATGGACACCATCGGCGACCTGCAGGGCGGGCTCGAGGAGGCCGAGCGGCTGCTCGGCTACGCCGTCGGGCACTCGAGCGGCTCCGGCGTCCCGTGACCACCGGACCGAAGCTCGTCTCCATCCTGCGACAGGGGTCCTACCTGATCGCATCGATCCACACCGCCCTGGATGACACCCAGATGGTCCGCTTCCGCGAGGACCTCATTGAGCAGATCGGCCGCCACCGGTCCCGGGGAGTGGTCATCGACGTCGCGGCGCTCGACGTGCTCGACTCCTTCGGCGCCAGGACCCTGCGCACCATCGGGGAGGTGGCACGACTGCGGGGAGCGGTGACGGTGATCGTCGGGATCCAACCGGACGTGGCCTTCGCGATGGTCTCCCTCGGGATGTCCACCGGGACCCTCGAGACCGCGCTCGACCTCGAAGAGGGGCTGGAGTACCTCGACGGCCGGATCGCCCGCAGGAGCGGAGTGATCCCGGCCGGGAGCGTGCGGCCGGCATGACGACGCTGGAGAACCTCACGCGCGACTACCGCGTAGCTTTCCTGCAGTACCTCCCCGGCCGTGCGGAGGTGGCGCTCAACCGCGGCTACGAGCTGGGCCGGAAGGCGGTCACCGAGGGGCTGAGCATCCTGGAGCTGGCCCGAATCCATCACGAGGTCTTCCTCGAGGCTCTGCGCGAGACCCCGGTCGAGGAACTCTCCGACGTCGCCATCGCGGCGTCGGAGTTCTTCCTGGAGGTGCTCGCCACCTTCGACATGACGCAGCGGGTCTTCCTCGACAAGCGCTGACCACCGGCCCCGGACGCGGGAGGCCCTCGGTCGGGGAGCGGGTTCGGAGCTCTCCGGCCGAGGGCAGGACGGCGCAGTCGGTGGATCTCCCTCGTCCAGGACGGGCGGCCCACTGCCGCTGCCAGGGGGTACGCGACTGAAGCCACCGCGCCCCCGCGCCATGACGAAGGGCCCGCCGGCGCCCTCCCCCGGGGAGGACACCGGGTCACCGCCCTCACCTGCACCGACGTGCGACGGCACCGGCGGAGAGAGGGGGGCCCACTCGCCCGTCACCCGGCCGGCGCCGCGTCATGCAACCGGGTCTGACGCGTCCGCCCGGAAAGAGCCCAGGTCAGGAGGGCGCCATGGGTCAGCGCTCGGTGCAGCCGACCGCCTGAGGGAGAGGACCGCGGGCTATCCCGCAGCGTGGAGCGCCGGGGCGGAGATCACCGCCCCCGCATCAGCGGATCGTCAGACCCCGTCGGACGAGCACCCGCCGCTCCAGCGGCGCGAAGACGAGCAGCTCGATCGCCACGCCCACCACCAGGATCAGCGTGATCGAGGTGATCACGAGCGACATCTGCGAGAGCTCCCGGCCGATGTTGAGCAGCTGGCCCAGCCCCTGACCGAGGGACGGCGAGTACGTGATCAGCTCGGCAGCCATGAGCGAGCGCCAGGCGAAGGCCCAGCCCTGCCGCAGACCGCCCAGATAGCCGGGCAGCGCGGCGGGGAGCAGGACGTACCAGGTACGCCGCAGGCCGGACAGGCCGAGCACGCGCCCGACCCGGTCGAACAGCGGGGGCACCTGCTTCATGCCGCTGAGCAGCCCGTTCGCGATCGACGGCACCGCGCCAAGGAGCACCACGGTGTAGATGGCGGCGTCCGTAAGCTGGAACCAGATGATCGCGGCCGGCACCCAGGCGACGGACGGCAGACTCTGCAGGCCACTGACGATCGGGCCGACCGCGGCCCGCAGCCAGCGGCTCCACCACATGGCCAGTCCGAGCAGGCTGCCGATGACCAGCGACATCGCGAAGCCGATCGCCCCGCGGCTCAGGCTGGTCCAGACCGCCTCGACGGCCCGGCCGTCCTGGACGGTGCCCCAGAACTTCGCCGCGACGTCGGCCGGCGACGGCAGCGCGTACGAGGGCTTGACCTCGGCGAGGTAGGCCAGCTCCCACACCCCGACGAGCAGCGCGAGGAAGACAATCGGGGGCAGCACCGACCGGACGAAGATCCGGCCGGGGCCCGGCGCGGGGGGAAGGTCCACCCCCGAGTCGAGCGCGTCGAGCCCCGCCTCCACCGCACGGTTGTCCGTGCTGCCGGCCGGTCGGTCGATCAGGGTCAGGCCGGTGCCGGCCCGGTTCTCAGGAGGCATGGCGGCTGATCTCCTGGTGCAGCTCGCGGGTGATCTCGGCGGCCAGCGTGCTGACCCCCGGCGACTCGATGGTGCGCGGCTGCGGGATGTCGACCTGCCACTCGCGGACGACGCGGCCGGGACGGGAGCCGAGCAGCACCACCCGCTGGCCCAGCCGTGCGGCCTCGCGCACGTTGTGCGTCACGAAGACGACCGAGAGCCCCTGCTCCGCCCAGACCCGGGTGAGCTCCTGGTGCAGGACGTCCCGCGTGATCGCGTCGAGAGCGGCGAACGGCTCGTCCATGAGCAGCACCGAGCTGTCCTGGGCGAGCGCCCGGGCCAGCGCCACCCGCTGGCGCATGCCGCCGGAGAGCTCGTGCACCCGCTTGCCGCCGTGCCCGTCGAGGTTGACCACGCCGAGCAGCCGCTCGGCCTCGGCGCGCCGCTCCCGGCGGCCGAGCCCACGGGCCTTCAGCGCCAGCTCTACGTTGCCCGACGCGGTGAGCCACGGCAGCAGCGCCGGCTCCTGGAACATCAGCGCCGGCCGCTCGGCCGACACCGAGATCCGCCCCGACGTCGGCTCCGTGAGCCCGGCGATCAGGTTGAGCAGCGTGGACTTGCCGCAGCCCGAGGCCCCGACCAGGCACACGAACTCCCCCGCGGCCACGGTGAGGTCCATGCCCTGGAGCACGGGCGGGCGCCCGCGCTCGAAGACCTGGGAGACGCCCTCCACGCGCACCGCGATCGGCGGAGCCGCCGCGACGTTCGGCAGGTCCCTCGGTGCTTCGACGGTCGCTGTTGTCGTGCTCATACCGGACTCCTGGGTGGGGCGGGGGGATTCAGGTCACTCGTCGCCGAGGCCGCCGGCCGAGACCGTGTCGAGGCCCTGGTCGTCGAGGATGGCGTTGAGCGGTCGGAGGTCGTAGATGCCGTCGAGGTCCGTCTCCTCGCTCGTGCCGGCGGCGACGCCGTTCTTCGCCGACTGCGCGAGCGCCGAGGCGATCGGGTCGTAGGTGACCGTGAGCTCGCTCCAGGACCGGTCGAGCACCTCGGCGTCCAGGGGCTTGCCGCCGGCGGCCTCCAGGCCGGAGTTCACCGCGGTCTTCGCGGCGGCGGCGTCACCGGTCGCGAGCTCGACCGCGGCCACGTGCCCGCGCAGCAGGGCCTCGACCGTGTCCGGGTACTTCTCGAGGAACTCGGTGCGGACGATCAGGTGGGTGGTCACGAACGCGCCGTCCGGCCACTGGTCCTTCTCGTTGACCAGGACGTGGCCGCCGCCCTCGAGCACCAGCCGGGAGGCGTAGGGCTCCGGGACCCAGGCACCGTCGAGCTCGCCGGTCTGGAACAGGTTGAGGACGTCGCTGTTCGCGGTCGGCGCGATCGTCACGTCGCCGCCGCCCTCGACGCTGTTCTCCAGGCCTTCCTCGGTCAGCCAGGTGCGCAGCGCGACGTCCTGCGTGTTGCCCAGCTGGGGGCTGGCGAGCGTGGTGCCCTTCAGGTCGGCGGAGGAGTCGATCCCGTCGCGGACGACGAGCTGCGCGCCGCCCGAGGCCGCGCCGGCAATGATGCGGATCGCGTCGCCGTCGCTCTGCCCGTAGGCGTTGATCGTGGGGCTGGGGCCGATGTAGGCGGCGTCGATCGCCCCGGCGAACAGGGCCTCCACTACGTCGGGCCCGGCGTTGAAGACCTGCGTGGTCAGCTTCGTGTCACCGAGCTCGTCGGCGAACAGTCCCTCGTTGACCCCGATCAGCGCGGGGGCGTGGGTGACGTTGGCGTAGTAGCCCAGGCGGAGCTCGTCGGCAGCGCCGGATGCGGCGGCAGCGCCGGCGTCGGCGCTGCTCGAACCGCCGCAGGCGGCCAGGAGCGCCGCCACGGGCACGAGGGCGAACAGGGAGAGCGAGCGGCGGAGCTGCGTGCGGTTGAGCAGAGTGCGGTTGGTCGGCATGATTCCTCGTCGAGGCGAGGGCGCACGGGTCCGGCGACGGGCTCAGGGCAAGCGTCGGCGACGCCGCGCGCCCGGGATGAAAGGGGCGGCGGTCAGGCCGAGCGACAGAGAGCGCTGCTCAGCCACCCGTGGTCCAGGTGGCGGCAGGCCACGAGGAGGGGCAGCGGAGGCATGGCGGAAGAGTAACTCACATCAACCGCACCAGGTTAGTGGGGTTTGCCACGACCGCAGAATCAGCGGTCGGTGCACTAACCGCCGTTCTGGGGGACCCGGCCGCGCGCGACCAGCAGCCGGCGGAGCAGCGCGGCGAGCTGCTCGCGGTCCTCCGCCGACAACCCGTCCAGCAGCTGCCGTTCGGTCTCCAGGTGCTCGGGAAGGGCCGCGTCCAGGGCCTCCCGCCCGGCGTCGGTCAGGGTGACCACGACCGCCCGGCCGTCGGCTTCGCTGCGCTCGCGGGTGATCAGCTCCTTCTCCTCCAACCGGTCCAGCCGCTGGGTGATCGCGCCCGAGGTCACCAGCGCCGTCCGCATCAGGGCGGTGGGGGTGAGCTGGTACGGCTTGCCCGCCCGCCGCAGCGCCGCGAGGACGTCGAAGGACGGCGCGTCGAGCCCGTAGCGGGAGAACGTGGCCCGCTGCGCGAGGTACACCTCGCGCTGCAGCTGGGTGATGCGCCCGATGATCCCCATCGGCGAGCAGTCCAGGTCGGGACGCTCCCGGCCCCACTGCTCCAGGATCTGGTCGACCGCGTCCTCCACGTCGCTCACGGTAGTTCGCTCGTCGCAGGTGGGAGTTCCTGTTCACGCAGGTGTTCGGCGAAGGTTCGCGCCGGGCGCCCCAGCAGCGCCTCCAGCACCCGGGGGCTCCCGGTGAACCCGTGCGCCCGGTAGTGGTCGAACATCAGCCG
>DATHAK010000120.1:0-2581 GCA_035296685.1 Blastococcus sp.
CGTTGACGCCCTCGCGGTGAGGTGGCGAGGTGCGGCGGTGTCAGTTATCGGCGTCCTGTTCGGCGGTGCTGATGGCGGTGTCGGTGACTTGGGGCATGCCGATCAGGGTGCCGAGGATGAGCGCGGCGGCAACGGCGAAGACGGCACGCAGGCCAAGCAGCTCGGCGAGGAGGCCGCCGGCGGCGGCGCCCAGGGGTCTGGTGCCCCAGGCGACGAGCCGGTAGCTGCTGTTGATCCGGCCGAGGATGCGGTCGGGGGTGATGCGTTGGCGCAGCGAGACGGCGACGACGTTCCACAGGGCATTGGTGAGGCCGCCGATGAGGAAGGCCACGGCGATCACCAGGGGAATGGTGGTCACGGCGGCGACGCCAACGGTGCCAACACCGCCCAGGAGGCCCACCAACAGCGACCGCGAGCGGCCGAGGCGTCGAATGATGGGGTCGGCTAGGAGGGCGCCGATGAGGCTTCCGGCGGCCAGGGTGGCAAACAGCAGACCGTAGCCGACCTCGGTCAGACCCATGGCCGAGTCGGGACCGACAGCGTAGAGCACGAAGACGGCGAAGGTGGCGTTGGTCGCGAAGTTGAACAGCCCGGTCATGGCGGCCAGCGTGCGCAGCAGCCGGTGCCGCCACAGGTAGCGCAGCCCTTCGGCCACATCAGCGCGCAGGGTCGTCGGCTCCTCCCGTGGAACGGCGAAGCCGCCACGCAGCAGCAGCAGGGCCCCGACCGCGGCCGCCCACAGCGCGGCCGGGGCCACAAAGGCGGCCGCGACCCCGGCCGCCACCAGCAGACCCCCCAGCGGGGGGCCAACGAACTCGTTGGCGGTCAGCTCGACGGCGATCAGGCGACCGTTGGCCCGCGGCAGCCGATCCCGGGCCACGACCTGGGGCAGGATCGACTGGGCGCAGGTGTCATAGACCGTCTCGGCGGTTCCCAGAAGCAGGGCCACGGCGTACAGGACCCAGAGCGCTGCTGCAGACGACTCGAGCCCGAGGACCAGAGGGACGGCCAGGACGGCCATTGCGGCCGCCCGCACGACGTCGGCCATGACCATCGCGATGCGTCGGTCCACCCGGTCGGCCAGCGCCCCGACCGGCAGCGCGAACAACAGCCAGGGCAGCGTCACCGCCAAGGTGACCCCGGCGACCAGCCCGGGGGAGTCGGTCAGGGTGACGGCGACCAACGGCAGCGCAATCTTGACCAGCCCGTCGGCGAGGTTGGACAGGGCCGAGGCCGACCACAGCTGCCAGAACGGCCGACCGAGGCGGCCCGGCTCCTCATCCTCGCGTGGGCGATCGATCATGTCCGCCATGGTTGAAGGATGGCATATCGATTTTAGATCTGTCGATCGATATGCCAAGACTCGACTGCGGCGTAGCATGCCGCCATGACCTACCAGGACCCCGAGCCAAGCCTGTCGGCGGTCGATGACCGCCGCCGGCGCGCCACGATCCTGCAAGCCAAGGCGGCCGCGCACCCGCTGCGCCTGCGAATCCTGCGGCTGTGCGGGCAGCAGCCCATGACCAACAAGCAACTCGCCGACCGGTTGGACAGCCAACCCGGCACGACCCTGTACCACGTCCGCCTGCTGGTCAGGGCCGGACTACTAGAGCCGGCACCGATCCGCACCGGGGCCAGCGGGGCTCTGGAGAAGCCCTACCGCGCCTCCGGGCTGTCCTGGTGGCTGTCGGCCTACGGTGACACCGACGAGGGCGAGCCCTACGACGACCGTGACGACGAGAGCTCCCTCGCCTCCATCGAGGCCTTCCAGGCCGAGCTCAGCGAAGCGGGACCAGGCTCAGTCCGTACCTACGCCCGCTTCATGCTCCACCTGTCGGACGAGGAGGTGCAGGAGCTCGACCGGCGCCTCCTGGCCGTCCTCGACGAGTACATCCAAACCGACCACCAGCGCCTCGACCGGCCCGCCCTCGGCGGCATCGTGGTCCTTCACCAACTCGCCGATCCCGCCCTCCCACAACCCAGCCAGCCGCACTCACACCCCCTACCCTGAAACGCACGAAGCCTGCCCGCGGCCAAGGTCACGCCCCAAGAGAACGTTCCGGAATGTCCTCGTAGAGCCTCGGCAAATTGTGGGCTTGCCTTGTTGGTGATGGTCGGGTTAGTCGGCCGGAGGGATGTGGAGCAGGCACGCTATGACGAGGCCCTGGGTCACAGGCCGAGATCGGTGAGGCCGGGATGATCTGCAGGCCTTGGACGTCTGCGGTCCCAGTCAAACTTCCGCTCTGACTCGCGGATCGGCAGGTCATTGATGCTGGCCTGTCGCTGACGCATGAGGCCGTTCTCGTCGAATTCCCAGTTCTCGTTGCCGTAGGCGCGGAACCAGTTTCCCGAATCGTCGTGGCATTCGTACGCGAACCGGACCGCGATACGATTGCCCGTGTATGCCCACAGCTCCTTGATGAGCCGGTAGTCGAGCTCCCGATTCCATTTGCGTGTCAGGAACTCGACGATCTTGGGCCGTCCCTGGAAGATCTCGCTGCGGTTTCGCCACTTGCTGTCGACCGTATACGCCAGCGAAACGCGTTCGGGATCGCGAGTGTTCCAGGCATCTTCGGCGGCG
>DATHAK010000121.1:0-22144 GCA_035296685.1 Blastococcus sp.
GAGTCGATGACCCGGCTGTCGGCGTTGTGGCAGAACGGGCAGCGCACGGTGGTTCACCTCCTCTCCGGTCGACCCGTCCGGGACCGTCCTGTGGACCCTCCTGGGGACATCCGGTGGATGCCCCGGGGAGAACCTGAGGACGCCCTGTGGACGGGCTTACAGCTCTGTAACTACTAGATGTAGGGGAACCCTAGGCTGGTCTACACAAGATGTGCAAGCGATCGCGAGCCCGGCGTGTTCCGCTCCGACACTGCCGTCACCAGGGAGAACACCGGTCACCACGAGTCACACGACACGCCGCCCCGACGCGCCGGGGCATGCCGGAGTCATTTCCGCAAGCGCCTCGACGCACGTGTCCGGAGGCGACCGCCGGCCCGGCCGACGACGCACGAAGACCGGTCTCGAGGAGCGGACCGGACGCCCCTGAGCGCCGGCCGACCACGGCGACGCCGTGGCGGTCGGAGCGGGCACCTCCCGAGTAGCTCCCCCAGCGCGGGGAGAGAACGGAGCCGTAGCCCCTGTCAGACGCTGCGGAGGGATCCGTCCAGCCGTGGGCGACCGGAGTGCGGCGCGTGGTCGCTCAGCCGCATCGGCCGGGTGAGCAGCTCGGCCTCGAGGCCCTCTGGGGCGCTCCAGCCGTCGCGCGACCCCTCCGGGCGGGGAGCCCGGGGCGCCGGAGCCGCCCTGCGGCGGTCCGCGATCGGGTGGCCGACCGCGGCCTGGACCTGAGTGGGCGGCGCCGACTCCCCGGCGACGACGGGGAACAGCCCGGTGTCGGCGGTGCGGTGCCGGCCGGGGTCACCCGGGGCGCGGTGGCGGCCGAGCGGCGATGGGGGCGCCGGGATTCCGGCGACCGCGTCCTCGGGGGCGCGCCGACGGCCACCCGCGGGGGACGGCACCGCGGGGGCGACGGCCGGCGACAGCGTGGTGGCGGTGTCCTCGGGGGCGTGCCGCCGGCCACCGGCCGACTCCTCCACGACGTCCTCCGGAGCCCGGCGGCGGCCGCCGGACGGGGCGACCGGACCGCTCGTCACGACGGTGAAGTCGCGCACCTTGGGCAGGCCGGCGGTGGCGGTGTCGTCCGCCGCGGCGCGGTGGCGACGCCCAGCCGGGTGCCGGGCGACCGACATCTCCTGCGACGCCGGGGCGTAGACCGACGCGGGCGACTCGGCCGCGACCATCAGGTGCCGCTCGGGCAGGCGGAGGGTGGCCAGGTCGGTCCACGCCGTCTCCTCGACACCGCCGAGGACGACCCGGACCCACACCTTGCACGAGCCGTCGGCGTCGTGCCGCCAGCCGAGGAGCTCCCCGGACCACCAGGTACCGGCCTGGTAGACCTCGACCGCCTGGGGTTGACTGGTGAACACCGCTGCTCGGTTCTCCATGGCGCCTGACACACGATGACCGTAAGCGTTGGAACCGCAACACAGTGTGAACGCGCCCGCACTGAGGGTTGACGAAGTCGGGCAGCGACGTTGTCGACCTCTAGCCGTGCCGACCCGTCCATTCTGTGGTTGCGCTACCAGGTGGTCCGCTCGACGGGTGACCTGGCTCACGGCAGCTGGAGGACCTGGCCCGGCACCAGCGGCTCGCCGGCCAGCCCGTTGAGTTCCTGGATGCGGTCGACGACCACCCGCACGTCGCCGTCGCCACCCAGCGAGCCGGCGATCGTCCACAGCGTGTCACCGGGCTGGACCACGACGCTGGTGTCTCCAGCCAGCCGCAGATCACCACCGCCCCCGCTGAGCAGCGGACCGAGCCACGACCCCAGCGCTACCCCCGCAGCGAGGGCCAGGACCACCGCGAGCCGGCGGGCACGGCGGGTGAGCCGCAGGCGAACCGCGCCCGGTCGCGCCGGCCCGCGGCGCGTCCCCTGCGGCCCCCGGCCCGGCGACGGGCGCACTGCAGCCGCCCGCGAAGCCGTGGTGCGCGCCGCCGGGGTAGCGCCCGACGGCGGTGCCCCGGGGCGGCAGGCCCCTACCCGGGACGGCGCCCGGCGTGAGGGATGGGGCCGCAGGGCGAGGACGGGGGCCGTGTCGAGCGGATGCGAGTCGGCCACGAGGCGGGGCCGCCACGGCGCCCGGACCTCCTCGTCGAACTCCAGCACCGACTGCTGCACGCACCCCATGACCGCTCCTTCCGCCTCGCCGACTGGTCCCGAACAGGTGTTCGAATCGAACGACTGTTCGATGTCTACTCCATGGCTCCGACGAAAGCGACAGGACACGTCACGACTTCGAACATGTGTTTGATCCAGGGCCCTCGGCGCGCTACCGTCGCTCCGACGGACACACGCGCCGCGCGAGCGGCGGACGAGGAGGCGACGTGGCGGAGAAGAGCGGTACCACCGGCGGCCGCAGGTCATCCGGGAGCGCCACCGCGGGCACCGAGTCGGCCACCGTGCGCGCCTTTCCCGACCGCGGGTCGGACGGCGACGGGCTGACCCAGCGGCAGCGCCGCGTGCTCGAGGTCATCCGCGACTCGATCGAGCGGCGGGGATATCCGCCCTCTGTCCGGGAGATCGGCGAGGCCGTCGGCCTGTCGTCGGCCTCCTCGGTCGCCCACCAGCTCTCGGTGCTGCAGAAGAAGGGCTGGCTGCGGCGCGACCCGAACCGCCCGCGGGCCCTCGACGTCCGGCTCCCCGGCGACAGCCCGCACGCGTTGCCGGCCCAGGCCGATGTCCTCGCCGGCGACGAGGTCGCCGCGCCGGCTCCCACCTACGTGCCGCTCGTGGGGCGGATCGCCGCCGGTGGCCCGGTGCTCGCCGAGCAGGCGGTCGAGGACGTCTTCCCCCTCCCCCGCGAGCTCGTCGGCGAGGGCACCCTGTTCATGCTCAAGGTGGTCGGCGACTCGATGATCGAGGCCGCGATCTGCGACGGAGACTGGGTCGTCGTCCGCCAGCAGCCCACGGCGGAGAACGGCGAGATCGTCGCCGCGATGATCGACGGCGAGGCGACGGTCAAGACCTACAAGCGGCGCGACGGCCACGTCTGGCTCCTGCCGCACAACCCCGCGTTCGAGCCGATCCCGGGTGACGACGCCACCGTCCTCGGCCGGGTCGTCAGCGTCCTGCGGCGGGTCTGAGGATGGACCCCCTCGGGCGGCCGCTCAGGGGCGGCGGCGCACCAGCCCGACGATCCACACGACGATCGTGGCCACGAGCGCGGCGATGATCGCGGACGTGATGGGCGACAGGCCCGACCTCGTGAGATCGGTCAGGCTGGGCACCGGTGCGCCCGCCGTCGTCGCCGCCGGCGCCACCAGGTCGGCGGTCAGGGGCACCACCGTCAGGCTGCTCGGCAGCCCCTCGCTCGCCACGAGCAGGTTGCGGTTGTCCGCGGAGAAGGTGATCGCCTCCCCCTGCGGTGAGTCCGGCAGGGCGATCCGGACGGGGGCTGCGGCCAGCGCGCCCACGACGTCGGAACCGGTCAGCGACCACACGTAGGCGTCGGTGTACGTGCGCAGCGCCAGGTGCGCGCCGTCCGCCGCGACCGCGCCGCCGGTCACCAGCAGCTGGCCGGCCTGCCCCACCGGTCCGCCGGGGGTGCCGGTGAACGTCAGGTTCACCTCGGCGACCTTGGCCATCGCGACCGTTCCGCCGTCCACCAGGGGCGCCGCCGGCCGGTACACGCCGGTCGCGCCGAGCGGCTCCTTCGTGACGACGTAGGGCGTCCCGTCGGGAGCGAGGAGCAGCGCCTCGGCGTCGTGGGGGCGGTCGGGGTAGGTCAGCCGGTACACGCTGGTCGTACCGTCCGGCCGCAGGACCAGCATCGCCACGGTCGGCCGCGCGGCGTTGTTGTCCCCGATGTCGGCCAGCCAGACCGTCCCGTCCGGTGCCACCGCCAGGTCCTCGGGGTCGTAGGGGTCCACCGCGGCGGTGTGCACGTCCACCACCTGGCAGGCGGCGTCGAGCAGGTGGACGGCCAGCTGGTCGCCCCCGTCGTTGATCGCCAGGAGCTGGTCGCCGACGGCCACCAGGCCGGAGAGCTCGGGCAGCCGCGGATCGGTGATCTGGCACTGCGTCGCCGCGGCCGGGGCGGGTGTCGTGCCGGCCTCCTCGGCGGCAGCGGGCAGGGGCCAGCCGAGGACGGCCGCGACGCCGAGGACTCCCCCGGTCGCCAGCAGCCGTCCCCGCACGCCGCTACGCGGACTGCCGGCCTGCTCGGGCACGTACCCAGCGTGACAGAACCGCTGCGTCCAGTGCGTGAACCACGCCCAACAGCAGCAGCCCCACGGCGGCCCCGACGACCGCATCGGTGACCCAGTGGAAGTCCAGGGAGACCATCGCGGCGCCGGTGACGACCGGTCCGGCGACGCTCAGCCACCAGAAGGGGCGCTGCACCCGATCGGAGAGCCCGTACTCCACCACCAGCCAGCGGGCCACCCCCCACATCAGGACGGCGTTGGCCACGTGCCCCGACGGGAAGGAGGCGCCGTCGTCGTGGAAGAAGAAGGAACCGGGGAAGCTCGGTGCCGTCCGCCCGGTGCCGTGCTTGATCGCGTAGACGACGACGGTCAACAGCGCGAGGGCCAGCAGCACCCGCACCAGCGGCAGCCAGGTGTGCCGGCGCCAGGCGAGGTACCCGACCAGCCCGGCGAGGACGGCGAGGATCGTGACCCGGCCCCCCACCTGGGTGAGAACCCAGATCGCGGGGAACGCGGCGGAGTCCCGCAGGCCCCAGTCGCTGATGACCTCCGAGACCTGCAGATCCATCCGCTCGAGCCAGCCACGGGTGAGGAGGTCGGCGGTGACCGCGGCCCCGACGGCGAGCGCCGCCAGCAGGAGCCACCACGGCGGGCGCCCGACCGACGCTCCGTGCGCCTGCTCACGGGGCGGCCCGGTCTCGCGGATCACACCGCTGGTCACCCGGTCACCGTACCGGCCCGTGACCTGATCGTGATCCGCGCGCCGGGCCTGCTCACCCTCCCGGGGTCAGGCGATCGGGGCGGCGAACTCCTCGAGCGTGGCCGCCAGCGCGCCGTCCACGCGGGCGGTCAGCCGGGTGCCGGAGTCCTCGTGCTTCTCGCTGAGGACCTCGCCGTCGCGGTGCACCCGGGCGACCAGGTCGCCCCGGTCGTAGGGCACCAGGACGTCGACGTCCACGTCGGGGTGCGGCAGCCGGGTGGCGATGATCTCGCGCAGGCCGTCGATGCCGGCGCCGGTCCGTGCGGAGACCCACACCGCACCGGGCAGAGCCCGGCGGAGGGTGAGCACGTCCTCCTCGCTCATCGCGTCGACCTTGTTCACGACGATGAGCTCCGGCACGGCGGCGGCGTCGATCTCGCCGAGCACCACCCGGACGGCGTCGATCTGCCCGAGGGGGTCGGAATCGGCACCGTCCACGACGTGCAGCAGCAGGTCGGCCGCGGCGACCTCCTCCAGGGTGGAGCGGAACGCGTCGACCAGCTGGTGCGGCAGGTGCCGGACGAAGCCGACGGTGTCGGTGAGCGTGTACTCCCGCCCGTCCGGTGACTCCGCGCGGCGGACCGTCGGGTCCAGGGTCGCGAACAGCGCGTTCTCCACCAGCACGCCCGCACCGGTGAGCTGGTTCAGCAGACTGGACTTGCCTGCGTTCGTGTAGCCGGCGATGGCCACGCTGGGCACGGCGTTGCGGTCGCGGCTGGACCGCTGGGTCGCCCGCGCGGTCGCCATCCCGGCGATCTCCTTGCGCAGCTTGCTCACGCGCGAGCGGATCCGCCGCCGGTCGGTCTCGATCTTCGTCTCACCCGGCCCGCGGGTACCGATGCCGCCACCGCCGGCGACGCGGCCACCGGCCTGCCGGGACAGCGACTCACCCCAGCCGCGCAGCCGCGGCAGCATGTACTGCATCTGGGCCAGCTCGACCTGGGCCTTGCCCTCCCGGCTGCTCGCGTGCTGGGCGAAGATGTCGAGGATCAGCGCGGTCCGGTCGACCACCTTGACCTTGAGGATCTTCTCCAGCTGGTTGAGCTGGCCCGGGGTCAGCTCGCCGTCGCAGATCACGGTGTCGGCCCCGGTAGCGGCGACGATGTCGCGGATCTCGTTCGCCTTGCCCGAGCCCACGTAGGTGGCGGCGTCGGGCTTGTCGCGGCGCTGGCTCACGGCCTCGAGGACCTGCGATCCCGCGGTCTCCGCGAGAGCCGCGAGCTCGGCCAGCGACCGGTCGGCGTCGGCCTGGGTCCCGTCCGTCCACACGCCGACGAGCACGACGCGCTCCAGGCGGAGCCGGCGGTACTCGACCTCGGTGACGTCGGCGAGCTCGGTGGACAGCCCGGCCACGCGGCGGAGGGCGCCCCGCTCTTCGCGGACGTAGGAGCCGGTCGTCTCGTCGGGCTCGTCCCACTCACCGGCGGGAGCGGGGCGGGTCGGTTCGTCGAACGGAACGGCGTCGGGAGCGGTGGTCATCGGCTCCAGCGTGGCACGCCCCGCGGAAAGAGGCATTCGAGTTGTCATCGCCCGGTACAACACCGGAGGCCTTCGAGTGCATCCCGGGCCGAGGCGGGTAGGGGTCAGGAGATCCGCTCGACACAGGAGGACGGCGATGAGCAGCAGCCTCGGCTCGAACAGCGACATCGAGGACCCGGGCCGCGACCCGAAGGGCCTCGACCCGCCGCGCAACCTCTGGGGTGGCCCCGACCAGGACACCGGCCGGGGGGAGCCTCGCGGCGAGGGCAACGTGGGGCCGGCCGACAAGCCGGAGCCACCCACGGACGAGCCGGAGACCCGGGCGGACACCGCCGACGAGGCCTGACGGTCAGGCCGACAGCCACTCCGGGTACAGCCCGCCGGCGGCGACGATCACCGCGGGGCCGGTGAGCACCGTCGTCCCGTTGGCGATCCGCACGGACAGGCGCCCGCCGGGCACGTCGACGACGACGGTGCCGTCGTCCCGGCCGTCCGCGGTGAGGGCGGCCCGCGCGGCGGCGCAGGCGCCGGTGCCGCAGGACCGGGTCTCGCCGACCCCCCGCTCGAACACCCGCAGCCGCACGTGCGCGCCCGGTTCCACGACGTTGATCAACTCGACGTTGACGCCGTCGGGGAAGAGGCCCGGGTCGAAGGCGGGGGGCGCGGTCAGGTCGAGCGTGTCGACGTCCTTGTCGGTGAGACAGGCCAGGTGCGGGTTGCCGAGGGACACGGCGAGACCGGCGAACGTGGTGCCGGACACCTCGGCCTCGCCCTGGCCGAACACCCGGGCCGGGCCCATGTCGACCCAGTAGTCGCCGTCCGGTGTGGCGCCCACGCTGCGCGGCCCGCCGCGGGTCCCGACGAGGACGCCGGCCTCGCACGTGGCGCGGTCGAGCAGCCCCTCGCTCACCAGGACGTGCAGGAAGAGCCGGATGCCGTTGCCGCACATCTCGGCGTGCGAGCCGTCGGCGTTGCGGTGGTCCATGAACCACTCGCACCGGTCGAGGTCCTCGCCCAGGACGGCCGGCGCGTCGGGGACGTGCACCGTGCGGACGACGCGCAGCACGCCGTCGCCGCCCAGCCCGCCCCGGCGGTCGCACAGCCGCCGGACCATGGCGGGGTCGAGCCGGTCCTCGGGCCAGACCGCACCGTCGGGGTCGGGCAGGACGACGAAGTCGTTCTCCGTGCCGTGCCCGAGGAGCACGCGTGGAGAGGAGGTCACGACCCGATCGTAGGCCCGGTGATCACGGCGGTGACCCCATCGACGAGGTCGGGGTCGCCCGCGTCGAACCAGCGGATCGTGCGGTCGCGCCGGAACCAGGACCGCTGGCGCCGCACGAACCGGCGGGTGCTGGAGACCGTGCGGGCGCGCGCCTCGTCCGCACTCAGCTCCCCGGCGAACTGGGCCAGCACCTGCGCGTAGCCCAGTGCCCGGGACGCCGTCGGCCCCTCGCGCAGGCCCTCGGCCTCCAGCGCGGCCACCTCCTCGACGAAGCCGGCGGACCACATGCGGTCCACCCGGACGGCGATCCGCTCGTCGAGCTCGGCGGGCGTGCGGTCGAGCCCCACCGCGACCACCGGATAGTGCGGCCGGGGCTCGGGCAGCTCGGCCCGGAACGGCCGGCCGGTCAGCTCGATGACCTCCAGCGCGCGCACGATCCGCCGTCCGTTGCTCGGCAGCACCGACCCCGCGGCCGCCGGGTCGAGCCGCGCCAGCCGCCCGTGCAGCTCGGCCGCGCCGACCGTGGCCAGCTCGGCCTCCAGCCGGGCGCGGACGGCGGGATCGGTGCCCGGGAAGTCCAGCTCGTCGAGGACGGCGCGCACGTAGAGACCGGACCCGCCCACGAGCAGCGGGACCGTGCCCGCCGCCCGCAGCCGGTCGATCTCGGCGCGGGCGAGCCGGCGGTACTCGGCCACCGACGCGGCCTCGCGCACCTTCCACAGATCGAGCAGGTGGTGCGGCACGCCGCCGCGCTCGGCCGGGCCGGGTTTGGCGGTGCCGATGTCCATGCCGCGGTAGAGCTGCATCGAGTCGGCGTTGACCACCTCACCGCCCAACCGCTGTGCCAGCGCGACGGCCAGCGCCGTCTTGCCGGTGGCGGTGGGGCCGACGACGGCGACGACGGGCGGTTCGGCGTTCACGCCACCACCCAGTCCGCGACGAGGTAGCCGACCCCGAAGGGCGCGGTGTCGAGGTGGAGCCGGGCAGCGACCCGCTGACCGGCGAGCGCCTCCCCCACCGCCCGCCAGGTGGGCACGCCCGCGGCGAGCAGCCGCTGTCCCCGGTCGGGGTCGAGCGCCGCGAGTGCTGCGGCGTCCCCGGCAGCGAGCGCCTGCGCGACGGCGGCATCGAACGGGGCGGCGTCCTCGTCGAGGTAGCCGGGCGCCTTGACGGAGCGGCGGGCCGAGCCGTCGCCCATCGCGAGGATGCCGAGCGGTCCGGGCAGCTCGCGCACGAGCGCTGGGAGGTCGGCCGGCCCGACGCCGATGCGCCGGCCGCCGGAGCCTGCCTCGTCGAGCAGCCAGGCGCCGAGCGTGTGCGGGAGCGGTACGGGCACGCCACCCGGCCGCACGCGGCCGTCGAACGGGACCTCGAGGTCGAGCCCGAAGCCCCCGAGGGAACCGGCGTCCCCCGGCCCGAAGCGCATCCCCGGCGGGGCGCCGTCGCCGACCACGACCACGAGCTCCGGGCCGGCGGCGAGCATCCGGTCCACCGCGTCGGCGCACGCGCGGCGGAGCACCATGGTCTCCGGTGCCCCCCGCCCCTCGACCGCCGGCAGCAGCAGCGGCGGAGCGGGGCAGAAGGCGACGCTCACCGACGCGCGGGCTCCTGGCGTCGGGAGGCGTCCGGGGACGGCGGTCACGAGAGCAGTCTCCCGGATGCGACGTGGGACACTGCCGACGTGTCGAGCAACGACAACCCTGGGAACGGGGCGCAGCAGGCCTCTCCGCCGATTGCGGAGAACCCGGACGCGACCAGCGGCGAGGCGGGAACCGAGGCGGGAGGCCCGGCGCCGAGCCCCGCGGACGCCGTCGGGCCAGACGCCGTCACGCCGGAGGAGGCCCCCGCGGTGGCGCCCGCGGAGGAGGCAGTGGCACCGGAGCCGACGGCACCGGAGCCGACGGCACCCGAGCCGACCGCGCCGGAGCCGGCGGCCGATGAGCCGGAGGCGGTCTCCGAGGCGGTCACGCCGGCGGCCGGGACGCCCGAGGCGCCCACCCCTGCGGACGCGGAGCTCGCCGATCCCACGACCGATCCCGCGACCGATCCCGCCGCCACGCCGGAGGCCCCGACCGACACCGCGGACCCGTCCGAGAACGCGCTGTCGTCCTCCGACCCGTCGTCCTCCGCGCCGTCGTACTCGGCGCCGTCGGTCACCGCGACCCCGAAGCCCCCGGTCCCCCGCCCCATGCCGCCGCGGCCGGCTCCGACGGCACCGGTGGTCCCCCTCGCCGCCGAACCGGCCGAGCCGCCCGCCGTCCCGGCGAGCGACCCCGGCGAGTGGGGCCGCGTCGACGAGGACGGCACCGTGTACGTCCGCACCGCCGACGGCGAGCGGGCGGTCGGCTCCTGGCAGGCCGGCGAGCCCGCCGCCGGGCTCGCCCACTACGGGCGCCGCTTCGACGACCTCGCCACCGAGGTCGCCCTGCTGGAGGCGCGGCTCAAGGCGCACACCGGCAACCCGAGCGAGCTGAAGAGCAAGGCCCAGGCGCTCGCCGACTCCATCCCCACCGCGGCGGCCGTCGGCGACCTCGACGGGCTGGCCGAGCGGGCACGGGCGATGGTCGGCACCGCCGACTCCGCGGCCGCCGAGTCGCGCGCGGAGAAGGCCGCGGCCCGGGCCGCACAGATCGCGCGCAAGGAGGCGCTGGCCGCCGAGGCGGAGCAGATCGCCGCCGAGTCGACGGCGTGGAAGGCCGCCGGCGACCGGCTGAAGGCGATCGTCGAGGAGTGGAAGACGATCCGCGGCATCGACCGGAAGACCGACGAGGCGCTGTGGTCGCGCTTCGCCGCCGCGCGCGACGCGTTCGGCCGCCGCCGCGGCGCCCACTTCGCCTCGCTGGACGCCCAGCGCGGGGAGTCCCGCGCGGCGAAGCAGGAACTGATCAAGGAGGCCGAGAAGCTCGCCACCTCGACCGACTGGGGCCCGACCAGCGCAGCCATGCGGGGGCTGATGGAGCGCTGGAAGGCGGTGCCGCGCACCGGTCGCGAGGGCGACGACGACCTCTGGAAGCAGTTCCGGGCCGCCCAGGACGTCTTCTTCACCGCCCGGGCCGAGTCGGACAAGAAGCGCACCGGCGAGGAGCAGGCCAACCAGGCGCTCAAGGAGCAGTTGCTGGCCGAGGCGGAGAAGATCGACCCCACCAGCGACCTGCGGGGCGCCCAGAACGCGCTGCGCAGGATCCAAGAGCGCTACGACGCGATCGGGCACGTGCCCCGCGGCGCCATGCGGTCACTGGAGGACCGGATGCAGGCCGTCGAGCAGAAGGTCCGCGGGGCCGCGGACTCGACTCGCGCCCGCACCGCCCCGGAGAACCCGATGGTTGCCTCCATGCGGTCGGCGGTGACCAAGGCCGAGGAGCAGCTGGCCAAGGCCGAGGCGGCCGGCGACGAGCGGCGGATCGAGGAGGCGAAGGCCAACCTGGCCACCCGCCGGGAGTGGCTGGCCGAGGCGGAGAAGAGCGCCGGCCGCCGCTGAGCACCGGCTGTCGGTCCCGAAAGCTGCGCGGGAGACGCCGGCTTTCCGTACCGAGAGCTGGAACTAGACGGGCGCGCCGACCCGCGGCATGCCCAGCAGGATGCCGGGCGTCGACGGACGGGTGCCCGCCTCACCGGCGTTCCCCGCGCGGGTCCGGCGGTGCGAGAGCAGCGCGCCGTCGGCGACCAGGAAGTGCGGCTTCGCGTCGGTGACGACCGTCTCGACGACGTCGCCGGGCCGGACGCCGTCGGCCGCCGCGAAGTGCACGAGCCGGCCGTCGCGGGCCCGGCCGGAGAGCCGGCCGGTCGCGGCGTCCTTGCTCCCCTCCCCGGCTGCGACCAGCAGCTCGACCCTCACGCCGACCTGCGCCCGGTTCTCCGCCCAGCTGATCTCGTCCTGCAGCGCGGTCAGCCGCAGGTACCGCTCCTGGACGACGTCCTTGGGGAGCTGACCGTCCATCTCGGCGGCCGGCGTCCCCGGGCGCTTGGAGTACTGGAAGGTGAACGCGCTGGCGAAGCGGGCCTGCCGGACGACGTCGAGGGTCTGCTCGAAGTCCGCCTCGGTCTCGCCCGGGAAGCCCACGATGATGTCGGTGGTGATCGCCGCGTCGGGCATCGCCGCCCGCACCCGGTCGATGATCCCGAGGTAGCGCTCCCGCCGGTAGCCGCGGCGCATCCGGCGAAGGACGTCGTCGGACCCGGACTGCAGTGGCATGTGCAGCTGGTGGCAGACCACGGGGGTCTCGGCCATCGCAGCGATGACGTCGTCGGTGAACTCACGGGGATGCGGGCTGGTGAACCGCACCCGTTCCAGGCCCTCGATGCGACCGGTCGCGCGGAGCAGGTCGGCGAAGGCGCCGCGGTCGCGGAACTCGACACCGTAGGCGTTCACGTTCTGACCGAGGAGGGTCACCTCGAGCACGCCCTGGTCCACCAGCGCCTGCACCTCGGCCAGGATCTCCCCCGGCCGGCGGTCCTTCTCGGTGCCGCGCAACGAGGGGACGATGCAGAACGTGCAGGTGTTGTTGCACCCGACGCTGATCGAGACCCATCCGGAGTAGGCGGACTCCCGCTTCGCGGGCAGGGTCGACGGGAAGACCTCGAGGGACTCGACGATCTCCACCTGCGCCTCGGCGTTGTGCCGGGCGCGGTCGAGCAGTGCGGGCAGCGAACCGACGTTGTGGGTGCCGAAGACGACGTCCACCCACGGGGCGCGGCGGACGATCTCGCCGCGGTCCTTCTGCGCGAGGCAGCCGCCGACGGCTATCTGCATGCCGGGGTGTGCGTCCTTGACCGGCCGGAGGTGGCCGAGGTTGCCGTAGAGCCGGTTGTCGGCGTTCTCCCGCACCGCGCACGTGTTGAGGACGAATACGTCGGCGTCGGCCCCGTCCGCGGCGGCGGTGTACCCGGCCTCCTCGAGCAGGCCGGAGAGGCGCTCTGAGTCGTGCACGTTCATCTGGCACCCGTACGTGCGCACCCGGTAGGTGCGCGCGGGCGCCTCCCTCGCAGTTCCCATGACGGGTCGAGGGTACGGCGCGCCCATGGACATATCGATTGTCATTGTTATCGACTATCGCTATGGTGCCCGCCATGACGACGAACCGGCCGCTGCTCGGCCGCACCGGCATGACCCAGGTGGCACTGCTGCTCGGCTCCATCGCCGTCGTGGCCGCGGTCGTCGCGGTGGCGGCGCCGCTCTACCGGCTCGCCCAGTCGGGCGGCTACGTGGAGGTGCACCGCGGCGACGTGCAGGCGGGCGTGGCCGAGCACCTCGCCGACGGCGTGCGGGCGGTGAGCTCCGGCGAGATGGTCACGCTCGCGGTGGACGAGCTGCCCACAGGCCTGCGGGTGCTCACCGAGCTCAGCACCTCGCTCACGGCACTCGCCGTCGCCGTCGGGGCGTGGCTGCTCGCCAGGGTGATCAGCAGCATCCAGGACGGACGGCCCTTCGACCGGCACAACGCGCGGCGCCTGGCCGCGGTGGCCGCCGCCGTCGTCCTCGGGGGCACCGTGGCGCCGATGCTCGACGGCTTCGTGAACGACCTGGTCGTCCAGGCCGTCGAACCGGTCGCTCCGGGATCACCCCTCACGGCGGTCGTCTTCGAGTTCCGCATGGCGCCGCTGTTCGTCGCCGTCCTGCTGCTCGCCGGCGCCGAGGCCTTCCGGCGGGGACGGGAGCTCGCCGACGACGTCGCCGGGCTGGTCTGACCGCGTGGCCCGGACCGACAGCGATCCGCGCAGCGCCGAGGACCAGGACGCGCCCCACCGGGTGGTCTGCCACCTGGACCGGCTGCTGACCGACCGGGGGCTCACGCTCACCGAGCTGGCCGACCGCGTGGGCGTCTCCGTGGTCAACCTGTCGGTGCTGAAGAACGACCGCGCCCGGGCGGTGCGCTTCTCCACGCTGACCGCGATCTGCGACGCGCTCGACTGCCAGCCCGGCGACGTCTTCTCGGTGCACCGGTAGCCGAAAGGTCCACGGGCCGAAGGCCAGAGCAGCATCGCTGACGTCCGGCCCGTGGCAAGGGGCCGGTCGGGACGCTCAGACGCCGGGGCCCGGCCTGCCCTCGTCGTTCTGCATCAGGTGCTCCTTGCCCGTGGTGGTGTCCGGCGCGTCCGCAAGGATGGAGTCGTCCGCGACGGGTTCCAGCGGGTCGACGGGAGCGACCGTCTCGACCGGCGGGGCGGCCTGCGGTCCGGTTCCGACGGTGGTCGTCGCGACCGTCTCCACCGGCGGCGCCGTCTCCGGTGGTGGCACGACCTCGACGGGACCCGGCTCGTCCGCCCCGGCAGGGACCTGCTGCTCGCCGGAACCGCCCGATCGCGTCGCCGCGGCCACCGCAGCGGCGCCCACGGCCGCTGCCGCGACCCCCGCGGCGACCGCCGTCCCGGAGACACCCGCCTTGCCGCTGTCGCCCTGCGAGGCCGCGGCGGCCGACACACCGGGCGTGCCCACGCCGACGCCCTCGTTGACCGACCCGCGCCATGCGCCAGTGGCGTAGCCCTGGTCCTCGATCAGTTCCTTGAACCGCTGCAGGTCGCTGGTCACCTGGCGCTCGACGATGCCCAGCTTGTCGCCGACCTGCTCGACGACGCCCTCGGGCTCGTACTCCAGCGTCAGGTAGACCAGCGTCGACGCGACGCCGGCCGGCTCGAACCGCACGGCGCCGGCGTTCGTCGCGCCGGCCGTCGCCGCCCAGGCGATCTTCTGGTCCGGGATCTGCTCCAGGATCGACGCCTCCCACTCCCGCCGGACACCGGCGATCTCGGCGACCCAGTGCAGCCGCCGGTCGTCGAGCTGGCGGACCTCCTTGACCCCACCCATGAAGTGGGGGAAGTCCTCGAACTGCGTCCACTGGTTGTAGGCGGTCGCCAGCGGCACGTCGACCTGGATGGACTTCTCGACCTTGGTGGTCATCGGGCAACCTCCGTCGTTGCAGGGTCTGCTCCACCGGACCACGTCGCGGTACCCGGAAGCACAGCCCGGATACGTCCCCGCTCCGCGACGTCCGTGCCCGGGTGGATGCGGTGTTCGTTACCCCTTCGTGATGCCACGGCCGGATGCGTGACTCCCGGCCCCCCTAGGGTCGGTCGGGTGACCAGCCGTTCGAACGGAGAGCCGCTCGTCCGCCTCGCGGGCGTGAACAAGTGGTTCGGCCAGCTGCACGTGCTGCAGGACATCGACCTGGAGATCGACCGGGGCGAGGTCGTCGTCGTCATCGGGCCGTCCGGCTCCGGCAAGTCGACGCTGTGCCGCGCGATCAACCGCCTGGAGTCGATCGAGAAGGGCGAGATCTCGATCGACGGCGAGCGGCTGCCCGAGGAGGGCAAGCAGCTGGCCCGCCTGCGCAGCGACGTCGGCATGGTGTTCCAGAGCTTCAACCTCTTCGCGCACAAGACGATCCTGCAGAACGTCACCCTCGGGCCGACCAAGGTGCGCGGGCAGTCCAAGGCCGAGGCGGAGAAGCGCGCCCGCGAGCTGCTGGAGCGGGTGGGTGTGAGCGCCCAGGCCGACAAGTACCCGGCGCAGCTGTCCGGCGGTCAGCAGCAGCGGGTGGCCATCGCCCGCGCGCTCGCGATGGACCCGAAGGTGATGCTGTTCGACGAGCCGACCTCGGCGCTCGACCCCGAGATGATCAACGAGGTCCTCGAGGTCATGGTCGGGCTGGCCCGGGACGGCATGACGATGGTCGTCGTCACGCACGAGATGGGCTTCGCCCGCCGCGCGGCCAACCGGGTCGTGTTCATGGACGGCGGCCGGATCGTCGAGTCCGCCGACCCCGAGACCTTCTTCACCAATCCGCGATCCGACCGGGCCAAGGACTTCCTGTCCAAGATCCTCAACCACTGACCCTGAAGGGATCACACCCATGCGCATCACCCGCTACGCCGCCGCCGCGGCGGCGGCCGGCCTGCTGCTGGCCGGCTGCGCGAGCGAGGCCGGCAACCAGGCCGAGGACGCCGCCGAGAACACCGCCGAGGTCGAGACCGACGTCGAGTTCGACGCCGGCACCACGATGGCCGAGCTGAACGAGGCCGGCGCGATCACCGTCGGCACCAAGTTCGACCAGCCGGGCTTCGGCCTGCTGAACCCCCAGACCCGCGAGCCCGAGGGCTTCGACGTCGAGATCGCCAAGATCATCGCGGCGAAGCTCGGCATTGACGCGGACGACATCACCTGGACCGAGACCGTGTCGGCCAACCGGGAGCCGTTCATCCAGAACGGCCAGGTCGACATCGTGGTCGCCACGTACACGATCAACGACACCCGTAAGCAGGTCGTGGACTTCGCCGGGCCGTACTACGAGGCCGGGCAGGACATCATGGTGGCCAAGGGCAACCCCGAGGGCATCGAGGGACCCGACGACCTCGCCGGCAAGACCGTGTGCTCGGTCGAGGGCTCCACGCCGGCGCAAAACATCCGGGAGAAGTACCCGGAGGCGCAGCTGACGACCTACGACGTCTACTCCAAGTGCGCCGACGACCTCAAGAACGGCAACGTGCAGGCCGTCACCACCGACAACGTCATCCTGACCGGCCTGATCGCCGGCAGCCCGGACGACTTCGAACTGGTCGGCAGCCCCTTCACCGAGGAGCCGTACGGGATCGGCCTGATGAAGGGCGACGACGACTTCCGCTCGTTCATCAACGACGTCCTGGAGGAGTCCTTCGAGGACGGGTCCTGGGCCGACGCGTGGGATCGCACCGCCGGTTCGGTCAGCGGCCAGGAGGCCCCCGAGCCGCCGTCGGTGGACCGGTACTGATCGCCGCTCCGGTGGGGCCCGGGTCCATCCCGGGCCCCACCGCCTGCCGCCGGACCTCGATCGAGAGGGGGTGAGATGTCCTTCCTGGCCGACAACTTCACGCTGCTGCGGGACGCCTTCCTGACGACGCTCGCGCTCGCCGTCGTCAGCGGCATCTGCGCGCTGGTGCTGGGGACGCTGCTGACCGCGATGCGCGTCAGCCCTGTCAAGCCGCTGCGCGGCGCGGCGGTGTTCTACGTGGAGGTCTTCCGCAACACGCCGCTCACCGTGGTCTTCTTCTTCCTGGCGTTCGGCATCGTCGAGATCGACCTGCAGTTCCCGACCCGCTTCATCACCGCCGTGGCCGCCCTCTCCCTCTACACGGCCGCCTTCGTCTCCGAGGCGCTGCGGTCGGGCATCAACTCGGTGCCGCCGGGCCAGGCCGAGGCCGCCCGGGCGCTCGGCCTGGACTTCCGCCAGACGCTGACGTCGGTCGTCCTGCCGCAGGCGTTCCGGACCGTCGTCCCGCCGCTGGGCAACGTGTGGATCGCGCTGGCGAAGAACACCTCGATCGCCGCCGGCTTCGCGGTCACCGAACTCGCCGCCGCCCTCGTCCGGCTGACCAACCAGAACGCCGACCAACTGCTCGTGGTGTTCCTGGCCATCGTGGCGGCGTACCTGGTCATCACCCTGCCGTCGGCGTGGCTGATCGGCGTCATCGAGCGACGGACGGCGATCCTCCGATGAGCACCTCGGCCGTCCTGTTCGACATACCGGGGCCACGGGCCCGCCGCCGCCACCGGATCGGCACCTTCATCGGCGGGCTGGTCCTGCTGGCGCTGATCGGCCTGGGGCTGTGGCGGCTGGGCGTCAACGGCCAGCTCGAGCCCGCCCGGTGGGCGGTCCTGTTCGACCCCAACAGCGGCGTGCCGCGAGCGCTCGGAACCGCCCTGGTCAACACGCTGCAGGTCGCCGCCGTCGGCATGGTCGCCGCCACGCTGCTCGGTGCGCTGCTCGCGGTGGGGCGGCTGTCGGATCACCGCTGGGTGCGCGTGCCGATCACCGCCGTGATCGAGTTCTTCCGTGCGGTGCCGCTGCTGATCCTCATCCTGTTCTGCCTGCTGTACCTGCCCACGGTGGGGGTCGACATCGGTCCGTTCGGCGCGCTGACGTTGGGCCTCACCCTGTACAACATGGCGGTCCTGGCCGAGATCTTTCGGGCCGGGATCCTGTCGGTCGACCGCGGACAGCGGGAGGCGGCCTTCGCCCTGGGCATGCGCAAGTCGCAGGTGATGACGCTCGTCCTGCTCCCCCAGGCGGTTCGCCGCATGCTGCCGGTGCTGATCGCGCAGCTCGTCGTCCTGCTGAAGGACTCGTCGCTGGGCTTCATCGTCGGCTACTTCGAGCTGCTCCGGCAGGCGCGCAGCCTGGTGGAGTTCTTCAACTTCCGGTTCGGCGACCTCTACACCTTCCAGCTCTACGTCGCCGCGGGGCTCATCTACATCATCGTGAACGTGCTGCTCTCCCAGCTCGCCCGCTTCGTGGAGCGGCGTACCCGGCGCAACACCAAGGTGGCGGCCACCGCCGAGGTGGAGCTCCCCGCCGACGTCCAGATGGGCGGCGGGGGCGGGGTCCTGCCTCCCGTCTGACCCACCCGCCCCAGCCCGGCGCGCCGCGCGCGACACGCCGGGTTGCGGCGCCCACACTCGCGCCACCATGGAAACCATGCACGCCGGCGGGCGGCGCACCCTGCCCCCCGTTCCGCGCCCCGCGGCCGAGCCGGTCGCGACCGCCGACGGCACCGACCCGGTGCACGCGGACGCCGCTCAGCAGTTCGTCGCCCGCCTGCGGGCGGCTGCGGCCGACTTCGCCGCGGCCGCCGGCGCGGTCTCCGCCGTGGTGCGCGAGGCGGTACCCCCCGCCCGCCACCGCCGAGCGCGGTGCCGGGTGGTTCTGCGCTTCGCCGACGACCGCGAGGATGACGTCACGTTCCTGGGGCCCGCCGGGCCGCCCGGCTCGCCCTCCCGGCACGGCTTCGACCGGCAGATCCGGCGCTGGCTCGGCGCCGGCCTGCGTCGGGAGGACGCCTGGCTGGTCGCCGACCCCGACGCGCCGGACGGCATGGCGATCGACGTGACCGCCTGGACGACCACCGTCTGATCGGCCGATTCGCGCGACCGCTCCGGGTTTCCCTCCGGCCCGGGATGCGCGACGATGATCGTGCCGCCACAGGAGCCCGGCGGCGTGGGATTCGCAGACCCGCACGCATGCGGGAGGACCGGGGGCCGCACATGTCCCGCATCGACGTCGGTGGATCGAACGACGCGAGGGCGGGGGTGCCGGCATGACCGCCATCGCACCGCAGCCGATCGTCAGCCGGCCGAGCCCGGCGCACATCGCCGTCAAGGGCTCGCGGCTGTCGAACATCCTGCGCACCACCGATCACAAGACGATCGGCCTGATGTACCTCACGGCCTCGTTCGTCTTCTTCATCATCGGCGGCATCATGGCGATGCTCATGCGCGCCGAGCTGGGCCGGCCGGGCCTTCAGTTCCTCTCGCCCGAGCAGTACAACCAGCTGTTCACGATGCACGGCACGCTGATGCTGCTGATGTTCGCGACGCCGCTCTTCTTCGCCTTCGGCAATCTGGTGATGCCGATTCAGATCGGCTCGCCGGACGTCGCCTTCCCGCGGCTGAACGCGCTGTCGTTCTGGCTGTTCCTCTTCGGCAGCACCATGGTGGTGTCGGGTTTCCTCACCCCCGGAGGGCCCGCGGAGTTCGGGTGGACGGCCTACGCGCCGCTGTCGACCGGCGTGCACACCCCCGGCGTGGGCGGGAACCTGTGGATCGCCGGCCTGGCCGTCAGCGGCCTGGGCACGATCCTTGGCGGCGTCAACTTCATCACCACGATCGTCTGCCTGCGCGCGCCCGGCATGACCATGTTCCGGATGCCGATCTTCGTGTGGAACACGATGGTCACCAGCATCCTCGTCCTGCTGGCCTTCCCGATCCTGACCGCCGCGCTGTTCGGCCTGCTGGCCGACCGCAACCTCGGCGCCCGCGTCTACACGGCCGAGATGGGCGGGCCGATGCTGTGGCAGCACCTGTTCTGGTTCTTCGGGCACCCCGAGGTCTACATCATCGCGCTGCCGTTCTTCGGGATCATCACCGAGATCGTCCCGGTGTTCAGCCGCAAGCCGCTGTTCGGCTACAAGGGGATGGTCGGCGCGACGCTGGCCATCGGGTTCCTGTCCCTGGCCGTCTGGGCGCACCACATGTTCGCCACCGGCGCGGTGCTGCTGCCGTTCTTCGCGTTCCTGACCTACCTGATCGCCGTGCCGACCGGGCTGAAGTTCTTCAACTGGATCGGGACCATGTGGCGCGGCCAGCTGAGCTTCGAGACGCCGATGCTGTGGTCGATCGGGTTCATGGTCACGTTCCTGCTCGGGGGCCTGACCGGCGTGCTGCTGGCCAGCCCGCCGTTGGACTGGCACGTCACCGACTCGTACTTCGTCGTGGCGCACTTCCACTACGTGGTCTTTGGCACCGTCGTGTTCGCCGCGAACGCCGGCGTCGCCTTCTGGTTCCCGAAGATGTGCGGCCGGATGATGGACGAGCGACTCGGCAAGCTGCAGTTCTGGATGACGTTCATCGGCTTCCACGGCACGTTCCTCATCCAGCACTGGCTGGGTGCCGAGGGCATGCCGCGCCGCTACGTCGACTACCTGCCCACCGACACCTTCACGACGCTGAACACGATCTCCACGATCTTCTCGTTCGTGCTGGGCGCCTCGATCATCCCGTTCCTGTTCAACGTGGTGAAGTCGTGGAAGTACGGCCGGCTGGCCCTGCGCGACGACCCGTGGGGCCACGGGAACTCGCTGGAGTGGGCGACGTCGTCCCCGCCGCCCCGGCACAACTTCGTGGCCATCCCGAAGATCCGGTCGGAGCGTCCGGCGTTCGAGGCGCACTACCCGCACCTACTGGAGCGCCTGCAGGTGGAGGCCCACGCCGGCCGTAGCCACACGCCCTACACCGACTCCGTCGTGACCGGGGAGACCGGGCCCCGACAGGGACCGCGCGACCCCGACGCCACGTAGGCCGAGTCGCCCGGCGGCCTGGCGGGATCAGGGCAGCAGGGCGTCCTCGTCGAGATCGTCGACGCCGGCGACCGCCTCGTCGTCCGCGCCGGCGCTGTCGAGCGCCTCGCGGACAACAGCGGCGGCCAGCCCCCCGTTGTAGCCCTTGCGGGCCAGCATGCCCATCAGCCGCCGCGTGGCGGTGGCGCGGTCGAGGCGACGCATGGCCCCGACCTTGCGGTCGACGAGCCGACGGGCGGCCTCGCGCTCGTCGTCGTCGTCGACTGCCTCCACGGCCGCCGCTGCCACCTCGGGCTCGACTCCCTTGGCGCGCAGCTCGGCGCTGAGTGCCCGCCGGGCGAGACCGCGGCCGGCCTGACGCGAGCTCACCCACGCACTGGCGAACGCCGCGTCGTCGATCAGGCCCACCTCGGTCAGGCGGTCGAGAACCGTCTCTGCGGCGTGCTCGGGGACGTCCCGCTTCGCCAGCAGATCGGCCAGCTGCTGCCGGGTCTTCGGGGCGCCGGTCAGGGCCCTCAGACAGAGATTGCGGGCCACCGATTCGGGGTCGCCGAGCGCGTCCTCGGGCGATCCGGGCACGAGATCCGGGTTCAGGGGATCGTCGGCCTGGCCGCCCCGCCGCCGGGGACCCCGGCCGAAGCCGGAGCCGCCGCGGCGGGTGGACTGGAAGGACACCGGTCGGTCAGAAGTCGACGGGCTCAGCCGGCACGACGGGCGCGTCGAGCGTCGCGCCGATGCCCAGCTTCTCCTTGATCTTCTTCTCGATCTCGTCGGCCAGGTCGGGGTTGTCCTTCAGGAAGTTGCGGGCGTTCTCCTTGCCCTGGCCGAGCTGGTCGCCTTCGTACGTGTACCAGGCACCGGACTTCTTCACCATGCCCTGCTCGACACCGACGTCGATCAGGCCGCCCTCGCGGCTGAAGCCCTGGCCCCAGAGGATGTCGAGCTCGGCCTGCTTGAACGGCGCGGCGACCTTGTTCTTGACGACCTTGACGCGGGTGCGGCTGCCGACCGCGTCGGTGCCCTGCTTGAGGGTCTCGATGCGACGGACGTCGAGGCGGACCGACGAGTAGAACTTCAGGGCGCGACCACCGGTGGTGACCTCGGGCGAGCCGTAGACCACGCCGACCTTCTCGCGCAGCTGGTTGATGAAGATCGCCGTCGTGCCGGAGTTGCTCAGCGCACCGGTGATCTTGCGCAGCGCCTGGCTCATGAGCCGGGCCTGGAGGCCGACGTGGCTGTCACCCATCTCGCCCTCGATCTCGGCGCGGGGCACGAGCGCGGCCACCGAGTCGATGACGATGACGTCGAGCGCGCCCGACCGGATCAGCATGTCGGCGATCTCGAGCGCCTGCTCACCGGTGTCGGGCTGGCTGACCAGCAGCGCATCGGTGTCGACGCCGATGGCGCGGGCGTACTCGGGGTCGAGGGCGTGCTCGGCGTCGATGAACGCCGCGATGCCGCCGGCGGCCTGCGCGTTGGCCACCGCGTGCAGGGCGACCGTGGTCTTGCCGGAGGACTCCGGGCCGTAGACCTCGATGACGCGGCCACGCGGCAGACCGCCGATGCCGAGGGCGATGTCGAGGGCGATGGAGCCGGTCGGGATGACCTTCATGGCCACCTCGGGGCTGTCGCCCAGGCGCATGACGGAACCCTTGCCGAACTGCTTGTCGATCTGGGCGAGGGCCATGTCGAGGGCCTTGTCGCGGTCGAGCGTT
>DATHAK010000122.1:0-26208 GCA_035296685.1 Blastococcus sp.
TGGTCGCGCGAGGAGACGATCGCGCGCGTCGACTTCCGCGACAAGTTCGGCCCGGTGGACGTCGGGCAGGGCTACATGATGGACCACATCCAGACGCTCAACGCGGCCTCGCTGTGGGACAAGTTCACCGCCAAGCGCGCCCCCGTCCGCTGACCCCACTCCCCCACCACCCCGATCCCGGAGGTCCCCGCACGCCATGTCCCAGGCCAGCACGGACGAACTGCAGCGCTTCACGCTCGCCGACCGCGTCGCCGTCGTCGCCGGCGGCTCCGGCGGGGTGGGGGTGAGGACCTGCGGCGCCCTGGCCGCCGTCGGCGCGAAGGTCGCCATCATCGGCCGCTCCAAGGAGCGGCTGGCCGAGGCCCGCAAGGCGGTCGAGAACGCCGGTGGCGAGGCCCTCGTGCTGCCCGGCGACATGGTGGACAAGAGCGCCGCGGACGACGCGATCCAGCAGACCCTGGACGCCTTCGGCCGCGTCGACATCCTGGTCAACGGCATCGGCGGCGGCGCCGGCACCGCCCTCTACCCGGCCGAGGAGTACCCCCAGCCGGAGTGGGACCGGATCCTCGACCTCAACCTGACGACGGCGCTGCTCGTCTCGCAGGCGGCGGCGCGCGCGATGATCGCCGGCGGCCGCGGCGGCTCGGTGCTCAACATCAGCTCGGTGCGCGGCCAGTTGGGCATCGACGCGGGCTACTCCGCCTACGTCGCCGCGAAGGGGGCGCTGGACGCCCTCACCCGGCAGCACGCGACCGAGTGGGCCAAGCACGGCATCCGGGTCAACGCCATCTCGCCCACGTTCGTCCGCACGGAACAGGCGGCCTCGTTGCTCGCCCAGCCGGGGTTCTACGACAACCTGGTGAGCCGCATCCCGCTGCGGCGGATCGCCGACCCCGACGACCTGGTCGGCGCGCTGCTGTTCTTCTGCTCCGACGCCTCGTCGTTCGTGACCGGCCAGATCCTCACGCTGGACGGCGGCCTGACGGCCACCCAGTGACGACCCGATCCCCGGCGACCTGCGCGGTCGTGCGCGAGCAGGGCGGCCCCTTCCTGCTCGAGCAGGTCGAGCTGGAGGGACCGCGGCCCGACGAGGTCCTCGTCGACGTCGTCGCCTCGGGCATGTGCCACACCGACCTGCTGGTGCGCGACTCGCGGCCGGCGTCGCTGCCCGCCGTGGTCGGTCACGAGGGCGCGGGCGTCGTGCGGGAGGTGGGCTCCGAGGTCCGCGGTGTGGCGCCCGGCGACAAGGTCGTCCTGAGCTTCCCGTCCTGCGGGGAGTGCCCCCACTGCCGCACCGGCCGCTCGGCCTACTGCGACTCCATCGCCACCCTCAAGTTCGGCTGCCGCCGGCCGGACGGCTCCGTGGCGACGACCGACGCGGCCGGGCGGCCGGTCGGGGACCACTTCTTCGGCCAGTCCTCCTTCGGCACGGCGGCGGTGGTCAACGGCCGCAGCGTGGTGAAGGTGCCCGACGACGTCGACCTCCGCATCGCCGGGCCGCTGGCCTGCGGGGTGCAGACCGGCGCGGGCACGATCCTCGACGTGCTGCGGGTGCCGCCGGGCTCCTCCGTCGCGGTCTTCGGCGCCGGCTCGGTCGGGCTGTGCGGGGTCATGGCGGCGCGGCTGGCGGGCGCGACGACGATCGTCGCGGTCAACCGCCGCGCCTCACGGTTGCAGCTGGCCGCGGAGTTCGGGGCCACCCACCTGGTCTCGCCCACGGACGTCGACCCGGTCGAGGCGATCCGCGAGGCCACCGGCGGCCGCGGCGTGGACTTCGCGTTCGAGACGACGGGCGTCCCGGAGGTGCTGACGCAGGCCGTGCGGTCGCTGGACTCGCTCGGCACCTGCGCGTACGTCGGGACCGCCCCTCCGGGCGTCACCGGCGGCATCCCGATGCTGGAGGCGATGACGAAGGGCCTCACCGTGCGCGGGGTCCTGCAGGGCGACAGCACGCCGAGCCGCATGATCCCCCGGCTCTGGGACCTGCACCGGCGCGGGCTGCTCCCGTTCGACCGGCTGATCACCCACTACCGGCTGGACGAGATCAACCGGGCCGCCGCCGACACCGAGACCGGCGACGTCGTCAAGCCGGTCCTGCTGATGCAGGAAGCATGAGCGCCCTCAGCGTGATCACCACTGGCCCAGCGGGGTCTTCCAGCCGTCGAGGCACCGCTGGACCAGAGGTGATCACGAGGACGCCCGGGCAGGGGGTCTTCTACTTCCCGGGGTCGGGGAGGAGCACGTCGCGGACCACGCCTTCCAGGTCGGCGCACGCCGCGAGGAACTGGCGCAGCGTCCTCCGGGTGGCCCCGAAGTCCTGGAACTCGCCGATCGTCATGCCGTCGGCGTCGTAGGCGCGGCGGAACTCGGGGAACTTCTCGTAGAGGGTGTCGAGCACCGGGTCGGCCACCGGATCGTCGATGCGCGGCAGCGGCTCGATGCCACTGGCGTTGAGCCGGACCTGCCACTCGAACGGCGGTGAGATGACCACGTCGCCGCCGACCAGCTGGCTCCAGTGCATGTGGTTGCGGAAGGCGGCCGACAGCAGCCGGGTGCGGAAGCCGCGCTCGGTGAAGAGCTCGTAGGCCCGCTTGAACACCGCGACGCCGGCCCACTCGAGGACGCCGGGGTCGACGGTGACGACGTCGCGGGCGGCGACCGCCTTCAGCCAGTCGTCCAGGCGGCCGACCATGATCGTGCAGACCGGGCCCATGGAGCTGACGTCGTGGCCCTCGGCCTCCCGGCGCTGCAGGCCCCGCTCGATGGCCTCGGCCACGGCGAGCGCCTGCGGGACGGTGAAGGAGACCGTGGCGTTGATGCTGATCCCGCGGTAGGTGGCCTCCTCCATCGCGCGGATGCCGGTCTCGGTGGCGGGGATCTTCACGATGACATTGAGGGCCAGCGCGTCGAACTCGAGCGCCTGGGCGACGAGGGCGTCGCTGTCGCGGTAGAGCCGGGGATCGGTCTGCACCGACAGCCGGCCGTTGCGGCCGCGGTGCTCGGCGAACGCGTCGTCCAGCAGCGCGGCGGCCTCCACCGAGAGCTGCTTGACCATCACCCAGCCGATCTCCGACTCCGAGGCGGTGGGGTGCTCGTCGGCGTACGCGCGGATGCGTGCCTGCCAGCGCGGGAGGTCGCTGCGCAGGGCGGCCAGCGCGATGACCGGGTTGCAGGTGGCGCCCACGGCGCCCCAGCCGATCGCGGCGGCGAGCTCGGCCGGGGTCGCCGAGTCGTTCCAGAGCCGGGTCGGGGTCTCCCGCCCCATGCGCAGGAGCGGAGGCACGGGCGCCGGCTGGACGGCCGCGCCGTCCGCAGCGGTCACCCCGGTGGTCGCCAGGTCGGTCATCTCGCCACTCCTCGTGCTCTCGTGTGCCGTGCCGCGGTCGCCGCGGGGCGGATCTCCCACCCCGGACGTGGCTGTCGGCACGGTGCGCGGGATACGCGCACCGTGCCGACAGCCGTGGTCAGCCGGTCACTTGTTCGCCCACGGCGGCGGGTTGCCCGTCGCCTCGGCGGGCTGGTCGCGGCTCGGGTCCGGCGAGTCGGGGCCGAACAGACCGCCGAAGGTCTGGTCGACGTCCTCGATCGTGGAGACGAGCTTGAAGCCCAGCTCCCCGCCGTCACTGACGATCTGCACCACGTAGGTCGGCTGGACCGAGTTGCGGTTCTCGTCCAGGGTCACCTCGCCGCGGGGGAACGACGGCTGCAGGGAGCCCAGCGCCTCCTGGAAGGCGGCCGGGTCGTCGAGCTTCCCGCCGACCTGGTCGAGGGCCTCCAGGATCGCCTGCATCCCGTCGTAGTACAGGGCGGTGAACAGGCTCTGGGCGTCGACGTCGGGGAACTCCTCGCCGAAGCCCTCGAGGTAGTCCTGCCACGCCTGGTCGTCGCTGCCGAGCGGGACCGGCGAGGCGCCGACGAGGCCGTCCAGCTGCTCGCCCACGGTGAAGGACGTCGGGTCCATGACCACGGCCCCGCCGAGCAGGAACTCACCCGGGTCCCGGCCGATCTGGATGAACGCCTTCTCCGCCGCGATGGTGTTGGTGCCACCGGTCAGCAGCAGCACGCCGTCGACGTCGCGGGGCAGCTGCGCCACCGGGGACGACCAGTCGGCCTGCGTCAGCGGCACCCAGCTGCGGGCGGTCACCTCGCCGCCGAGCGAGGTGAACTCGCTGACGAAGCCGGCCGCCTGGGTGTACGGGAAGGAGTAGTCCTCACCCAGGATGGCGACCCGGCGCCAGCCCTTCTCGTTGTAGGCGTAGCTGCCCAGCCCGGCCAGCCACTGCGCGCCGTCGCCGCCGAACCGGAAGAAGTTCGGGGCCTTCACCGACAGCGTGGTGCTCTGCGCGCCGGAGGTGCCGTTGACGAACGTGACGTCCGGCTGGCTCTTGGCGTACTCCGCGACCGCGACGCCCTCGTCGCCCGACAGCGGGCCGAGCAGGATCTGGACCCCGACGTTCTCGACGAGGCGACGGGCCTCGGCCACGGCCTTGTCCGGCGAGGCGTCCGAGCAGCCGTAGCTGATCGCGAGCGGCGTGTCCCCGACGGTCGCGTCGGTCACCTGGTCCTGGGGGTCGGTGCCGTCGGCCTTGCCGCCGGCCTGCTCGATGAGGGCGTACTTGGCGCCCGAGAACGACTGGGCCTCGAACGTGGCGAACGGACCACCGCAGGTGGTCAGCACGCCGATCTGGATGGCGCCCTCGGGAGCGTCCGCCGGTGCTGCAGCGGTCTCCGACGACGAGGACGACGAGCCGCCGTCACCACTGCAGGCCGCCACCGCGAGCATCACGGCGCTGACGACCGCCGCAACCCTCCCCGGGCCGGCCAGCCGGTTCCTGGAGTTCCTCATTGACTCTCCTGCTCCCTGGCTGTGGGGCGACCTGGGCCGCTCCCGTTTCCGCTCAACCGATAATCGATTGACGATCAACGCGGATGATAGGGATCACATTTTCGTGCCGTCAAGAGCCCGGTCGTGTGCGTGTCCGAACCGTCGCCGGCGGGGTCGACCGTGCGCCGGATACGCCTCGGCCGGCGGTGGGCCGCCGCGGCCCACCGCCCGTCCCCGCCACCGGCTAGCGGGCCGTCGGCATGTCGAAGGAGGCGTCCCGCTCCAGCTCTGGCCACCGCTGGGTGACGACCTTCGCGCGCGTGTAGAACCGCACCCCGTCGGGCCCGTGCACGTGGTGCTCGCCGAAGAGGGAGTTCTTCCAGCCGCCGAAGGAGTGGTAGGCCATGGGCACCGGCACCGGCACGTTGACGCCGATCATCCCGACCTTGACGCCGCGCACGAACTTCCGCGCCGCCCCGCCGTGCGCGGTGAAGATCGCCGTCCCGTTGCCGTAGGGGTTGGCGTTGATGAGGTCGATGGCCTCGTCGACCGTGCCGGCGCGGAGCACCGACAGCACCGGCCCGAAGATCTCCTCGCGGTAGACCTCCATGTCCGGCGACACCTGGTCGACCAGCGTGGGACCGATGAAGAAGCCGTTCTCGTGCCCGGGGACGACGAGGTCGCGGCCGTCCACGACGACCTTGGCGCCGCTCTCCTCCCCCGAGGTGATCAGCGAGGCGATCCGGTCCCTCGACGCCCGCGTGACGATCGGGCCCATGTCGCTGCCGGGCTCACGTCCGGGGCCCACGCGCACCGCGCGGCTGCGCCGGTCGAGCACCTCGATCAGCTCGTCGCCCACGGAACCGACCGCGATGGTCGCCGAGATCGCCATGCACCGCTCCCCCGCCGAGCCGTAGGCCGCCGCGGCGAGGTGGTCGGAGGCGAACTCCAGATCGGCGTCGGGCAGCACGATGGCGTGGTTCTTCGCCCCACCCAGGGCCTGCACCCGCTTGCCGTTGCGGGTGCCCCGCTCGTGCACGTACTGCGCGATCGGGGTGGAGCCGACGAACGACACCGCGGCGACGTCGGGGTGGTCGAGCAGGCCGTCGACGGCGACCTTGTCGCCGTGCAGGACGTTGAAGACGCCGGGCGGGAGGCCGGCCTCGGCCCACATCTCGGCCAGCAGCACCGCGGTCGAGGGGTCCCGCTCGCTGGGCTTGAGCACGAAGGTGTTCCCGCAGGCGATCGCCACCGGGAACATCCACATGGGCACCATCGCCGGGAAGTTGAACGGGGTGATGCCGGCGACCACGCCCAGCGGCTGGCGGAAGCTATAGCTGTCGACGCCGGTGGAGACCTGGTCGGAGTACTCGCCCTTGAGCAGCTGCGGGATGCCGCAGGCGAACTCGACGACCTCCAGGCCGCGCTGCACCTCGCCGGCGGCGTCGGAGAGCACCTTGCCGTGCTCGTCGGTGATCATGGCGGCGAGCTCGTCCCTGCGCCGGCGCACGATCTCGCGGAAGGCGAAGAGGATCCCGGTGCGCCGGGAGAGCGACGACTGCGACCAGTCCTCGAACGCGGCCGCGGCGGCGGCGACCGCGCGGTCCACATCGGCCTGGTCGGCGAGGAGCACCTCGGCCTGCTGGTCACCGGTGGCCGGGTTGAACACCGGGCCGACGCGGGGATGCCCGCCGCTCGTCGCGGCACCGTCGATCCAGTGCTGGATGGTCCTCACGCGTGCTCTCCCTCGTCGTCGGGGGTGGTAGGGCTGCACCCGGCGCGGTGCGGCCGGCGTGCGGAACTCAGGACGTCGCGCCGGCCCCCGGCGCGGCGCCCCGCGTCTGCTGGTCGGCGACCTCGGCCAGATGGCGGGCCAGCCGGTCGCGCACCTCGCCGAAGTGGCCCTCGATGGCCCGCACCACCGCCTCGGTGTCGCGGTCGGCGATCGCCTCGAGGATCGGGTCGTGCAGGGCGGCGGTCCACTCCGGGTCGGAGCCCGGGCCGACCAGGGTGATGTAGGTGCGTGACACCGGCTCCAGCGAGCGCCACACGCGGAGCAGGGTGCTGTTGCCCGCGAGCTGCATGAGCTTCTCGTGCAGGCTGGCGTCCACGATCGCCAGTGCCCGCCCGTCGCCCGCCTCGCCCGCGCGGTGCATGTCCTCACCGATCCGCTGCAGTACCGCGACGTCGTCGTCGGTCAGTCGGGCCATGGCCAGGCGGGCGCCGAGCACCTCGATGGCCGAGCGGACGACGTAGGCCTCGAGCAGTTCTGCCGTGTCGAGGCGGCGCACCCGCGCCCCGCGGAACGGGATGATCTCGACGATGCCCAGCGCCTCGAGGCCGCGGAGGGCCTCGCGCACCGGCGCCTGGCTCGTCCCGAGGTCCTTGGCCACCGCCGTCTCGACGATGCGCGAGTCGGGCGGGTACGACCCGTCCAGGATCGCCTCGAGCAGCCGCTCCTTGACCTGGTCCGCGAGCACGCTGCGGGTGAGGGCCTCGTGGCCGGTCATGACCACCTCCAGTTCGTCGCTGGGCGAGGGGCGCGGCACGCCCGCCGCTGCCCATGATCCCGCCCGACGATCGCGCCTCCCCGCGCGGACCCCGCGACATCGCGGGACCTCAACGCCCCCTCTGAGGCTCTTCGATAATCGATGGGAACGTACGGGTGCCTGCCGGGCGTCGTCAAGAAGCGGCGCGGACCGCCTTGAACCGGCGCATGTTGTCGGTGAGCGCGACCTCGGTGGGCAGCCGCTCCATGCTGGAGGCGCCGAAGAAGCCGACCACGCCGCGGGTCCGCTCCAGGACGTACTGCGCGTCGTCCGGTTCGGCGATCGGTCCGCCGTGGCAGAGCACGATCACCTCGGGCTTGATCGCGACGGCCGCGTCGCGCATCTCCTGGATCAGGGCCACGCAGTCGTCCAGCGAGCGCGCCGTCCGCGCCCCGATGCTCCCCTTGGTGGTCAGGCCCATGTGGGGCACGAGGACGTCGGCGCCCGCGCGGGTCATCGCCTCGGCGGAGGCGACGTCGAAGACGTACGGGGCGGTGAGCAGGCCGCGCTCGGCGGCGAGGCCGATCATCTCCACCTCCTGCGCGTAGCTCATCCCGGTCTCCTCGAGGTTGGCCCGGAAGACGCCGTCGATGAGCCCCACGGTGGGGAAGTTCTGCACCCCGGCGAACCCGGCGTCCTCGATCTGCCGCAGAAACCGGTCCATGAGCCGGAAGGGGTCGGTGCCGCACACGCCGGCGAGCACCGGCGTCTCCCGGACGACGGGCAGCACCTCGGCGGCCATCTCCAGCACGATCGCGTTGGCGTCCCCGTAGGGCATCAGGCCGGCGAGCGACCCGCGGCCGGCCATGCGGTAGCGGCCGGAGTTGTAGATGATGATCAGGTCGGCTCCGCCGGCCTCCGCACACTTCGCGGACAGGCCGGTGCCCGCCCCGGCACCGACGATCGTGCCGCCGTCGGTCAGTGTCGTCCGCAGCCGCTGCCGCGCCTGGACTCCGTTCACCGTGCGCCTCCCAGGAACTCGTCGAGCCGCCCCGCCATGGCCACGGCGAACGCGGGGTCGTTCACGTGCGCGTCGACCTCGTGCACCTCGACCGACGGGTCGAGCGTCTCGCGCAGCCCCGCCAGCAGCGCCGCGTCGGCCTCGGGGTCGAAGAACGGGCCGCCTTCGCCGGAGATCGCGGAGACCCCGCGCAGCGGCACGAACAGCGCCACCGGACCGGTCGCGGCCGAGAGCTTGGCGCCGAGCCGCCGGCCGAGCTCCGCGCACTCCTCCGGCGTGGTGCGCATCAGCGTGACGCTCGGGTTGTGCACGTAGAGGTTCCGGCCGGCGAACCTGGCCGGCACCGACTCGCGGGGACCGAAGTTCACCATGTCCAGCGCCCCGAGCGAGACGACCTGGGGGACGCCCCGCCGGCCGGCCGCCTCCAGGCGGTGCGGCCCGGCGGACAGCACCCCGCCGACCAGGTCGTCGGCGAGCTCCGTCGTCGTGAGGTCGAGGACGCCGGTGACGAAGCCGGCCTCGACCAGGCTCTCCATGCTGCGTCCGCCGGTGCCGGTCGCGTGGAAGACCAGCACCTCGTAGCCGCGGCGCTCCAGCTCCTCGCGGGCGGCGGTGACCGCGGGAGTCGTGACGCCGAACATCGTGGCGGCGAGCACCGGGCGCGAGCTCCCGAGCTCCACCGGGGGCGCGGTGACCATGCCGGCCACGGCCGCGGCGGCATTGGCCAGGATCCGCGCGGAGACCGAGTTGAGCCCCGCCACGTCGGTCACCGCCGGCATCAGCGTCACGTCGCTGACGTCGACGTAGGCGGTGGTGTCCCCGGCGGCCATGGTCGAGACCACGAGCTTGGGCACGCCCACCGGCAGCGCCCGCATGGCCGCGGTCGCGATCGCGGTGTTGCCGGACCCGCCCGCGGCGAGGACACCCTGGCAGCGCCCCTCGTCGAACAGCCGGCGGACGACGCGGGGTGCGGCCGCGCACATCGCCTGCACGGCCGCACCGCGGTCGGTCAGGGAGGCGAGATCGAACCCCCCGGCGGCGGCCACGTCCTCGCGCGACACGTCGGCGCGGGCGAGCGGCGGCCCCTGGGTCCCGACGTCGACGAGGAGGGTGTCGACCCCGGCCTCCTCCAGCCGCTCCCGGAGGTAGGCGTACTCCTCGCCCTTGGTGTCGAGGGTGCCGACGAGGACGACGGTCGGGCGACTCACGGGCTCTCCTCGCCGCCGTTCGCAGGGTCTCTCGGCGGAACTGCTGGACCTCCCCGCGACCCCGCGGGCTGCGTTCCCGGGCGACTCCTTGACGTGGCCCAGGTCATATGGTGACATCCCTAATCGATTATCGGTACCCCGCAAGGGCGCGAAGGGCACGGTGCGTTGGATGGCGACACAGACAGCAGCGACCCGTCGCTCCACTCCCTCCTTCCGGCCGCCCGTTGCCGCGACGGCCGCCGTCCTCGTGGGGGCGCTCGGCCTGCTGGGCGTGCTCTGGCAGGCGTTCGAGGCGGGCTTCGGGAACGAGGGCAACGTCCCGGTCTTCATCCTGGTCACGCTCAACGGACTCACCCTCGCCGGCCTGTACTTCATCAGCGCCAGCGGGCTCACGCTGATCTTCGGTCTGCTCCGCGTCACCAACCTCGCGCACGGCGCCCTGTTCCTGCTCGGCGGCTACGTGGCGCTCACGCTGGTCCAGGACTCCGGCATGTCGTGGGCGGTGGCCGCCCTGGTCGCGATGGTGGCCACCGGCGGGGTCGGCCTGGTCATGCACCAGCTGTTCCTGCGCTGGAACCAGGGCCAGGACTTGCGGCAGGCGCTGATCACCATCGCCGTGTCGCTGATCCTTGCCGACCAGATGCTGGCCTACTTCGGCGCGACGCCGACGGCGATCGTGCCGCCGGAGTTCCTGGCGCAGCCCCTGCCACTGGGCGTCTACGACCTCTCCTACCCGACCTTCCGCATCGCGATCCTGGTCGCCGCGATCGTGGTCGGGCTGCTGTTCTGGCTGGTCTACCAGCGGACGCGGGTCGGCATGGTCGTCCGCGCGGGCGTCGACGACACCCAGATGACCTCGGCGCTCGGCGTCAACGTGCAGCTGGTCTTCGCCGGCGCGTTCTTCGTCGGCTCGGCACTGGCCGGGCTGGGCGGCGTCTTCGCCGGCACGTCGCTGTCGCTCGCGCCCGGCGTGGACCAGTCGTTCCTCGTCAGCGCGCTCGTCGTCGTCATCGTCGGCGGCATGGGGAGCCTGGGCGGCGCCGCGCTCGGCGCGCTGCTGCTCGGGCTCGTCGACCAGTACTCCAGCGCCTACCTGCCGGCCGAGTACGCGAACCTCTCCGCCCTGCTCACCTTCGTCCTGCTCGCCGTGATCCTCGCGGTGCGGCCGACCGGACTGTTCGGGAAGGCATCATGACTCCCCCGGCGACTCCTGCGCCGACTTCCACCCGGCCCCACGCCCTGGCCCGGGCGTGGACCCTCGGCACCCGCGCCACGCTCGCCCTCGTGCTGGTCGTGGTCGCCCTCGTGCCGGTGCTGTTCTCCACCTTCTTCACCAGCCAGGTGGGGCTCACCTCCCTCTGGCTGGGCATCGCCGCGGTCAGCCTCACCTTCCTGTCCGGCCACGGCGGGATGGTGTCCCTCGCCCAGACGGCGCTGTTCGGCATCGCCGGTCTGACCGTCGCCAAGCTCTCGGCCGAGGCCGGCTGGGACCCCTGGGCCGCGGCGCTGGCCGGGATCCTCGCCGCCACCGCCGTCGGCCTGCTGTTCGGCGCGGTCGCCAGTGGCAGCCAGGGCATCTACTTCCTGATCATCACCCTGGCGTTCGCGCAGGTGACCTACTTCTACTTCGCCGCGGTGCCCACCTTCGGAGCGCACGAAGGCATCAACGGCATCCGCCCGCCCGACCTCATCGGCGACCCGGTGCAGCATCCGGCGCGCATGTACTACTTCCTCCTCGCGGTGTCCCTCCTGGTCTTCCTCGGCCTGCGCTACGTCTCCCGGACGGCGTTCGGGCTCGCGCTCCAGGGCGTGCGGGACGACCCGGTGCGCATGGCCGCCCTCGGGTACAGCGTGCGGCTGCACCGCACCCTCGGGTTCACGCTCGCCGCTCCGGTGGCGGGGGCGGCCGGCGTGCTGTCGGCCTGGTCCAACACCCGGATGTCGGCCGGCTCCATCTCGCTGGGAGTCGCGATCCTGGTGCTGACCGCGGCCGTCATCGGCGGGCTGAACCGGCTGGAGGGCGCCTGGGTGGGTGCCCTGCTCTACACCCTGTGCGACACCTACCTCCGCGGCTGGACCGACCGGTTCACCACCTGGCTGGGCGTGGTGTTCCTGGTGATCGTCCTGGTCTCCCCCGGCGGCGTCGTCGGCATGCTCGGGAGCGTCGGCGCGTGGATCCGCCGGCGCCTGCCCGGCGAGACGCCCGCGCCGATGGTCCCGGAGGCCAGCGCCCTCCCCCTCCCGGTCTCCTCGAAGGGGGCAGTGTGAGCACCGACGGAGCGACCGACGCCGTGCTGCGCGTGCGGGGCCTGACCCGTCGATTCGGCGGCGTGGTCGCCGTGAGCGACGTCGACCTCGACCTCGCCGCCGGCGAACGCCGGGCCGTCCTGGGGCCGAACGGCGCGGGCAAGTCCACGCTCTTCAACCTGATCGCCGGGGCGGACACCCCGACGTCCGGGACCGTCGAGTTGTTCGGCGCCGACGTCACCCACCTCGGCGCCCGGCGGCGCACCCGGATGGGCCTGTCGCGGACCTTCCAGACCTCCCGGCTGCTCACCGGCCTCACCGTGGAGGACAACCTCTACCTCGCCGCCGTCGGGGTGGCCGGCGGCCGCTTCCGCCTGGTGCGCGGCGCGCGCGACGCCGCGGCGCGGGAGCGGGCCCGGCGGACGGCGGAGACCGTCGGCATGACCGACCGGCTCGACTCGCTCGCCGGCGATCTCTCGCACGGGGAGCAGCGGCAGCTGGAGATCGGTCTCGCGCTGGTCGCGGAGCCGCGGATGCTGCTGCTGGACGAACCCGCGGCGGGGCTGTCCCGCGCCGAGCGGCAGCTGCTGACCGCGCTGCTGCTCTCCCTCGACCGGGAGGTCACCCTGCTGCTGATCGAGCACGACATGGACGTGGCCCTGACCGTGGCCGAGCGGGTGACGATGATGCACGACGGCGTCGTGATCGTCGAAGGCACTCCGGCGGAGATCCGGGCCGACCAGCGCGTCCACGACCTCTACCTGGGACGGGCCCATGTCTGAGCAGGTGCTGGAGATTTCCGGCCTCGACGCCTACTACGGCAGCGCGCACGTGCTGCACGGGCTGACGGCCTCCGTGGGAGCGCACACCACGGGCATCGTGGGCCGCAACGGGATGGGCAAGTCGACCCTGTGCAAGGCGATCATGGGGATCACCCCGCCCCGGGCCCGCGGGTCGATCCGGCTGGCCGGCGAGGAGATCCTCGGGCGGCCGTCCTACGACATCTGCCGCCGCGGCATCGCCTACGTCCCGCAGGGACGGCGGATCTTCCCCTCGCTGACCACCGACGAGCACCTGCGCATGCTCGGCCGGTCGCTGGCCACCCGGGGGAAGTGGACCGTGGACGCCGTCTACGACCTGTACCCGCGGCTGGCCGAGCGGCGGAGGGTGAGCGCGGCGATGCTCTCCGGCGGCGAGCAGCAGATGCTCGCCATCGGCCGGGCGCTGCTCACCAATCCCACGCTGCTGGTCATGGACGAGCCGTCCGAGGGGCTCGCCCCGACGATCGTGGAGCAGCTGACCGAGACCTGCCGGACGCTCGTCGCGGAGGGGCTCACGCTGCTGCTGGTGGAGCAGAACCTGGGCATGGCCACCGCCGTCGCCGACCGGCTGCTGGTGATGGTGCACGGCGAGGTGGCGCTGGAGACGACCTCGGCCCAGCTGCTCGCCGACGAGGACATGCAGCGCCGGTACCTGGGGGTGGAACCGACCGCCGCCTAGCAGCAGGACACCACCGGACCAGACCGCATCAGCACGACCCGACGACGGAGTGGGCATGAGCGACGACCAGGTGTTGGCGACCTTCTACGGGGACGACGAGTTCCCGGTGGAGTGGCAGGAGGGTCAACAGGAACTCTTCTGGGTGCACGACGACCTGCACATCCCGAACCCCATCTCCCCCATGTACGCCGACATCGGCGGCTGGTGGCTCAAGTGCGACTACATGTTCCGGCGCTTCGGGACGCCGTTCGCGTCGGACTGGATCGCCAAGGTCGTCAACGGCTACGTGTACACGGCGGCGATCCCGGCCACCCCCGGGCTGTCCGCGGAGGCCTCGGAGTACGGCAACCGCTACACGCCCCGGGTGCCGCTGGACCCGCAGGACCCGGCCGAGATGGGCGCGTACATGGGCTGGACGCTCCCCTACTACGCGGAGAACTTCCTCGTGTGGTGGCGCGACCGCCTCCGCCCCGAGATGGAGCACAACTTCGTCCGGTTCGACGAGTACGACTACGAGGGCGCCAGCCTCGTGGAGCTCGCGATCCTCCTCGAGGACGCGATCGACATGCACGACCGGCACTGGTCCATCCACTGGGTGCTCAACTTCGCCCAGTTCTCCTCGACGATGGCCCTCAACGCCGCGGTCGCCGCCGCCAAGGGCGAGGGCGACCACTCCTCCCTCATGGGCCGGCTGCAGAGCTCGACGGTGAACCGCAACTGGGACTCCATCGAGGAGCTGTGGAAGATCAAGGAGGGCGTGAAGAAGGAGCAGGGCGAGGTCGCCCGCGCCTTCGAGCGGCCCACCGCCGGTGACGTCCTGCGGGCGCTGCAGGGCACCGACGCGGGGCGCGCCTTCCTGGCCGAGCACATCGAGCCCTACCAGAAGGCCTTCGGCTTCAAGTCCATGTATGCCCACGAGTTCTCGTTCAGGACCTGGCGGGAGGACCCGGCGCCCATCATCGAGGCGATCCGCGGCTACCTCGAGAGCGACTACGACTACCCGGCCGAGCTGCAGGCCGTCGCCGACGACCTGGAGAAGGCCAAGGCCGAGGTGTTCGAGGGCGTCGAGGCCGGTCCGGCGCGCGACGAGCTGGAGCGGGCCCTTGAGCTCAGCCTGCGGATGAACCCGCTGACGCCCGACCACCACTTCTACATCGACCAGGGCACCAACGCGCGGGTGCGGCTGGTGCTCGTCGCGATCGGGCGCAAGCTGGTCGAGGAGGACAGGCTCGACGACGCCGAGGACGTCATGTACCTCAAGTACAACGAGCTGCGCCGCCTCATGGCCGGCAGCAACTCCTTCGACGCCAAGGAGCTCGTCGGCGACCGGCGCGACGCCCGCGAGGAGGCCTACGAGATGCGGCCCCGCGACTGGATCGGCACCGCCACCCAGGAGTCGGTCGGCTTCCCGTACTGGTCGCTGTGGGCCTTCCCCGAGAAGCTCAACCGGCCCGCCCCCTCGCACGAGGGCGAGATCCCCGGCCTGCCGGCCTCGGCCGGCGTCGTCGAGGGCACCGCGCGCGTCGTCCTCTCCGCCGAGCAGTTCGGCGAGGTCGAGCGGGACGAGATCGTCGTGTGCCGCATGACCAGCCCGTCCTGGGTCGTGCTGTTCACCAAGATCTCCGGCCTGGTCACCGATGCCGGCGGCATGGCCTCGCACCCCGCCGTCGTCTCGCGCGAGTTCGGCATCCCGGCCGTCGTCGGCACGTCCGACGCAACCCGCCGGATCAAGACCGGTGACCACATCCGGGTGAACGGCTCGACCGGCCGGGTCGAGATCGTCGGCGCCGGGACGACTGCGCCCGCGCACGCGCTCTGAGGACGCCGATGACCGCCACCCTGCCCACGTCCTCCGAGGAGACCGTCGTGCCGACGCCGGACGCCCCGCTGGTCCTGCCCTTCGACGACCCCCGCTGCCGGGTGGTCGAGCTCACCGGCGGCAAGGGCGCCAGCCTCGCGACCATGACCGCCGAGGAGCTCCCGGTCCCGCCGGGCTTCGTCATCACCTCGGCGGCGTTCGCCGCAGCGGTCGACGAGGACGCGCTGCGAAAGGCGATGCGCGGCAAGGACGTCGAGGCCGCCCGCGCGCTCGTGGCGGCGGCGCAGCCGCCCCGCGAGCTCATCGAGAGCGAGTTCGCCAAGCTCACCGGCCCGGTCGCCGTCCGCTCGTCGGCGTGCGCCGAGGACTCCGAGGGCGCGAGCTACGCCGGCCAGCAGGAGACCTTCCTCAACACCGAGGGTCTCGAGGCGGTGCTGCACAACGTCGTCGAGTGCTGGCTGTCCTTCTTCACCGACCGCGCGGTGTTCTACCGGCAGGAGAAGGGGTCGCTCGAGGACGTCGCGATGGCCGTCGTCGTGCAGCAGATGATCGACAGCCAGAAGTCCGGCGTCCTGTTCACCGTCGACCCGGTGCACGGCCGCAAGGACCGCATGGTGGTCGAGGCGGCGCGCGGACTCGGCGAGGCGGTCGTCTCCGGTGAGACGACCCCGGACAACTACACGCTCTCCCGCGAGGGCGTCGTGAAGAAGTCCAAGGTGGTCGACGCCGAGCGGGTGCTCACCGACGAGGAGTGCGCGGCGCTCGCCCGGATGGGCGGGAAGCTGGCCCAGCTGCACGGCTGCCCGCAGGACATCGAGTGGGCCTTCGACGCCGCCGGCGACCTCTACCTGCTCCAGTCGCGACCGATCACCACCATCTAGCCGGTGAAGTATGTGACCTACGCACCGCCCGGCGGCCCGGCCCGGGTCGGGCGGCTGGACGGCGAGACGGTCCTCGACGTCGGCTTCGACGGCGACATGGTGGCCTTCATCGAGGCCGGGGCGCCGATCGCGGGCGAGCGGCCGGTGGCCGGCGCGCGGTTGCTCGCGCCGCTGGTGCCCCGCTCGTTCCGCGACTTCCTGGCCTTCGAGGGGCACCTGACGAACGCGTACAAGAACCTCGGCCGCGAGGTGCCCGCCGAGTGGTACGAGGTGCCCGTCTACTACCGGAGCATGGGGACGACGGTCACCGGACCGGACACCGTGCTGCCCTGGCCCTCCTACAGCAACCAGCTCGACCACGAGCTGGAGCTGGCCGCGGTGATCGGCCGGCCGTGCCGGGACGTGGCGCCCGCGGACGCACTCGAGTGCGTCTTCGGCTTCACGATCTGGAACGACATGTCCGCCCGCGACGTCCAGCGCCGGGAGCTGCCGATCGGCATGGGACCGGCGAAGGCCAAGGAGTGGGACGGCTCCAACGTGCTCGGCCCCTGCATCGTCACGCCCGACGAGATCGACCTGACCACCCTCGAGCTCGAGGTGCGGGTCAACGGGGAGCGGTGGGGCGGCGACCGGGTCTCGGCCATGTACTACTCGTTCGGCGACCTCATCGCCTACGCCGCCCAGGACCAGACGCTCCTGCCCGGCGAGGTCCTCGGATCGGGCACCGCCACCGGCGGCTCCGGCCTGGAGCTGGACCGATGGATCCAGCCGGGCGACGTCATCGAGATGGAGGCCGGCCCGATCGGCGTCCTGCGCAACACCGTCGGAACACCCAGTGCGAACAAGCGGAAGGACAACTGACATGGCGTTCGTCGTCGCGGCCACCTGGAAGGCAAAGCCCGGGGAGGCCGAGCGGGTTACCGAGGTGATCAGGAAGATGACCCCGCTGTCGCGGGCCGAGCCCGGCAACGTCTTCTACCAGGCCCAGGTCGACCCCGAGGACCCCGAGACGTTCTTCCTCTACGAGCAGTACACCGACGCCCAGGCCTACGAGGACCACAAGAACACGCAGCACTTCCAGGAGAACGTGTTCGGGTACATCCTCGAGTACCTGGCCGAGCGCAGCGTGAAGACCTACGAAACGATCGATGTCTGAGGTCACCACGGTCGACCCGGCCACCGGCCAACCGCTGGCCACGTACCCGGGGGCGGACGTCGCCGGCGTGCTCGAGGTGCTCGCCGCCGTGCACGCCGCCCAGCCGGCCTGGGCCGGGCGGCCGGTCGAGGAGCGCGCCGAGCTGGTGCGGGGGATCGGCGCACAACTGCGGAAGCAGGCCGGCGAGCTGGCCGGGCTCATGACCGCGGAGATGGGCAAGCCGATCACCGAGGCCCGCGCCGAGGTGGAGAAGTCGGCGACCGCCTGCGACTACTACGCCGAGCAGGGGCCCGGCTTCCTCGCCGCGCGCCCGGTCGACACCGGGAGCGACCGGCGGGCCTGGGTGGCGCACGAGCCGATCGGTGTCGTCCTCGCCGTCATGCCGTGGAACTTCCCGTTCTGGCAGGTGCTGCGGTTCGCCGCGCCGACCCTGCTGGCCGGCAACACGGCGATCCTCAAGCACTCCCCCAACGTGACCGGGTGCGCCCTGGCCGTCGAGCAGGTGTTCCGGGACGCCGGCCTGCCCGACGACGCCTTCCGCAGCATCGTGGTCGCCGAGGCGGACGTGCCCGAGGTGAGCCGGGCACTGATCGACGACGACCGGGTCGCCGCGGTCAGCCTCACCGGCAGCGAGGGGGCCGGCGCCGCCGTCGCCTCCGCCGCGGGCCGCGCCGTCAAGAAGACCGTGCTGGAGCTCGGCGGCTCGGATCCGTTCGTGGTCCTGGCCGACGCCGACCTCGACCTCGCCGTGGCCGGGGCGGTGAAGAGCCGGTTCCTCAACTCGGGGCAGAGCTGCCTGGCCGCCAAGCGTTTCGTGGTGCATGCGGACGTGGCCGGCGAGTTCACCCGCCGGTTCGCCGCGGCGGTGGCGGACCTGCGCGTCGGCGACCCCCGGGACGAGGCGACGGCCGTCGGACCGATGGCGCGCGCCGACCTGCGCGACGGCCTGGCGCGCCAGGTGCGCGAGTCGGTCACGGCCGGCGCCACCGTGCTCACCGGTGGTGCGCCGGTGGACGGCCCGGGCGCGTTCTTCGCGCCGACGGTGCTCGGCGACGTCACCCTCGACATGCCGGTCATGGCCGAGGAGACGTTCGGGCCGGTCGCGGCCGTGGTCCCCGTCGGCGACGACGACGAGGCGGTCCGGGTGGCGAACGCCACGCGGTACGGGCTGGGCGCCAGCGTCTGGAGCGGGGACCCGGAGCACGCCCTGGCCGTCGGCCGGCGGATCACCTCCGGCGCCCTGTTCGTCAACGCCGTGGTGGCGTCGGATCCCCGGCTGCCGTTCGGCGGCACGAAGCGCAGCGGCTACGGCCGCGAGCTCGGCGAGGCGGGGGCGCTGGAGTTCACCAACGCCCGCACCTACGTCGTCGGTGGCGGCGTCCCCACCGGTCCGGCCACCGAGTGACGGCCTGCCGCTGATCAGGCCGTGCGGGGCGCCTCCCACAGGTCGATCCCGCTGTCGACGGCGTGCTCGTCGATGGCCCACAGCTCGTCGTCGTTGAACTCGAGGTTGTTCAGCGCCCCGAGGTTCTGGTCGAGCTGCGCCACGCTGCTGGCGCCGATCAGGACGGTGGTCACCCGCGCGTCGCGCAGCGCCCAGGCCAGCGCCATCTGCGCCAGGCTCTGCCCGCGCGTCTTCGCGATGTCGTTCAGCGTGCGGATATGCCCGAGGGCCTCGTCGGTCAGCAGGTCGGTCGAGAGCGACTTGCCCTGGCTGGCCCGCGACCCCTCCGGGATGCCGTCCAGGTACTTGCCGGTGAGCATCCCCTGCGCCAGCGGCGAGAACGCGATGCAGCCGGCGCCGACCGACTCGAGGGTGTCGAGCAGTCCCTCGGTCTCGATCCAGCGGTTGAGCATCGAGTAGGACGGCTGGTGTATGAGCAGCGGCGTGCCGAGGTCGGCCAGGATCGCCGCGGCCTTCGCGGTGTCCTGCGGCGAGTACGAGGAGATGCCCGCGTAGAGGGCCTTGCCGGCCTGCACCGCGGAGTGCAGCGCGCCCATCGTCTCCTCGAGCGGCGTCGTGGGGTCGGGACGGTGCGAGTAGAAGATGTCCACGTACTCCAGCCCTATCCGCGTGAGCGACTGGTCGAGGCTGGTCAGGACGTACTTCCGCCCGCCCCCGCCCTGGCCGTAGGGGCCGGGCCACATGTCGTAGCCCGCCTTGGTCGAGATCACCAGCTCGTCGCGGTACGGCCGGAAGTCCTCGCGCAGGTGCCGGCCGAAGTTGGTCTCCGCCGATCCGTAGGGCGGGCCGTAGTTGTTGGCCAGGTCGAAGTGGGTGACGCCGCGGTCGAAGGCACGGCGCAGGATGTCGCGCTGCCGCTCGACGGGGACGTCGTCGCCGAAGTTGTGCCACAGGCCCAGGCTGATCGCCGGCAGGTCGAGGCCGCTGCGGCCGGTCCGGCGGTAGGTCATCGAGTCGTATCGGTCGTCGGCTGCGCGATAGGCCATGGGCCCATCGTCGCCGCTCGCACGGGAGTGGCGCGACGCGGCCCGGCATCCGCCGTCAGGGGCGGCGAGCGGGAAGCAGACCGACGACGACATCGCGGGGATCGGCTGTGACCGAGAAGCGCGGCCGCGGCTCGACGGTCCGGGGCTAGGGTCCCGCGCATGCGGTACGGCCCGTCCGTCGCGTTCGCCCGGAATGCCAACGGCTCGCCGATGGCCTACCAGGTGCTCGGCAACGGTCCGATCGACCTCGTCTTCCTCCTGGGATGGCCGACGCACCTGGCGCTGCTGTGGGAGAACCCGGCCGCCGCCGAGTTCCTCCACCGGCTGGCCTCGTTCGCGCGGGTGATCGTCTTCGACCGGGTGGGCAGTGGCATGTCAGACCGCGGACCGACCGGGCACGCGTTCGAGGACGGCCTGGACGAGATCCGGACCGTCCTCGACGCCGTGGGCTCGACCCAGACCGCGTTCTTCGGCTGCCACCTCGGGGGGCGGCTGGCGCTGCTGTTCGCCGCCACGTATCCGCAGCAGACGACCGCCGTCGTGACCTTCGCGTCGCACCCGGCGACCCTGCGGGCCGACGACTACCCCTGGGGGACGACGCCCGAGGAACGGGCGTGGCTGCTCGAGTCGATCCGGTCCGGCGTCCTCGACCCCGAACAGCTGTTCCGCGGGCTCGCGCCGACGGATGCCACCGATCGGGCGACGCTCCGGTGGTGGACCACCTTCTGGCTCTCCGCCGCCAGCGCGCCCGAGAGCATCGACGAGATCACCGCGATGGGGCCGGTCGACATCCGCCGGCTGCTCGACGCCGTCCGCGTCCCGGTGCTGGTGCTGCACCGCACCGACGACGGGATCGCGGACGTGCGGGCGAGCCGCTACATGGCCGAGCGGATGCCGATGGCCACCTTCAAGGAGCTGCCGGGCGACGACCACTTCCCCTTCTTCGGTGACCAGGACGCCGTCGTCGCCCTGACCCAGGAGTTCCTGACCGGCAGCATGCCGGCGAGCGAGCCGGACCGCGTCGTCCTCACCGTGCTGTTCACCGACATCGTCGGGTCCACCGAGCGGGCCGCCGAGCTCGGCGACCGGCGGTGGCGCCGCCTGCTGGAGGAGCACGACACCGTGGTCCGCACGAATCTCGCGCGGTTCCGCGGCCGGGAGGTCGAGACGACCGGCGACGGCTTCCTGACCACCTTCGACGGCCCCGCGCGCGCCATCCGGGCGGCCGCCGCGATGCGGGACGAGCTCACCGAGCAGGGCCTGCAGATCCGGGTGGGCCTGCACACCGGCGAGTGCGAGCTGGTCGGCGACCACATCCGCGGCATCGCCGTGCACATCGCGGCGCGCGTGCTCGCCCGCGCCGAGGCCGCGGAGATCCTGTGCTCGCGCACCGTGAAGGACCTAGTCGCGGGGTCCGGCTTCCGCTTCGCCACCCGCGGCAGCCACCGGCTCAAGGGCGTCCCCGACGAGTGGGAGCTCTTCGCCGTCGACGTGACCCCACCGTGATCCTCCGGCGGCCTAGGCTGGGTGGTGCACCGACCGCCGACCCAGGGAGCTCCGGATGCTGCGATTCCTCGGACTGCTGCTGGTGATCTGGCTGGTCATCACCGTGATCGGCGCGGTCGTCAAGGGACTGTTCTGGCTCGCCGTGGTCGGCCTGCTGTTCTTCGTCGCGACGGCGGCGATCGGCTGGAACCGGCGCGAGAAGAAGGCCCTGCCGCGCGGCTGGTGAGCGGCGGTCAGTCGCCGTCGGCGTCGCCACTCATCCCGTCGCCGTAGAGGTTCGTCCCGCTCGACCAGTCGACCACCTCCCGCGGCACCTCGGCCTGCTCCTCCACCTGGTCGGCCAGCGGCACCCGCGCGCCGGACTCCAGTTCGTCGATCGGGACGGCGTATCGGTTGGGCGTCACGGCGCAATGATCTCGACCCGCATCGTCCTCAGGGAAGTCCGATGACCGGATCGGTGCGCAGGCCCTCCCGACGGCAGGCCCTCGCCACTCCCGCGGTGGTCGCCCCGGCACTGTTCCTGCTGCCGCCGGCGGTGCTGAGCACCGTCGACCGCGAGGCCCTGCGGGCGTGGGGCTGGACCCCGCTCGACCACCACGGGGTGCCCTGGCCGAGCAGTCTGGCGCTCCTGCCGGGCGGCCGGCTGCAGACCGCGGCGTTCGCCGGCACGGGCGTCTCGCTGCTCGGGCTGTCCGCCGCTCTGCCGCGGTCCGGCCGCTCGGCGGCGCTGGGCCTGTGCGGGGGCGGGCTCGTGGCGGCCGCCTTCCCGCTCGACGCACCGACCGGCGACCCTGGGTCGCTGGCGTCCTGGGTGCACTCGTGGCCGGCCGTCGTGCACGCCGGCGGGTTCGCGGTCGCGGGGCTGGCCGGGCTGACCGCCGTCGCGGCCTCGCGGCGCCGCCGGGACGTCGTCCTCGCCACCGGGCTCGCCGTCGCCGCGGCCGTCGGCCGGGGGCCGGGCTGGTACGCGTTCCTGGGCGGGTTCTTCGGCTGGGTGGCCGCGCTGGCGGCGCGCACCCGCGCGGAACCACCCGCCGGCTAGGTGCATCCGGGCGTCACCTCTCCGCGCTGCGGGTGGACCTCACCGCCTGCGGGCGCCGCTGACCCCCAGCGGAACGGGACGCCGGGCGCGGGTCGCGTCCGGCGTCCCCGTCATGTCCGCAGCGACGACCGACTCGACCGGCACCCGCGGGCCGTGTTGGATCGGATCCCCGAGCAGGAGAAGTGGCGGTCATGACCGGATGGATGGTGGGCGACGACGCCGACCTCGTCGTGCTGGTCGACGCGGCGAGCCCGACCGAGCGCAGGCTCGTCGACGAGGAGCTGGCCGGACGGGGCGGCCGGCCGCCCACCGTCGTCCCCCTGGACGGCGACGAGCTCACCGGTCCCCTGGCCGCCGCCGTCCCCGACACGGTGATCACCGCCGTCCGGGTGGCCTGGGTGCCGCGCCGGTCCGCCGACCTCGAGGCGAGCAGGCGCCGGCGGGGCCGGTGGTCGGCCGCGACTCCGCCGCTCCCCCGCCGTCCCCCAGGACGGCTGCAGGCGGCGGCCCTGCGCCGGAATCCCGACCGGGCCCGCGTGGTCGTCGCCGAGCCGGCCACCGTGGCCGAGCTGTCGGGACGGTGGGACGGCACCGGATCGCTGGCCGACTTCGTCGTCCGGCAGGCCGCCCTCGCCCTGGACCGGGCCGAGCGCGGGGTCGTCGGCGACCGGGTGAAGGTCCCGCGCCAGGTGGCGGAGGCGATCGAGGCCAGTCCCGAGTTCCGCCGCGAGGTCACGGCGCTGGCCGAGCGGCTCGACTGCCCCGAGGAGGAGGTGCACGCCGAGGTCCTCGCCGACCTCCACGGGCTGGTCGCGGCGATGGACCCGGTCGCCGTCGAGCTGTTCACCGGCGCCCTGCGACCGCTGCACGCGCGCGCCTGGGACGTGCAGACCGACACGCAGGGGCTCGCCCGGCTGCGGGAGCTCAACCGCCGGTACCCGCTGGTGTTCCTGCCCAGCCACCGCTCCTACGTCGACCCGCTGGTGCTCGCCGACGTGCTCGACCGGCACGACTTCCCCCGCAACCACGTGCTCGGCGGCGACAACCTCCGGATCTGGCCGATCGCGCCGCTGGCCAAGCGCGCCGGCCTGGTGTTCATCCGCCGCAGCTTCGGCGACGACGACGCCTACAAGCTGGCCGTCCGCGAGTACTTCGCCTTCCTGCTGTCCAAGCGGTTCAACCTCGAGTGGTACATGGAGGGCGGCCGCTCGCGCACCGGCAAGCTCCGGCCGCCGCGGCACGGCCTGCTGCGCTACGTCGCCGACGCGGTGGAGCGCGGGCGGGTGGACGACGTCTACGTCGTCCCGGTGTCGATCACCTACGACCAGCTGCGCGAGGTCTCCGGCATGGCCGCCGAGCAGGGAGGTGCGGCCAAGAGGGGGGAAGGCCTGTCCTGGCTGGCCTCCTACGCCCGCGGGCAGATGCAGACGCCCCTGGGCACGGTGCACGTCCGGTTCGCCGAGCCCCTGTCGCTCGCGACGGCGCTGCACGCCGGCGCGGACCCCGACCAGCCCGACGCCCGCCGGCTCACCCTGCAGAAGGTGGCCTTCCAGGTCGCGGTCGGCATCAACTCCGTCACCCCGGTCACCGCGACGGCGCTGGTCACGCTGGCCCTGCTCGGTGTCCGCGACCGCGCCCTCACCCTCGGCCAGGTGCAGCGGGTGCTGCAGCCCCTGCTCGACTACCTGACCGACCGCGACCTCCCCCATTCTGGCGCCGTCCTGCGCAGCCTGCACGGGGTGCGCCGGGTGCTCGCGGCGCTGGCCCAGCAGGGCGTCGTCACCGTCTACGAGGGCGGCGAGGAGCCGGTCTACGCCATCGAGCGGGGACAGCACCTGGTCGCGGCGTTCTACCGCAACAGCGCCATCCACCACGTCGTCGACCGGGCGATCGCCGAGCTGGTGCTGCTGCGCGACCCGGCGGACCGCTGGGAGGAGGCGATGCGCCTGCGCGACCTGCTCAAGTTCGAGTTCTTCTTCGCCGAGCGCGACGCCTACCGGGAGCGGATCGGGGCCGAGCTCGAGCGGCTGGCTCCGGACTGGGAGACCGCCGACGGCCGCGAGGTCCTCTGCGGGGCGCCGCTGCTGGTGGCGCACCGGGTGCTCCGCTCGTTCGTCGACTCGCAGCTGGTGGTCGCCGAGCGGCTGGCGGCCCGCGATCCGCGCACCCCGGTCGTCGAGGCGGAGTTCATGGACGAGTGCAGCGGCGTCGGCCAGCAGATGCTGCTGCAGGGCCGGCTGCACGGGCCGGAGTCGCTGTCCCGGGAGCTGTTCGCCAGTGCGCTGCGGCTGGCCGCCAACCTCGACCTGGTCGACCCGGGGCGCGAGGAGCTGGCCCGCCGCCGGCAGGGGTGGGCCGCGCAGGTGCGCGACGTCGTCGCGCGGGTGGCCGTGATCGACGAGCTCGACGCCGCGGCCCGCCGCGAGGCCGTGGGGGTGGAGCCGTGAGCGGCGAGGGTCCGGCGCCGGAGGAGCTCGTGACCGGCGGGACGGCGACCCGCGTCGGAACCGGGCCCGGCGTGTGGACCGAGGACCAGCTGATCGCCGACGTGGAGGAGGCGCCCCGCGGCCCCCGCGTCGGGGCGTTCTTCGACTTCGACGGCACCGTCATCGACGGCTACTCGCTCGCCGCCTTCGCCCGCCACCACCTGCGCTCACTGCACGTCACCCCGACCGACCTGGGTGAGCTGCTGCTCACCGGCCTGCGCGGGGTGACCACCGAGCAGGACTTCGAGCGGTTCACCGCGGCCGGGTTCCGGGCCTGGGCGGGCCGCAGCGAGGACGAGCTCGCCGAGCTGGGCGAGCGGCTGTTCGTCCAGGGCATGGCCGGGTCGCTCTACCCCGAGGCGTGGCGGCTGATCGCCGCCCACCTGCGGGCCGGTCACACCGTCGTCCTGGCCTCGTCGGCGACCCGCTTCCAGGTCGAGCCCGCCTCCCGCGCCCTGGGCGTGGAGCACGTGCTGGTGTCGCCGGTGGAGATCGTCGACGGCATCTGCACCGGCCGGGCCGGGGGCAGCCTGCTCTGGCGGGCCGGCAAGGCGGCGGCGGTCGAGGCCTTCGCCGCCGAGCACGACATCGACCTGCCGCAGAGCTTCGCCTACTCCAACGGGGACGAGGACGTGCCGTTCCTGCGCACCGTGGGGCGGGCCCGCGCGCTCAACCCCGGCCGCGGCCTGGCCGCCACCGCCCGGCACTACTCCTGGCCGATCGCCCGGTTCCGGCCGCGCGGCCGCGGCGGTCCGGTGGAGATCGCCCGCACCGCCGCCGGGATCGGCGGGCTGCTGGGCGGGTTCGCCGCGGGGGCCGCCCTCGGCGCGCTCAACGGCTCGCGGCGCGACGCGATCGACCTCGGGATCGCCCTCGGCGGCGAGCTGGGGAGTGCCCTGTCCGGCGTGCGGATCGACGTGCAGGGGGCCGAGCACCTGGCCGCCCGCCCGGCGGTCTTCCTGTTCAACCACCAGAGCCAGCTCGACGTCCTGGTGATCGCCAAGGTGCTGCGCGGCGGCTTCACCGGCGTGGCCAAGAAGGAGCTCGCGAACGCGCCCGGGTTCGGCCTGGTGTTCCGCCTGGCCGACGTAGCGTTCGTCGACCGGGGCGATCCGGCCAAGGCGCGCCAGGCGCTGGAGCCGGCGGTGCAGCGGCTGCGCGACGGCATCTCGCTGGTCATCGCCCCGGAGGGCACCCGGTCGGCCACCCCGTCGCTGGGCCCGTTCAAGAAGGGCGCCTTCCACGTCGCGATGCAGGCGGGGGTGCCGATCGTGCCGGTGGTCATCCGCAACGCGGGTGAGCTGATGTGGCGAGGGGCCTCGACGATCCAGTCGGGCACCGTGCAGGTGCGGGTGCTGCCCCCGATCCTCACCGACGACTGGACGGTCGACCAGCTCGACGCGCGCGTGCAGGAGGTGCGCGACCAGTACGTGCAGACGCTGGCCAACTGGTCGGGCCGCGATGTGACGGTGACCGCGTCCGAGCCCACCGCCGACGGGCACCCGGCCCCGCCGGCCGCCCCGCTGGACTGGGGGGTCGCGCCGGAGATGAACGCGCTGGAGACGGCGATGTGGCGG
>DATHAK010000123.1:0-37291 GCA_035296685.1 Blastococcus sp.
CTACCAGTTCGGCGACGAGTTCCACCCCGAGCTGGCGTTCGACCGGCCGTACCTGCTGGCCATGGCCAACGCCGGTCCCGGCACCAACGGCTCCCAGTTCTTCATCACCGTCGGCCCGACCCCGCACCTCAACCGCAAGCACACGATCTTCGGCGAGGTGGCCGACCAGGCCAGCAGGGACGTAGTGGACGCCATCGCGAAGGTGGCCACCGGACGCAACGACAAGCCGGTGGACGACGTCGTCATCGAGTCCGTCGAGGTGCAGCGCAGCTGACGACGGCGGCTCGGCCCCGTCCCGAGGCTCGCCCCGAGCGGGCGAGGGGTGAGTAGGACGGGGTCCTTGAACTGCTACCGGCACCCGGACCGGCCGACCGGCATCGCCTGCACGCGCTGTGGGCGGCCCATCTGCCCCGAGTGCATGGTCCCGGCCTCGGTCGGCTTCCAGTGCCCGGACTGTGTGCGCGAGGGCAATGCCTCCGTCCGCCGGGTGCGGGGTGGCGGGCTGCGGGCGGCGGGGCGCCGGTGGGGGACGGTCACCCTCACCCTGATCGCGATCAACGTCGCGATGTTCGTGATCACCGCGATCTCTGCCACCACCGTCGGCAACTCGCCGCTCGACAACTACGCGTCGCCGGTGTTCTCCGCCCTCGACCAGGTGCCGGTCGAGGTACGGCTCGGCGACTGGTGGCGACCGCTGACCGCGGCGTTCCTGCACGTCGGCCTCGTCCACCTCGCGCTCAACATGCTCGCGGTGCTGGTCTTCGGCTCGGAGCTGGAACGGCAGCTCGGTCGGGCGCGCTTCCTCGCGCTCTACCTGCTGTCGGCGCTCGGCGGCGCGGCGGCGATCCAGCTGCTCGGTGATCCCGCCGGCCCGGTCGCCGGCGCCTCGACCGCCGTCTACGGCCTGCTCGGGGCGCTCGGTGTGCTGATGCTCGCCCGGAAGCAGGACCTCCGGGGGCTGATCACGCTGCTCGTGCTCAACATCGTCATCAGCTTCCTGCCAGGGATCTCGCTGCTCGGCCACCTCGGCGGGCTCGTCACCGGTGCCCTGACCGCCGCCATCCTGGTCGTGACCCGTCGCCGGCCGCAGGCGCAGTGGATCGCCCTGGGGTCACTGGCCGTCCTCCTGCTGGCGGTGGTCCTGACCGTGCCGACCGTCGCCGTCCTGAACCTCTAACTGCTGGGATCCAGCTCCCGCAGGGTCCGTGCGACCTCGCCCGGGTCGGAGCCGAGGTCACGCCGGCCGAGCACCACGAGGACGCCCGCGTCGTCGGGGCCGGCGGCCGTGTCCAGCTCGAGCGTGCGGCTGCGGACGCCGAACCGTCGTGTCTCCCGGACGTGCACGCGCAGCAGGCCCCACGGCAGGTGGTGTCCGCGGGTCCAGGTGCGGACGTCGACGCCGTCCGGCCCGGCGGACAGTCGAGGCCGGGCGAGCACGTCCCGGACGGCCAGCGCGAGCAGGAGCAGGGCACCGGCGCCGACCAGCACCCGGCCAGGGGCGTCGAGCAGGACCAGGGCCAGGGCGAGGCCCAGCCCGACCGCGGCGAGCGCCGCCGTCTCAGCGGGGCGGGGGGACCACTGCACGCCCCCAGCCTGCCAGCGGTGCGTCGGCTCCTACCATCGACGGGCGGCCTCTCGACCGGGAAGCCGTGCGGTCGGAGCCGCTCGACGACGAGGAGCCCACCATGCGCGATGCCGTCATCTGCACCGCTGTCCGCACACCGGTGGGCAAGCGGGGAGGTGGGCTCTCCGGCGTGCACGCCGTCGACCTGTCGGCGCACGTGCTCGATGCGCTGGCCGAGCGCTGCGGCATCGACCCGGCCGTGGTGGAGGACGTGTTCTGGGGCTGCGTGAGCCAGGTCGGCGAGCAGACCTTCAACATCGGCCGCAACGCGGCGCTGGCCGCCGGGTGGCCGGAGTCGGTGCCGGGCACGACCATCGACCGCCAGTGCGGCTCCTCGCAGCAGGCGGTGGCGTTCGCGGCGGCGACGGTGATCAGCGGACAGGTCGACGTCGTCGTGGCCGGTGGCGTGGAGGCGATGAGCCGGGTGCCGATGGGGTCGGCGGTCGGCGACGGATCGGCCGGCCGCCCGCTCGGGCCGCGCTTCCTCGAGCGCTACGACGGGGTGTTCCCGAACCAGGGCGTCGGGGCGGAGATGATCGCGCAGCAGTGGGGCTTCTCCCGCACCCAGCTCGACGAGTTCTCCCTGGCCTCGCACGAGAAGGCGGGCAAGGCGCAGGCCGACGGCGCCTTCGACGAGGAGATCGCCCCGGTGACGACCCCGGACGGCACGGTGGTCGCCGCCGACGAGGGGATCCGGCCCGGGGGCACGCTGGAGAAGCTCGCCGCCCTGAAGACGCCGTTCCAGGAGGACGGCGTCATCAGCGCCGGCAACGCCAGCCAGATCTCCGACGGCGCCGCGGCCCTGCTGGTGACCACGAGCGAGAAGGCCCGCGAGCTCGGCCTGACGCCGCTGGTCCGCATCCACACCACGGTCATGGCCGCCGACGACCCGGTCATCATGCTGACCGCCCCCATCCCGGCGACCCAGAAGGTCCTGCAGCGCGCCGGGCTGTCCGTCGACGACATCGGCGTCTTCGAGGTCAACGAGGCCTTCGCTCCCGTTCCGCTGGCCTGGCTGGCGGACGTCGGTGCCGACGCCGCTCGGCTGAACCCCCGCGGTGGGGCGATCGCCCTGGGGCACCCCCTGGGTGGGTCCGGCGCGCGGATCATGACCACGCTCATCCACCAGATGCAGGCCGGCGGCATCCGGTACGGCCTGCAGACGATGTGCGAGGGCGGCGGCATGGCGAACGCGACGGTGCTGGAACTGATCGACGCCTGACGGTCGACGTCCCCGTCACAGATCGGCTTCCCGGGTGTTGGTCGCGCTTCCAGGGTCCTGCAGCAGCCCGGAAGCGCGAACAACACTCGAGGAGCGGGCCTCATCTGCCTGCGTGACCGACCGGTCCGTCGTCGGTCCTTTCCCCAGGGTCACCGGCGCGCGTGTACCCGCAGGTCAGCCGGTAAATGAGGACTGCGGCCACCGTCCCCCCGCCAGCCACCAAGTCGACACATCCACAGCTGGGTACACAGCTGGGGACAGACTCACACGGGTGTAGTTACTCGCGTGCGTGTCCCGTCACATCCGCCTCACGAGCGGCATATCCCCAGGTCAGGCCGGTTCGGGTCCGTTCCGTCTCTCCACACACGGTGGACAACCCTGGGGGTGGAGCGCCATGTCGACCTGTGGACGAAGCGGTCGTCTGTGCACAGCATCGCCCGGGACATGACAAAGCCCCCGCCCCAGAGGGGCGAGGGCCTCGGTCGGTGCACCGAGCTCCGGCGGACCACTCCGCCGGACGGGATCACCGCCAGCGCATCGACATGACCAGGCCGGCCACCATCGCGCCGAATCCGATCGCGAAATTCCAGGGACCCAGCGAGACCATGAACGGGATCCGGTCGCCGGCGACGTAGTACACGACGATCCACAGCAGACCGATCAGCATCAGGGCGACCATCAGGGGCGCGTACCAGCGGGGGCTGGGCTCCAGGGCGCGGGCCTGACCGCCCCGCGACTGCAGGACGCCCTCCGGCGGGGTGTACACCGACTTCTTGCGCACCTTGGACTTGGGCACCGTGCGAACTCCCTCCGGGAGGCCGGGCTGTCGTCTCCGGCCGGAACTCCCCCCAGCCTAAGCTCTGGCACGACCGCGGTGCCGTCGACCAGCCGGGACCGCCGACGCGAGCGGGCCCGCGAACCCGCCGCGGTCCCCCGGACGGCCGAGGAGGTGCCCGTGGCCCGCCCCCTGCTGCGCGGTCGCCGGCCGTCCGCCTGGAGCGCGCTGGTGCCGGTCGTGGCGCTGGCCGCCGGTCTGCTCTTCGCCACCTCGGGTCGCACCGCGCAGGGGACCGATCTCCGCGCCGGCGACATCACCGAGCTGCGCGAGCTGATCCAGGACCGCAACCGGCTGATCGGGCGCCAGAGCGACCAGCTCTCCGATCTCCAGCGGCAGGTGGAGCGGCTGACCGAGCAGGCCGCCTCGCGCAACAGCGACGTGGCCGCCGCGCAGAGCGCCGGGGACGCCGGGGCCCTCTCCGCGGCCCTGGTGGCCCTCACCGGTCCCGGGGTGGTCATCACCCTGGACGACGCCCCGCCGCGGCCCGACGGGAGCCTGCCGGTCAACGCCCGGCCCGACGACGTGGTGATCCACCAGTCCGACGTGCAGGCGGTCGTCAACGCCGTCTGGGCGGCCGCTGCCGATGGTGTGGCCGTCATGGACCAGCGGCTGATCGCCACCAGCGCCGTCCGCTGCGTCGGCAACACGCTCCTGCTGCAGGGCCGGACGTACTCGCCGCCCTTCGTCATCGCCGCCATCGGCGACGCGGCCGCCGTCCGTGCCCAGCTGGACGCCTCACCCCAGGTGGCGGTGTTCCAGCAGGCGGTCGAGGACTTCGGCCTCACCTTCGAGGTGCGCGAGGTCCGGGAGCTGACGCTGCCCGCCTACGATGGCGTCCCGGACCTGGACTTCGCCTCCGCTCGCTGAGCGGCGGTCGGACAGGTGGGCCGGATCGACGGAGGGAGGGACAGCGCGATGACCGAGCGCCCCGTCCTCGTCGTCGACAACTTCGACAGCTTCGTCTACAACCTGGTGCAGTACCTGGGGCAGCTCGGGGTCCGGTGCATCGTCCGTCGCAACGACGCCGTCGACGTCGCCGAGCTGGCCGATCTCGACGTCGCGGGTGTCCTGCTGTCGCCCGGACCGGGTACGCCCGCCGATGCCGGCGTCACCGTGCCCATGGTGCGCGCCGCCGCCGACCAGGGGACGCCGGTCCTCGGTGTCTGCCTGGGGCACCAGGCGATCGCCGAGGCGTTCGGTGCGGTGGTCGTGCGGGCGCCCGAGCTGCTGCACGGCAAGACCAGTGAGGTCGTGCACGAGGGCCGGGGCGTCCTGGCCGGCCTGCCGTCACCCTTCACCGCCACCCGCTACCACTCGCTCGCCGTCGATCCGGGCACCGTCCCCGACGAGCTCGAGGTCACCGGGCACACCCCGTCCGGCGTCGTGATGGCCCTGCGGCACCGCGAGCTGCCGATCGAGGGCGTCCAGTTCCACCCGGAGTCGGTGCTCACCGAGGGCGGCCACCGCATGCTGGCCACCTGGCTGGCCACTTGCGGCCTGGCGCCCGACCCGGCCGTCGTGGAGGCCGCGACGGCGGCTGCCAGGAGGCTCTCCACAGCGACGGCCTGACGGCCCTCTTTAGCCGCCGGGGGCCGCCACCACGAGCAGGACGATCTCGTCGCCGGCCTCCGCCTCGGAGCCCGCGCCCGGGTCGGTGCCCACGACCGTTCCGGGCGCCTCGCCGTCGCCCTCGGTGTCCTGCCGGGTGATGTTGGTGAAGCCGGCGTTCTGCAGCGTCTGCCGCGCCTGGGCCTCGAGCTGGCCGGACACGTCGGGGACGGTGATCGTCCCGGCGCCGCCCGAGACCTGCAGCGTGATCCGGGTACCGGCCGACGTCGGGGTGCCCTGAGCCGGGTCGGTGGCGAGCACCGTGCCCTCGGGCTCGGCGGAGTCCACCTCGGTGGTCGTGACGTTCGAGAACCCGGCGTCGTTGAGGGTCTCGGTGGCGGTCGCCTCGTCGGAGCCGCGGACGTCGGGCAGCGGGATCGTGCCCGTGGAGATGCCCAGCCGGATCGGGCTGCCCGGCGACGCCTGCTCGCCCTCCTCGGGCGTGACGCTGACGACGGTCCCCTCCTCCTCGAGGGAGTTGACCTGGCTGGTGTTGATGCTCGTGAAGCCGGCTCCCTCGAGGGTGCTGCGGGCACGGTCCTCGGTCAGGCCGACGACGTTGGGGACGGCGACGGTGTCCGGCCCGCCGCTGACGACCAGGTCCACGGGGGTGCCCTCGTCGACGCTCGCGCCGGCGGCCGGGGTGCTCTCGATGACCAGGCCCTCGGCGACGGTCGTGCTGGCCTCGGTGGTCACCTCGCCCACCTCGAGCTTCGCGTCGGTGATGAGCTGGCGGGCGGCGGCCTCGGTCTGGCCGGCCAGGACCGGCACCGACACCTGTGCCGCCGTGGGGGGTGGCGCGTCGTCGCCCTGGAGCGCGATCGCCGCGGCGATGGCGCCCCCGAGGAGGAGGACGGCGAGCACGGCGACGATCGCGATGATCCGGCGCTTGCGCTTCCTGCGGGCGCCCTCGTCCTGGTCGTCCCACTGGTCGTCGTCGCCGTACCCGTAGCCGCGGGTGGCGGCCAGGATCGTGGTCTTCTCGGCGTCGCCCATGACGGGCGTGGCCTCCACGCGCTGGCCGGCGAGCGCCCGGAGCAGGTCGTTACGCATGTCCGCGGCCGACTGGTACCGGTTGGCCGGATTCTTGCTCATGGCCTTCAGCAGGATCGCGTCCAGATCGGCGGGCACCTGCGGGTTGATCGACGACGGCAGCCGGGGGTCCTCGCGGACGTGCTGGTAGGCCACCGACACGGGGGAGTCGCCGGTGAACGGCGGGGCGCCGGTCACGAGCTCGTAGAGCAGGCAGCCCATCGAGTAGACGTCGGAGCGGGCGTCGACGCTCTCGCCGCGCGCCTGCTCGGGGGAGAGGTACTGGGCGGTGCCGATCACGGCCGCGGTCGAGGTCATCGTGGCCGCCGAGTCGGAGACCGCCCGGGCGATGCCGAAGTCCATCACCTTGACGGTGCCCTGGGGCGTGATCATCACGTTCCCGGGCTTCACGTCCCGGTGGACGATGCCGTTGCGGTGGCTGAAGTCCAGCGCGCCGCAGATGTCGGCCGCCAGACTCATCGCGCGCTCGGGGGAGAGCCGGCCCTCGCGGCGGAGCACATCGCGCAGCGTCCCGCCCTCGACGTACTCCATGACGATGTAGGGAGTCGCGCCCGAGCTGGTGCGGTCCTCACCGGTGTCGTAGACGGCGACGATCGCCGGGTGGTTCAGCGACGCCGACGCCTGGGCCTCGCGGCGGAAGCGGACCTGGAACGACGGGTCCCGGGCGAGATCGCTGCGGAGCACCTTGACCGCGACCTCCCGGCCCAGGCGCAGGTCCCGTCCCCGGTGGACCTCGGCCATGCCGCCGCGCCCGAGGACCCCGCCGATCTCGTAGCGCTCACCGAGCACCTGCGGCGTGGTCATCGGAGGTCCTCTCGGGCGGTGCGGGGCGTCGTCCGGGCGTGGGCCTCGGTGGGCGCACGGCCGCGACGCACGAGGGCGGCCGGACGCACTGCGGGCAGCGAGCCGGAGCCGAGCGTAACCGCAGAAACGCCGGATTCCGGGGAGATCGGAGGGAGCACGCTCAGCTGGCCTCACCCGCCGCAGCAGGCTCAGCTGCGGGCTCCTCCGTCGGGGGCTCCTCGGTGGTCGTCACGGCGGAACCGGGAGCGGTCACGGTCGTCGACGTGGTCGTCGACTCGGTCGTCGTGGCAGGGGGCGCCGAGCTGGTCGTCGTGGGCTCCGGGGCCTCGGACGTCGTCGTCTGCTCGGCGGTCGTCTCCTCCGGCTCGGTCTCCTCGGGCTCGTCGGGCGTGTACGCCTCCTCCGCCACGAACAGCGTCACCGATGTGCCCGGATCGGCGAACACGCCCGAGGGGTCCAGCGCCGCGACGTCGCCGGCGTCGAGTGCCTGGCCGGCGGACGCCAGCTGGTCGCCGTCCGCCGGCTCCCGCACGACGGTCAGCCCGGCCGCTTCCAGGGTGGCGGTGACCTCGTCGGCCGGCCGGCCGATGAAGGCGGACGGGTCGAGCAGGATGCCGGTGGGCGCCGCCGACGTCTGCGACGCAGAGGTGGCACCGGCCTCGGCGGCACCCCGGTTGCCGCTGGTGAGCAGGAAGTAGGTGCCGCCGCCGAGGAGCAGCAGCAGTGCCGCCGCGGCCGCCAGCCACATCAGCTTCCGGCGTCGGCCCCGGCCGTCGTCCTCGTCGAACGGCTCCTCGGGACCCCAGTCGTCCTCGCCCGGGGCGTGCAGCGGCGGCATGGGACCGGCCGGGCCGGTGCGCGGTCCGGTGTGCGGGCCGAGCGCGGCGGCACCGGTCACCGCGCCGGGACCGGTCGCGGCGATCACCTGGGTGCGGCCGTCCGGGATGCCCGCCGCGACGATTTGCGTCGGGGTGGTAGCAGGGCCCGGCACCGGCGCGAGGGTGCCGCCCGCGGCGACCCGCCGGATCGCCTCGGCGAACGCGGCGCCGTCGGGGAACCGGTCGGCCGGGTCCTTCGCCAGCGCACGCTCGACGAGCAGGCGCACCGCCGGCGGTACGTGGGCCGGCAGGGGAGGGGGCGGCCGGTTGATGTGGGCGAGGGCGATTGCCACCTGCGAGGCGCCGTCGAAGGGCCGGGCGCCGGCCAGGCACTCGAAGGCCACGACGCCGAGGGAGTAGACGTCGGAGGCCGCCGTCACCTCCATGCCCTGCGCCTGCTCGGGGGAGAGGTACTGCGCCGTGCCCACGACCATGCCGGTGCGGGTGAGCGGCGTGGCGTCGCGGGCCTGGGCGATCCCGAAGTCGGTCAGCTTGACCACGCCGTCGGGCCGCACCATGAGGTTGCCGGGCTTGATGTCGCGGTGGACGACGCCGGCCTTGTGCGCCGCCGACAGCCCGTCGGCGGACTGGCTGAGGACGTGCAGCGTCCAGTCGACCGGGAGGGCACCCTGCTCGTGCAGGATGGTGACGAGCGGCTCGCCCTCGACGAACTCCATGACGAGGAACGCCAGCTGCTGGGTGCCGGTGTCGTCGACGGTCTCGCCGTAGTCGTAGACCGACGCGATGTTGGGGTGGGTCAGCGCCGCGGTGTGCCGCGCCTCGTTGCGGAACCGGGCGAGGAAGCTCGGGTCGTTGGTGTACTCGGTCTTCAGCACCTTCGCCGCGACGATCCGGTCGAGGACCTGGTCGCGGGCCTTCCACACCTCCCCCATCCCGCCGACGGCGATGGGCGCCACGATCTCGTAGCGGCCGGCCAGCAGACTGCCGGTGGACAGTTTCATCAGCCCTCGCCCTGCCCGTCGAGGTAGGCCTCCATGACCTGGCGGGCGATCGGTGCCGACCGCTCGCCGCCGGTGCCCCCGCCGTTGGCGACGAAGACCGCGACGGCGATCTTCGGGTCGTCGGCCGGGGCGAACCCCATGAACCAGGTGTGGTCCGGGACGTCGGCGCTCACCTGCGCGGTGCCCGTCTTCCCGGCCACCTCCACGCCGGGGATGCGGGCGGCGCGGCCGGAGCCGTTGTCCACCACGCTCTTCATCATCTCGGTCAGCTGGTTGGCGACGTCCGCCGAGACCGCGTCGCGCCACTCCTCCGGCTGCGTCGAGTCGATGACCGTCAGGTCGGGGGCCTGCACCTGGTCCACCAGGTAGGGCCGCATCTGCACGCCGTCGTTGGCCACGGTCGCGGCGACCAGCGCCGCCTGCAGCGGGGTCATGCGCACGTCGCGCTGGCCGATCGAGGTCTGCGCCAGCGCGGCCTCGTCCTCGACCTCGCCGATGCTGCTGCCCTCGACCTGCAGCGGGATGTCGAACGTCTCGCCGTCCATGCCGAACGCCTCGGCCATCTCGCGGACCCGGTCCTCGCCGAGGTCCATGCCGAGCTGGGCGAAGGCGGTGTTGCAGGAGATGGTGAGCGCGTCGATCAGCGACTGCTCGCCGGAGCTGCTGCAGGCCGAGCCGTTGAAGTTGGGGATCACCCGCGAGCTGTTGGGCAGCGGCAGTTCCTGCGGGGCCGGGATGACGGTCTCGGGGGTGTATCCGTCCTCGAGTGCGGCGGCCGAGACGATCACCTTGAACAGCGAGCCGGGCGGGAAGTTGTCGGAGATCGCGCGGTTGAGCCGCGGGTCGCGGTCGGCGGCCGACAGCTGGTCCCAGTAGGCGCGGATGGCCTGGGGGTCGTGGCTGGACAGCTGGTTGGGGTCGTAGCTCGGCGTGCTGGCCATGCCGAGGATCGCGCCCGTGGAGGGGTCGAGGGCCACGACGGCCCCGGTGACGCCCTCCAGGCCCGACATCGCGGCCTGCTGGACGGCAGGGTCGAGGGTCAGCTCCACGTTGCCGCCGGCCGGGTCGCGTCCGGTGAACAGGTCGGCCAGCCGGCGGAACACCAGGCGCGGGTCCGAGCCCGCGAGCAGGTCGTTCTCGGCCCGCTCCAGGCCGGCGTTGCCGTACACGACGGAGTAGTACCCGGTGACGCCCGCGTACAGCTCCCCGTCGGGGTACTGGCGCAGGTAGGTGAGGCGGTCGTCGGTGGGCACCGACAGGGCGATCTCCTTGCCGGCGACCACGATCGAGCCGCGCTCGCGGTCGTACTCCTCGGCCAGGACGCGGGTGTTCCCGCGGTCGTTGCGGAGCTTCTCCGCGCGCACCACCTGGATGTAGTTGACGTTGACGATCAGCAGCGTGAACAGCACGAGCACGCTGATCGCCACCCGGCGCAGCGGCGCGTTCACTGCTGCACCACCTCGGTGGGTGCCTCGCCCAGGCGGGGCGGCGGTGCGGCGTGCGGTGTCGCCGGGCGGCGGGCGGCATCGCTGATCCGGACGAGCAGGGCGACCAGCACGAAGTTGGCCACCAGGGAGGACCCGCCGTAGGCCAGGAAGGGCGTCGTCAGGCCGGTCAGCGGCAGCAGGCCGGTGACCCCACCGAGGACGACGAACACCTGCCAGGCGACCGCGAACGCCAGACCGGCGGCCAGCAGCTTGCCGAAGGCGTCTCGGACGATCAGTGACGTGCGCAGCCCGCGCTCGACCAGGACCAGGTAGAGGACGATCACGGCGACCAGGCCGAACAGCCCGAGCTCCTCGCCCACGGCCGCGGCGATGAAGTCGCTCTTGGCCACGGGCACCTGGTCGGGCCGGCCGCCGCCGAGCCCGGCGCCGAACAGCCCGCCGGTGCCCAGGCCGAACAGCGACTGCACGAGCTGGTAGCCGGCGCCGTCCCGGTAGGCGAACGGGTCGAGCCAGGTGTCGACGCGCTGCTGGACGTGGCCGAACAGCTGGTAGGCGACCAGCGCGCCCACCGCGAACAGCCCGACGCCGATGAGCAGCCAACTGGACCGCTCGGTGGCGACGTAGAGCATCACCACGAAGATGCCGAACAGCAGCAGCGAGCTGCCGAGGTCGCGCTCGAAGACCAGGACGAGGATCGACAGCACCCAGGCCAGCAGCACCGGACCCAGGTCACGGCCGCGGGGCAGCTCCAGCCCGGCCACCTTGCGGCTGGCCAGCGCGAGCACGTCGCGCTTGTCGACCAGGTAGGCGGCGAAGAAGACGACCAGGCAGATCTTGGCGAACTCACCGGGCTGGATGGAGAAGCCGGCGACCCGGATCCAGATCTTGGCGCCGTTGACCTCGGAGAGCGACGAGGGCAGCAGGGCGGGCAGCGCGAGCAGGGCCATGCCGATCAGGGCGAGCGTGTAGGCGTACCGCGAGAGGGTGCGGTGGTCGCGCACGATCACCAGAACGCCGACGAACAGGGCCACGCCGAGCGTGGCCCAGACGAGCTGGACGGGGGCGTCCTCCCGCGTCACCGTGCTGTCCACCTGCTCCGACGCGAGGTCCAGCCGGTGGATGACGGTGAGCCCCAGGCCGACCAGGAGCGCGACGGCCGGCAGGAGCAGCGGGTCGGCGTACGGCGCCCACTTGCGGACGGCGAGGTGCGCCACCACCCAGAGCGCGGTGATCCACGCGCTGAACGCGGCCATCTCGGGCCGCAGGGATCCCGTGATCGTCAGGTCGACGATGCTCTGCGCGACGACGGTGATGAGGACGGCGAACCCGAGAAGGGCGGCCTCGGTGCCCCGCCGCTTGGGGACGGCGGTGCCGGCCGCAGGGGCGCGGGGATCGGTGGAAGGGCCCGCCATCAGTCCACCTCCCGGCAGTCCTCCGGGTCGGACGACGAGCTGGCCGTCCGGTCCGACGTGGTGGGCGCCGTCGTGGTGGCGGGGGTGCCGCCGTCCGGGAGGGGGACGGGAGCCGTCGTCGGGACGACCGGCGCCCCCGGTACCGGCGAGGTGGGGGGCGCGCTCGACGTGGGCGAGGGAGTGGGGGACTCCGACCGGCAGACCGGCAGGCGCTGGTCGCGCAGCGCGTCGAGGATGCGGTCGGCATCCGCGGCGTCGTCGGCGGTGATGCCGCTGCGCACCCGGTTGCGGGCGGCCGGCGTCAGGTCGGCCACCGCGAGTCCGGTGGTCTCGTCCAGCTCGTAAAACTCGAAGCCGACGACGGCGGCGTTCAGCCCGCGGAAGACGGCCACCTCCTCGGCATCCCCGCTGCCGTCGACACCGACGAACCAGTGCCCGAGCGCCCAGAAGTACGTCCCGATCACGCCGGCCACCAGCAGGACGATCGTTGCCACCGCCACCAGGAGGAGTCGCAGCGGGCGGCGGCGGGCGGAGGAGCCACCGCCCGTCGGCGGTGTGGGTGGCGACGGGGGAGGGACCGCGGGGTCGGCCAGCGCGGCGCGTCCGGCGGCGGAGCGGCTGTCGACCTGCCGCTGGCCCACGTTGTCGCCGGCCGCGCCGTCGACGACCGGGTCGAGCCGCCCGCGGCCGCCGGTGTCCTCGACGACATCGGCCACGATGACGGTGACGTTGTCCGGGCCGCCGCTGCGCAGGGCGAGCTCGATCAGCCGGTCGGCGGTCGACTCCGGGTCGGGGTCCTTGAGCGCCTCGGCGAGGGTCTCCTCGCTGACCACGCCGGAGAGCCCGTCGGAGCAGAGCAGGTACCGGTCGCCGTCCCGCGCCTCCCGCATGGAGAGGTCCGGCTCGACGTCCTGGCCGTTGAGCGCCCGCAGCAGCAGCGACCGCTGCGGGTGGCTGTTGGCCTCCTCGGCCGTGATCCGGCCGTCGTCGATGAGGGTCTGCACGAATGTGTCGTCGTGGGTGATCTGCGAGAGCACCCCGTCGCGCATCAGGTAGGCGCGCGAGTCGCCGACGTGGCACAGGGCCAACCGCCCGCCGGCGAACAGGATCGCCGTCAGCGTCGTCCCCATGCCCTCGAGCTGCGGGGACTCCCGGATCACCTCGCGGAGGTGCTCGCTCCCCTCGAAGACGGCCTGGCGGAGCGACTGCAGCATGTCGCCCGACGGGGTGTCGTCGTCCAGGTGCTCGAGGGCGGCGATCACGACCTTGCTGGCGACGTCGCCCGCTGCGTGGCCACCCATCCCGTCGGCGACCGCGAGCAGCCGGGGCCCGGCGTACACCGAGTCCTGGTTGTTGCCGCGGATCAGGCCCCGGTCGGAGCGCGCGGCGTAGCGGAGGACGAGGGTCATCCCGCCCCCTCGCCGGCGCTCGTGGGGCACGTGTCCCAGGGCGCGGGGCTCATCGGTGAGCTCGCGGGCTCGCTCACGTACGCAGCTCCAGTGCGGTCTGGCCGATGCGGATCGGCTGGCCGGGGTTGATCAGCAGCGGTCCCTGGACCCGCTGCTGGTCGAGGTAGGTGCCGTTCGTCGAGCCGAGGTCCTCCACGTACCACTGTCCACCCCGGTTGGTCAGGCGGGCGTGGCGGGAGCTGGCGAAGTCGTCGGTGAGGACCAGCGTGGAGTCGTCGGCGCGGCCGATGAGGATCGGCTGGTCGCCGAGGGTGATCTTCGTTCCGGTGAGCGGCCCCGCCGTGACCACGAGGGTGCGCGGCCCCTTCTGGCCGCGCTTGCGGCCGGCGGCGGCGGCGCGCGGCGGGACGGCCGCCACCCGGCCGGCGCGGCCACCGAACAGGTCGGCGCGGACCACCCGGAACGCGGCGAAGATGAACAGCCAGAGCAGGAGCAGGAAACCGAAGCGGAAGATCTGCAGCACGATCTCGGCGGTCACGGCCCGGTCACCACCGGTCGCGCCGCCGTGCTCATGAGGAACCGCCCACCGTCCCTCACGCGCCGTCCTGCCGGTAGACCAGGACCGAGTGACCGATGCGGATGACGTCGCCGTCGACCAGCGCCTGCCGGCTCACCCGGCGCCCGTTGACCAGCGTGCCGTTGGTCGAGCCGAGGTCCTCGACGGTGGCGGTGCCACCCTCCAGGACGACGTCGACGTGCTTGCGGCTCACCCCGGTGTCGGGCAGGCGGATGTCGGCCTCGGTGCCCCGGCCGATGACGTTGCGGCCGGTGGTCAGCTCGTGTCGCGTGCCGGGCCCGTCGACGACGAGCACGTGGGTGACGCCCGGCCGCGAGCCCGCGCGGCCCACGATCGACGGGCCCTGCTTGCCGGTGTCGGTGGCCACCCGGCCGCGCAGCGGGGGCATGGGCGGCAGCGGGGGCAGCGGCGGGTGCCCGTTGAGCGGCGGGGCCGCTGGGGGTGGCGGGGCGCCCCGGGGCGGCGCGGCCACCGCCATGTCGTCACGGGACGCCGGGCGGGCCGGGTCGGCGACGTGCGAGCTCACCTCGAAGACGCCGGTGGGCAGGTCGCTGTCGCGCTCGAGCCGCACCGTGACCTTGTCGAAGATTTGGTATCCCTCGGCGTCGATGTGCTCGGCGACCATGTCGGCCAGCTCGCCGGCCAGCTGGTCCGACCACTGGCCGAGGTGGTCGAAGTCGGTCTCGCCGAGCGTCACCACGTACACGTTGGGGGCCAGGACCCGCCCCTCGCCGAGCACCGAACGCTGCTCGTCGGCCTCCCGCTGGAGCGCCTTGGCGATCTCCGCCGGGTGCACCTTGCCCTTGAAGAGGCGGGCGAACGCCAGACCGACCATGCCCTCGAGTCGTCGCTCGAAGCGCTGCAGCACACCCACAGTCGCTCCTTCGCATTCGGCCGGACGTCCCGCTGTGCCAACGGTGATCGTAGCCGGGCCGGGCGGCCGCGACCGGCCAGGAACCCACGACTCCCCGCACTACCGTCCCACTGATCACTTCGGGTACCACCGTGCGGACCCGGCAACCGTCCACCGGACGCGGTGTGGCTCACTCCTCCCGCCCGGGCAACGACCGACCCCCCGCCGGGAGATGGGCGCTGGTGCGCTAATGTCGACGCTCGCCAGGGCAAGTGGCGGAATGGCAGACGCGCACGGTTCAGGTCCGTGTGTCCGAAAGGACGTGGGGGTTCAACTCCCCCCTTGCCCACCAGACCAGCCCCACAGGAAGCCGCCGGAGGATTCGTCCCCGGCGGCTTCTCCCGTTCCGGCCGGAATCTGGCCGGCACGGTTCCGCCGGTCCCTCGCACTGCCGATGACGGGTGCATGCGCCGCCACGTCGCCACCGCCCTCGTCGTCCTCGCCGCCGGTGTGATCGCCTCCGCGGCCCGCCGCCGTTCCGCCGGCCGTCGCCGCCCGGCCGCCTCCCCGGTCGTACCGGCTGCCGCCGTCGCCGCCCCCGTGACGACGGTGCCGGACCGCGACGCCGTCGTCCTGCCCTTCACCCGCCCGGTTCCGGCGGCGCCCGCCCCTCAGCAGCCGGCCCGCTCCGCGCGCTGCGGGGACGCCGGCGGCCGGACGAAGGCCGGGGCGCCCTGCGGCGGCCGCGCCACCTCGGGTGGCCGCTGTCACCACCACCCGCTCGCCGCCTGACACCTCTTCCGTCCGCTCAAGTTCCGGTACTGCCCGCCGAAAACCCCAGGGACCGCGTATTGCGCGGCGACGGGGAAAGGCGCGATGGAGCGGTCGAGGGCACGGCGGACGCCGCTCAGGCGCGCCCGGGTACTTGGCTGGGCCCTCGCCCTGGTCCTGGTCGGGGTGCCGTTCACCTTCCCCGCGGCCGGCGCCGTGTTCACCGCGGCCACGTCGGACGTCGCCAACGCGGTGACCGCCGGCTCCCTGGCTCCGCCCTCGGGCTTCGCCGCGGCGCAGTCCTGCAGCTTCAGCACCATCTCCTACGTCGGCCCCAGCCAGGCGGGGTCGAACAACAGCTCCCTGACGCTGTCGGTTCCCGCGGCGACCCAGGTCGGCGACGTGCTCGTCGCGCAGGTCACCAACCGGTACGACACGGGCTACACGATCACCCCGCAGGCCGGGCAGGGGTGGACCCTCATCGACCGCCAGATGTCGGGCAACGGGGGCAACATCGTCTCGTCGGCGATGTACTGGAAGGTGGCGACCGCCGCCGGGGCAGGCACGTCGACCTTCACGCTGAGCTCGCCGACGATCGACATGGCCGGCGGCCTGGTGGTCTTCCGCGGGGTGAGCACGACGACCCCGATCAACGCGTCGGCGTTCACCCTCGGCAGCAGCGTCCACGCGACCGCGCCCTCGGTGACGACGACCGTGGCCAAAACGGTGGTCGTGCACACGTCCGTCAAGCGTCAGGAGATGCTGCTCCAGCCGACCGGGGACGCGCCGCTCTGGCGGATCATGTCGACGGGCGGCGGCACGGTCACCCAGGGCGTGAGCGCCGGGTACAACTCGTTCGTCGGCCCGGGTGCCACTCCGGTGACCACGATCTCCTCCGCCGGGTCGGGGACGGCGGAGTGGGTCACGTTCACCGTCGCCCTGCGCCCGGCCGCAACGGCGTCGGCCGACCTGACCTGGACGGCCAGCCCCTCGTCCACGGCCACGGGCTACAGCCTCGAACGCGTCGTCGGCGGCACCGTGCAGAGCACCACCCAGATCACGCCGGTGTCCACGACGGCCACGACCGTGGCTTCACTGGTCAACGGGACCGCGTACACGTTCCGGCTGAAGACCTACCTGGGGACGTGGACCTCGACGCAGGTCTCCGCGTCCGTCACGCCCTCCTGCTGAGCGGGTCGCCGGATCAGGCGCTCAGTCGCGGCTGGCGCCGTTCGCCCGCGGTGCCCGAGCCGCGTCCACCGGCCCGGCCGACGGTCTGGGCGAGCAGCACCGCGCCCCACGGGCCGAACACCCAGACCGGCCAGAAGTAGTGCAGCTCCCACGAGGCGAGCGAGGTCGCCGCCCAGATCGTGAGCACGATCAGCGTCGTGGTGAGCCATGACCGCCACGCCTGTGCGGGGTCCTGGCGGGCGGAGGGTCCGCACATGCCGGGGTGCGGCTGCCGGGCGGTCGCGGGTGACGGGGTCTGGACGCGCGCCGGCGCGTGCGTGCGCCGGCTCGACGAGGGCAGGTCGGTGGTGAGCTCGGCCAGCTCGCCGTACGTCTTCGCCGCGTAGGCCCGGGCGACGCGCTCGTCGTACTCCTCGAGCGTGAGCCGGCCGGCCGCCATGTGCTCACCCAGAGCGGTCGCGACGGCGGTGCGGTCGGTGTCGGCGGCACGCAGGTGGGACTCGGGCATCGCGGCTCTCCTCGGGCGGTGGGCCCCAGTGTGAGCCGCCGCCGGGCGGGGGTCCAGCGGCGGGCACGCCGACCGGGTTTCCGTGGAGCGGGTCAGGTCCGCTGCGTCCGGGTCAGGCCCGACCCTGGCCGCCACGAGGAGATCACCAGGGCCTCCTTCTCGTCGTTCAGGGCGACGAGCACGACCTGGTCCAGCTCGACCCGGAACAGCTCGAAGCCCATGTGCTGCGGCGGCACGCCGGCGGCGGCCGCGTAGGCGCCGCGCTCGTCGGCGTCGGTCACCTCGGTGACCCGGCCGCTCAGCTTGGCATCGGCGTCGAAGGCGTCGGGCTCGGCACTGCCGCTGTGCAGGGCGAAGCGCGGGTCGCGCCGCAGGTCGGTGAACTTAACCGAGCCGGGCATGCCGGCCAGCCACGGCTCGCCACCGACGAAACGCATCTCGATGCCGCTGACCCGGGGCGAGCCGTCGGCGCGCAGGGTGGCGAGGAACTTGTGCGCGTGGGCGTCGAACGCCGCGCGCACGCGGGCGGCGAACTGGGGTTCCTCGGACTCCACGTCCGCGAAGGAGGCCATGCGGGAACTCTGCACCCGGCCACCGACACGACGGCGCCATCGCTCGGTCAGCCGGCGGCCGGTGCCCCCTCGCGGGCCAGGTCCTTGGCGATGACCATCCGCTGGATCTGGTTGGTGCCCTCGAAGATCTGCATGACCTTCGCCTCGCGCATGTACCGCTCGACCGGGAACTCCCGCGTGTAGCCGGCCCCGCCGAGCACCTGCACGGCGTCGGTGGTCACCTTCATCGCGGCGTCGGTCGCGACGAGCTTGGCGATGCTCGCCTGCCGGGAGTACGACTTGCCGGCGTCCTTGCGGCGGGCCGCCACGAGGTACATCGCCCGCGCCGACTCGACGGCCGCGGCCATGTCGGCGAGCAGGAAGGCGACGCCCTGGTGGTCGACGATGCGACGGCCGAACGCCTCGCGCTCGCCGGCGTACCGGACGGCGACGTCCAGGGCCGCCTGCGCCAGGCCCACCGCCACCGCGCTGACGCCCAGCCGGCCGGAGTCCAGTGCGGCCAGGGCGATCGGCAGGCCGCGGCCCGGCTCGCCCACCAGCCGGTCGGCCGGGACGGCGACGTCGTCCAGGCGGATCGCCGCGGTGGTGGAGCCGGTGAGCCCCATCTTCTCCTCGGGGCGGGCGGCGCTGAGGCCGTCGAGGTCGGGGGTCAGGTGGAAGCAGGAGATGGCGCGCTCGCCGTCGTCCGGGGTGCGCAGGAAGGTCGAGTAGAAGTCGGCGTGGCCGCCGTGGGTGACCCACGCCTTCTCCCCGTTGGCCACCCAGCCGCCGTCCGCCCGCTTGGCGGCGGCGCGCATGGCGGCGGGGTCGGAGCCGGCGTGCGCCTCGGACAGGCAGTAGGCGCCGAGCAGGCCCCCGCCGACCATGTCGGGCAGCAGGTCGCGGCGCTGCGCCTCGGTGCCGAACCGGTCGATCGGGAAGCAGGACAGCGTGTGCACGCTGATGCCGAGCGCCACGCTGGCCCACCGGGCGGCCAGCTCCTCGACCACCTGCAGGTAGACCTCGTAGGGCTGTCCGCCGCCCCCGACGTCCTCGCCGAAGGGCAGGCCGAGCAGCCCCGCCTCCCCCAGGGTGCGGAAGACCTCGCGGGGGAAGCGCTCCTCGCGCTCGAACGCGGAGGCGTGCGGTGCCAGCTCCGCGTCCGCCAGCTCACGCGTCAGCGCGATCAGGTCGCGGGCCTCGGCGGTGGGCAGTTCCCGGTCGACCGGCACGGCTCTCCCTCGGGTGGTGAACAGTACTGACAACGGTACCACAGTACTGTTGACCGTCCGGCGTCATGCTGACCCGCCGGGAGGAGGGCCGATGACCAGTGGGACCGCGCGGCCCGGCGAGGCCGCGCTCACCCGGCGGCAGGCGGAGCTGCTCGACCAGTTGGAGGAGATGTTCCTCGCCGAGGGCTTCGCCCGGTTCACCCTGGACGACCTCGCGCTCCGGCTGCACTGTTCGAAGAGCACCCTCTACGCCCTGGCGCAGAGCAAGGAGCAGCTGGCCCATCGGGTGATCAAGCACTTCTTCCGGAAGGCGACCGACGCCGTCGAGCCCCAGACGGTGACCGAGACCGACCCCGCGCTGCGGGTCACCGCGTACCTCAGTGCGGTCGCCCGCGCTCTTGCTCCGGCCGGCCCGGCCTTCCACCGCGACCTCGACTCCTTCGGGCCGGGCCGGGAGGTGTACGAGCGCAACACCGCCCTCGCCGCGGAACGCGTGCGTGAGCTGATCGACGAGGGCGTCACCCAGGGCCGTTTCCGGGCGGTGCACCCCGGCCTGGTCGCGGACACCGTCACGACGCTGATGTTCCGCATCGGGCGCGGGGACACGGAGCGCGCCACCGGCCTGGACGACGCCACGGCCTACCGCGAGCTCGCCGCTCTGCTGCTGCACGGGATCACCCTGTGAAGCTGGTCCCCGCCCACTGGGACGACCCCGACGGCCAGCAGCTCGCCGCCGCCCAGCAGCGCGAGCTGCGGAGCCGTTACGACGGGGTGGGTGCGACCGTGCTCACCGGCTTCGAGGACGCCGCCCGGGAGCGCGGCTGGACGACGCTGCGGCTGGAAACCGGTCCCCGGCAGCCCGAGGCTTTCGAGCGGGTCCTCGACGCCTCGTGATCGTCCGACCGACGCACGGCCCTTGCGGAACGCCGTGGTCCGCGGGCACGGTGTCCTTTCCTGCGTCGTCCGTCGGGGGAGGAGCCGTGTCCGAGACGCTCACCGTGTACTGGCGGCCGGGATGTCCCTACTGCATGCGGCTCACGACCAGGCTGCGGCTGGCCCGGGTGCCGTTCGACGCGGTGAACATCTGGGCCGACCCGGACGCCGCCGCCGTGGTTCGCTCCGTCAACGACGGGGACGAGCTGGTGCCCACGGTCCGCGTCGGCAGCGACCGCTATCTGAGCAACCCGCGGTACCGCGAGGTGCGGGCAGCGATGGCAGGAGACTGACACCCCAGACGCCGGCCCTACGTCTGCGGCGGGCGTGCCGGTGCCTGCCCGGGTACGCACAGCGCATGCACAGCTCCGCGGAGGACGTCGCTCATCGGGTCCTCGACCGCTACGGGCGCACGTTCGCGACCGATGCGGGGATCGTCCTCGCGGACGAGCCGGCGCCGCTCTTCCAACTGCTCGTCCTCGCCGAGTTGCTGTCGGCGCGCATCGGTGCCGGTGTCGCCGTCTCGGCCGCCGCCGAACTGAGCGCCGCCGGCTGGACGAGCCCTCGGCGGATGAGCGACGCCCGCCGCCCCGCGCTGGTCGCGGCCCTCGGCCGGGCCGGCTATCGACGCTACGACGAGCGGACGGCCACCCAGTTGCCGGAGCTCGCCCACCGGGTGCTCACCCGGTTCGACGGCGACCTGCGCAGGCTCGCCGCGGAGGCCGACGGCGACGTCGACCGTGCGGCCGCTCTGGTGCAGGAGTTCCGCGGCATCGGTCCGACCGGTGCGGCCGTGTTCCTGCGCGAAATCCAGGGCATATGGCCGTGGGTCCGGCCGTTCCTCGACGACCGGGCCCGCGTGGGCGCCGCACGGGTGGGCCTGCCCGACGATCCGGACACCCTCGCCCGCCTGGTTCCCGACGCGGACCTGGCCCGGTTCGCCGCCGGTCTGGTGCGGATCTCCCTGCTGGGCAGGGGCTCCGAACCGTTGCCGCCGTGAGGAGGGCAGCCGCGGAGAACGACCGCTGTGGTGAGCTGTCGGCCTTCCGTCGTCGAGGAGGCGCTGCATGACCGCTCCGTGGCCTGAGGCCGAGCCGCGCGAGGTCCGGCTGGGAAGGGGGGACGCCGAGCTGACCGTGGATCTCCGGGGCGGCGGCCTGCGCCGGCTGGCGGTCGGCGACTGGGAGGTGCTGGACAGCTATCCGCCGGGCTCCGTCGTCGAGGGCTGGCCGGGCTGTGTGCTGCTGCCATGGCCGAACCGGGTCCGCGACGGGCGCTGGTCCTGGCAGGGCCGCGACCTCCAGCTCGACGTTCAGGGCCCGGGTCAGCCGAACGCCCTCCACGGACTCGTCGCCTGGCAGCCCTGGCAGGTGGTCGAGACCGGTTCCTCTGCAGCGACGGTCGGCACCGTCGTCGAGCCCCACCCCGGGTATCCCTTCCGGCTGCTCGCGGCGGTCGACTACGCACTGGAGAAAGGGGGGCTGACGGTGACCGTGCGGGTGCGCAATGCCGGATCCCGGCCGGCTCCGTTCGGCGCGGGCATGCACCCGTACCTGTCGGTGGGCGCCACCGCCGACGGCGACCTGGACGAGGCCGAGGTCCGGCTCCCGGTCCGCACCGTGCTGGAGCTGAACGACGGCCTCCCGACGGGTGCTCGCCGGCCGTTCGACGGCGCCGTGGGACGGATCGGCGACCGGGCGCTCGACGACGCCTTCACCGACCTCGTCCGGAACCCCGACGGCTGGGCGCGCGTGCACCTCGCCGGGCGGGCCGGGTCCCTGGAGCTCGCGGTCGACCCTGCCTGGCGCTGGCTGCAGGTGTTCAGCGGCGACCAGCTGCCGGAGGGCAGGCGGCGCCGGAGCCTGGCCGTGGAGCCGATGACCTGCCCGCCGAACGCGCTGGCCGACGGGACGGACCTCGTCGTGCTCGACCCGGGAGCCGACTGGGCGGGCTCGTGGACGCTGCGCTGGACGGGAGCCTGACGTGCACGTGCTGGAGCTCTGGCGGTACCCGGTCAAGTCGCTGCAGGGCGAGCGGCTGGCGGAGGCACGGGTGAGCGCCCTGGGCATCGACGGCGACCGGCGGTGGGCGCTCTTCGACCGCGACACCGGCTTCGGCCTGACCGCCCGGCGCGAGCCGGACCTGCTGTTCGCCGCCGCCCGGCTGCGTCCCGGGGGTGGCGTGGAGGTCGTGCTCCCCGACGGCACGATCACCACCGACGACGGCGTGCTGTCCGACTGGCTCGGTCGCCGGGTCGAGCTGCGCGCGGCGGCCGACGACGCGGAGGTCGCGCCCACCTACGAGACGCCGGTCGACGAGGAGGTGCCGGACCCCGCCGAGTGGACGCAGTGGCAGGGCGCCCCGGGCCCCTTCCACGACAGCCCCCGGATCCGGCTGTCGCTGGTCTCCACCGGCACGCTAGGTACCTGGGACCGCCGCCGGTTCCGCGCCAACGTCGTGCTCGACGGGGAGGGAGAGGAGCGGTTCGAGGGTCGGGAGGTCCGGCTCGGCGAGCTCAGGCTGCGGATCGGGGTGCCGATCGCGCGCTGCGTCATGACGACGCGACCCCAGCCGGGCGGCATCGGCCGCGACACCTCCGTGCTGAAGACCATCCACCGCGAGCGGAACGGCCTGCTGGCGGTCCGGGGCGCCGTCCTCGAGGGCGGCGTCGTGCGCACCGGCGACGTCCTCGAACCCGCCTGACGGAGACTGGTCGGCGTGCGCACCGTCGACCTCCGTCCCGGCGAGGACACCATCCGGCTGGGGCAGCTGCTCAAGCTCGTGGACGCCGTCCCCACCGGCGCCCAGGTGAAGGACGTCCTCTTCTCCGGTGCCGTGCGGGTCAACGGGGAGCCGGAGGAGCGCCGGGGCCGGCAACTGCACCGCGGGGACGTCGTCGCGGTGGAGGGCATGGAGGACGTCCGGATCGGGTGAACCGCCACCTCCGGCGTTCCACGTGGAACCGCACACCGGGTCGGCCTCTGCCAGGCTGACGGTCGTGTCGGGCCCTCCGGTCGTGCCGCTCCGCGTCCCGCTCTGGCCTGCCGCGGCCCCGGACGGCCCCGACTTCGCCGCGATCCGGGCGGAGTTCGACGTGCCCGAGGAGTTCCCCGCCGCGGTGCTGGCCGAGGCCGAGCGCCGGGCGCGCGAACCGCACCTGCCCGAGCTCGACGCGACCGACGTCCCGCTGGTCACCCTCGACCCGGTCGGCAGCCGGGACCTCGACCAGGCCGTGCACCTCGCCGGACGCGGGGACGGATTCCGGGTGAGCTACGCCATCGCCGACGTCGGCAGCTTCGTCCCGCTCGGCAGCCTGCTCGACGCCGAAGCGCGTCGGCGCGGACAGACCCTCTACAGCCCCGACCGCCGCACGCCGCTGCACCCGCCCGAGCTCAGCGAGGGCGCGGCCAGCCTGCTCCCCGGCGAGCTCCGGCCGGCCGCGCTCTGGACCATCGACCTGGATGCCGACGGGGAGCCGGTGCGGGTCGACCTGCGCCGGGCCCGGGTGCGCAGCCGCGCCCAGCTCGACTACCCCGCCGTGCAGGCGCAGGCCGACGCCGGCACTCTCCCCGAGCCCCTGCGCCTCCTCCCCGAGATCGGCGGGCTGCTGCAGCAGCGGGCCGCCGAACGCGGCGCCATCGAGCTGGGCACACCCGACCAGGAGGTGCAGGCGACGAAGGACGGCGGATGGACGCTCGTCCTCCGCGCGGACCTGCCGGTGGAGGGCTGGAACGCGCAGATCTCGCTGCTCACCGGCCGGTGCGCCGCCACGCTCATGCTCGACGGCGGTGTGGGCCTGCTACGGACCCTCCCTCCGGCCCGTCCCGAGGACGTCGACCGCCTGCGCCGCCTGGCGCCCGCGCTGGGCGTGGACTGGCCCGCCGGCGTCGGCCCCGGTGCGGTGATCGCCGCACTGCATGCGAGCCGGCCCGGGCACGCGGCCTTCCTGGAGGAGGCGGCCACCCTGCTCCGCGGGGCCGCCTACACACCCTTCGACGGCCCGCCGCCGGATCAGCCCGTCCACAGCGGCGTCGCCGCCCCCTACGCCCACGTCACCGCGCCGCTGCGCCGCCTGGTCGACCGCTTCGGCACCGAGGTCTGCCTCGCGCTGGCCGCCGGCCGGGATCCGGCCGACGACCTCCGCGCGGTCCTGCCCGCCCTGCCGGCGCTCATGGCGGCGTCGGACCGGCGCACCCGCGAGGTCGAGCGCGCGGCGATCGACGCCACCGAGGCGTGGCTGCTCCGCGGCCGGGCGGGCGAGGCGTTCTCGGCGGTCGTGGTCGACGCCGAGGACGGACGGGGCACGGTCGTGCTCGACGCACTCGCCATCCGCGGCCGCTGCACCGGCGAGGGGCTCACGCCCGGCACCCGGGTGCGGGTGCGCCTCGAGGAGGCCGACGTCGCGCACCGGAGCATCCGCTTCCGGCTGGAGGGGACACCATGACCCGGGCACCGCACCTGTCGGCCCGGCTGCAGGGCTTCGGCACGACGGTGTTCGCCGAGATGAGTGCGCTGGCCGTGGCCACCGGGTCGGTCAACCTGGGGCAGGGGTTCCCCGACTACCCCGGACCGCCGGAGGTGCTCGACGTGGCCCGGGCCGCGATCGGCACCCCCGCCGACCAGTACCCGCCCGGCCCGGGCAGGCCGGAGCTGCGCGAGGCGATCGCGGCGCACGCCCAGCGGTTCCGCGGGCTCGCCTACGACCCGGCCGACGAGGTGCTGGTGACCGCCGGCGCGACCGAGGCGCTGTCGGCCGCACTGCTGGCCCTGCTCGACACCGGCGACGAGGTCGTCCTCTTCGAGCCGATGTACGACTGCTACGCCGCCGGGATCGCCATGGCCGGCGGCGTGGCCCGCCCGGTTCCGCTGCACCCGCCGGCCGACGGTGCGGGCCCCTGGACGTTCGACGCGGCCGAGGTGCGCACGGCGATCACAGCGCGCACCAAGATCCTGCTGCTCAACACCCCGCACAATCCGACCGGCAAGGTCTTCACCGGTGACGAGGTTCGGTTCCTGGCCACGCTCGCCGTCGAGCACGACCTGCTGGTCCTCACCGACGAGGTGTACGAGCACCTCGTCTTCAGCGGCGCCCGGCACGCCTCCGTCGCCGCCCTGCCGGGGATGCGCGAGCGCACGATCGTGGTCAGCAGCGCCGGCAAGACGTTCAACGTGACCGGCTGGAAGATCGGCTGGATCTGCGGACCGGCACCGCTGGTGTCCGCCGTCCGCACGGCCAAGCAGTTCCTGACTTACGTCAACGGCGGGCCGTTCCAGCCCGCCGTCGCCGCGGGCCTGGGCCTGCCGGACGAGTACTTCGCGCACGCCGCGCGCGACCTCGAGTACCGGCGGGACGTGCTGGTGCAGGGGCTGACCGAGGCGGGGCTCCCGGTGATCAGCCCGGAGGCGACGTACTTCGCGACGGTCGACGTGCGTCCGGTCCGGGCCGACGGCGACGGGCTGGCCTTCTGCCGTGAGCTGCCGAAGAGGGCGGGCGTCGTCGCGATCCCGACCGTGGTCTTCTACGACCCGGCGCACGCGCACCTGGGCCGGCACCTGGTCCGGTTCGCCTTCTGCAAGGGCGACGACGTGCTGGCGGAAGCGGTTCAGCGGCTGGCGCGGATGGGGAGGGCGGGAGGATGAGCGGCATGAGGATCGCCGCGGTGCAGCACGACATCGTCTGGGAGGACCGCGACGCCAACTTCGAGCGGCTGGCCCCGCAGGTGACCCGCGCGGTCGGAGCGGGCGCGGAGCTGGTGCTGCTCACCGAGACCTTCTCCACCGGCTTCTCGATGACGCCCGGGATCGGTGAGCCCGAGGGCGGCCCGTCGGCGCGGTTCCTGGCCGACCGCGCGGCCGAGCACGGCGTCTGGGTGGGCGGCACCTGCCCGGAGATCGCCGCGGGGGAGGAGCTGCCGTACAACTCGTTCGTCCTCGCCGGCCCCGACGGCAGCGTGCACCGCTACCGGAAGCTGCACCCGTTCACCCACGCCGGCGAGCACGAGCGGTTCCGGGCGGGGGAGAAGCCCGTCACGGTCGAGGTCGGCGGCCTGCGCATCACGCCCTTCATCTGCTACGACCTGCGCTTCGCCGACGTCTTCTGGCGCGCGGCTCCCGAGACCGACGTCTACCTGGTGCCCGCGAACTGGCCGAGCCCGCGCCGGGCGCACTGGCAGACGCTGCTGCAGGCCCGCGCCATCGAGAACCAGGCCTACGTCGTCGGCTGCAACCGCGTCGGGACGGCGGGGGACGGCACCGAGCACGCCGGCGACAGCCGGATCGTGAGCCCCATGGGGGAGTCGCTGGCCACGGCCAGCGGCGTCGAGACCATCGTCCTGGCCGACGTCGACGCGGACGACGTGACGGCCACGCGCGACCGGCTGCGCTTCCTGCCCGACCGCCGCGGCTGAGCACGCGGCCGGGAGAGGGAGCCGGGCGGGGAGCAGGAGCGGGACTCCCGCCGGATCCGCCGGAGCCCTAGCGTTCCCGTCGTGACCTCCCCGACCGGCGCGAGCCGCACCGGATCGCCGCACCTCGGCGGGCAGCTGTCCGCCCCCGTGCGCAGGTTGATGCGCTCCGGCGTCGCCGGGGCCGGGCTGATGGTCGCCGCCACGCTGCTGGCGCTGGCGTGGGCGAACTCCCCGTGGGGGAACTCCTACGACCGTCTCTGGCACACCGAGTTCGCCGTGAGCTTCGGCAGCTCGGAGATCGCGATGGACCTGCGGCACTGGATCAACGACGGCCTGATGGTGTTCTTCTTCTTCCTCGTCGGCATGGAGGTGCGCCGGGAGCTGTCGATGGGCGAGCTGATGCAGCGCAGCCGGCTCACCGTGCCGGCGGTCGCGGCCCTCGCCGGCCTCGTCCTCCCGGTCCTGCTGTACCTCGCGATCACCAGCGGCGGCGACGGCGCGGTCGGCTGGGGCATCCCGATGGCCACCGACACGGCCTTCCTCCTGGGCGCCCTCGCCGTCTTCGGCCAGGGCTGCCCGATCCAGCTCCGGGTGTTCCTGCTGTCGCTCTCGGTGGTCGACGACATCGGCGCGCTGAGCGCCATCGCGATCTTCTACTCCGACGAGGTCGACGTCCTGGCGCTCGGCATCGCCGCGCTGTGCGTGCTGGCCTTTCTGGGCCTCTCCCGGCTGCAGGTGTGGCGCGGGCCGGCGTACTTCGCGGTGGGCGCGGTGATGTGGGTGGCGATGAACGGCTCCGGGGTGCACCCCACCATCGGTGGCGTCGTCCTCGGCCTGCTGGTCAGTGCCTACCCGCCCCGCCGGGCGGAGGTCGAGCGGGCCGGGTCGCTGGCCCGCGCGTTCCGCCAGTCGCCCGACCCGGCACTCGCCCGCGAGGCGAAGCTCTCCGTCGAGCGCGCCGTCTCCCCCAACGAGCGGATCGGCGCGGTGCTCGTGCCGTGGAGCAGCTATCTGGTGGTGCCGGTCTTCGCCCTGGCCAACGCCGGGGTCCGGATCGACGGGGCCCTGCTCGAGCGGGCGGTCACCTCGCCGATCACGCTCGGGGTCTTCGCCGGGCTGGCGGTCGGCAAGCTCCTCGGCGTCGGTCTCGCGGCCACCCTCGCCGTCCGCCTCCGGCTGGGCACGCTGCCGCCCGGCGTCACCCTCGCCAGCGTCTGGAGCGGCGCCGCCCTCACCGGGCTGGGCTTCACCGTCTCCCTGTTCGTCACCGACCTCGCCTTCGACGCCGAGCGGCTGCGGGAGGAGGCGACCGTCGGCATCCTCGCGGCGGGGGTCGTGTCGACGGCGCTGGGCGCGATCTTCTTCCGCGTGCTCGGGCGGGGCGGTACGGCCGCCGCCCGGCCACTCGTCCTCGACCCACCGGTCGACCCCGCGGTCGACCACTTCCGCGGTCCGGTGGACGCGCCGCTCACCCTGGTCGAGTACGGGGACATGGAGTGCCCGTTCTGCGGTCGCGCCACCGGCGTGGTCACCGAGCTCCGGACCCGGTTCGGCGACGAGCTGCGCTACGTCTTCCGGCACCTGCCCCTGGTCGAGCTGCACCCGCACGCCCAGCTCGCCGCCGAGGCCGTGGAGGCCGCCGGCGCACAGGGGCGCTTCTGGGAGATGCACGACCGGCTGTTCGCCCACCAGGACGCGCTGGACGCCGCGGACCTGCTCGAGCACGCTTCGGTGCTCGGCCTCGACCTCGAACGGTTCGCCCGCGACCTGGGCGCCGGCACCTACGGTCAGCGGGTCCGCGACGACGTCGCCGGGGCGGAGGCCAGCGGGGTCACCGGCACCCCCACCTTCTTCGTCAACGGGGTACGCCACGAGGGTCCGGCGGCGACCGATGCGCTCGCGGCCGCGCTGCTGCGCACCGATCCGCGGGGCGCCCCCGGCCGGGTGCCGGAGCCGACCGCGGCCACCCCGCCGGCCGGACGGCCGCCGGCGCCGATGTCACCGCCCGCCCGCCTGCCGGCCGTGGCGGGACTCGACGAGGCGGACCTCGCGGCGCGCGACGAGACGCCGGACGAGGACGGCGCCTCGCCCCGCCTCGACGAGCGCCAGCTGGCGGTGCTCCGCCGCGCCGGGCGCCGCCGGACGACCACCACCGGCGAGGTGCTGGTGCGTGGCGGGGGCACCTCGTTCGACTTCGTGGTCGTGCTCGAGGGCACCGTCGCCGTCGTCGAGGACCCGGACGGAGTCGACGGCGGGCCCCGCGTCGTGTCGGTGGTCGGGCCCGGCCGCTTCCTGGGCGGGCTGAACATGCTGGCGGGGCAGCGTTCGGTCCGATCGGTGGTCGTGGCCCGCCCGGGCGCGGTGGTCACCCTGCCCGTCGAGCGGCTGCGGGAGGTGATGGCCGCCGACCGGGAGCTGGGCGACGTGATCCTCCGGGCCTTCCTGCTGCGCCGCGCCATGCTCATCGGCCGGGCGACCGGGCTGCGGGTGGTCGGTGATCCCGAACGGCCGGCGAGCGTGGAGCTGCGGGCGGTGCTCGCCGACCACGGCATCGCCCACCAGTGGCTGGACCCGACCCAGGACGAGTCGGCGCGCTCGCTGCTCCTGGAGATCGACGCCGACGACTCCCGGCCGGTGGTCCTGGCCGCCGACGGCCGCGTGCTGGTGGAGCCCTCCGTCGAGGAACTGGTGCGCGCCGGGGGCGCCATCCGGGTCGTGTGAGCACCCGTCCCACCTGGGGTTCCGGCAACGGGCATCCTCCCGAGGGGTGATTTGGATTGAGTCACTCAAGCCAACGCGCCGGCCGCCCGATAGGGGTGTATGACCACGAGTGACCTGCAGCCGACGACGGGGCCGGCGCCTCGCCGTTCCGGGCGCTCGCTGAACGCGCTGGCCCTGCAGCTGGCAGCCGTCGCGCTGTCCTTCATCCTCATCGCGCTGCTGGTCGTGACCTCGTCGCGAGCCGCGTTCGTCGCCCAGAACGACAACGTCACCAACCAGGTGACGGCCGCTGCCGTCGATCTGACCGACAACGACTCGACCACGGCCATGTTCAACAACGTCACCGGCCTGATGCCGGTCACGAACGTGGACCGCTGCATCGACGTGACCTACACCGGTTCGGTCGACCCGACCGCGGTGCTGCTGTACGCCAGTGGCGCCCCCACGGGCACGCTCGCCCCGTACCTGAACCTCACCATCGACGTCGGCGCCGACACCGCGGACCCGTTCCGCACCTGCACGGCCTTCGTCTCCTCGGGGCAGATCTACAACGGCACGCTGTCCGGCTTCGCCGGCACCTACAACAGCTACGCGACCGGCCTCAGCACGTGGGACCCGGTGGGCAGCGGGGAGACCCGCACCTTCCGCTTCCGCGTCTCGGTCCAGGACAACGCCCTCGCCGAGGGCCTGACCACGACGTTCGGCTTCTCGTGGGAAACGCGCACCAGCTGAGCCGCCATGCCCGGTCGACGACCAGCGCCGACCGGGCTGCGGCCGCCACGGCCTCTCCCACGGAGAAGCCGACGGGGACCACCCCGAAGACCGCCGCCAAGACGTGGCAGCGGACGGCCCTGTACGGCGCCGGCACGATCAGCATGCTGATCATCTCGATGGCCAGCAGCCTCTCGCTGTGGATCTTCCTGCCGTGGGGCTTCCTGGACTGGTCGCCGACCCTGGTGACGTCGGGCTCGATGGAGCCGCTGGTCGCCCCCGGCGACGTCGTGATGATCCGGCCGGTCTCCCCCGAGGAGCTGCTGCCCAACACGGTGGTCCTCTACGACCGGCCCGACACCGGCCGCGTGCTGCACCGCATCCTCGAGCAGATGCCCGACGGCACGTTCCGCACCGGCGGTGACGCCAACGCCGTCCCGGACAGCGCCTTCGTGCACGTCAAGGACATCCAGGGTGCCGCCGTCCTGGCCGTGCCCTGGATCGGCCGGCCCTCGCTGTGGTTCGCCCAGAACCGCTACGAGCTCCTGGCGGGCGCGGCCGTCGTCCTGATCGTCGTCCTGCGGCTGGCCCCCCGCTCCTTCGATCCCGCGTTCGACCCGTGGGCGTCGGGACGCCGGGTCAACCCCGCCGAGGTGCTGCTCGGCCGGTCGGGCGGCAGCCCGGCCGATCGGCGCGCTTCCGCAGGTCGCCGCCTTCTTCCCGCCACACTGCACGCCACCGTGCTGGAGCGGCTCGACGCGCAGAGCAGCGCAGCCCAGCGCCGGACCGCCCATCTCCTGGAAGGCCTGTCATGAGCGCGCGCGGACGCACCACGAGCGACCGCCAGGCCGCGCGCGCCGAGCGCCGCGACCGGGGGCGCTCGGTCGCCGAGCGCGCTCTCGGTCAGATCCGGCTCGTCGCCGTGGCGCTGGTGCTCGTCGGCGGTGCGGGTTACCGGCCGTCCGAGAACGGCGGCCTGGCCCGGGACATCGCGCTCCCCCTGGCCGGCGCGGCCGCGGCGCTGCTGCTGGCGGTCGCGGTGCTCACCAGCCGGGCGTCCAAGGCGGCTGCCGGGCGCCGGTCGAAGCTGGCAGCGGCGGGGACGATCGCCGACGCGGTCGTCGTTCTCGGCGTCGTCGGCCTGGCCGGTCTGCCGCCGCACTCGTTCGCGCTCGTCCTGCTGATGCTGCCCTTCCTCGAGGCGGCCCTCTGGTTCGGCCTGAGCGGCCTGGCCGGGCTGTGGACCATCAGCTCGGTCGCGCTGGGCGCCTACGTCGTGGTCTTCCCCGAGAACGCCGCGAACGACGCCCTCAGCGTCCTGGTCATCGCCATGCCCACGCTGCTGCTGGCCACGATCCCCGTGGCGATGCTGGCCGAGCACCTCGTGGCGCAGGTCGGTCAGCTCGGAACCGCCCGCGAGGCGGCCGACGACCGCGCCCGTCTGCTGGGCGACCTGTCCGCCATCACCGCGGAGATCTTCCCGCTCGACCGGGGCGCGGTCCTCGCGCAGCTCGTGGCCGGCGCCGAGCAGCTCGGTGCCGTCGGAGTGGTCGTCGCCGGCGACGACGGCACCTCCATCGGCACGGCCGAGGAGTCCCCCACCGGCCCCCCCGACGACGACGAGCACGAGACCGTGCAGCTCACGCGCGAGCTCGCCGTGCCGGGCGGGGTGGTCTACACCTTCGACGCCCGCGTGACCGGGCCGGCCGAGGAGGTCGAGCGGCGCGTCGAGGCCCTCGACCTGCTGGTCGCACAGGCGCGCGTCGGTCTGGCCAACGCCGTCCTGGTGCACGAGCTCGAGCGGCTCAAGCAGACCTACCAGGACCAGGCGACCCGCGACCAGCTGACCGGGCTGCTCAACCGCCGCGGCCTGGTGCTCACCGCCGAGCAGATCCCCGGCCACCTGGGCGTCCTGTTCTGCGACCTCGACGGGTTCAAGGGCGTCAACGACACGCTCGGCCACGCGGCCGGCGACGAGCTGCTCGAGAAGGTGGCACGCCGGCTCGAGGCGGCCATGCGCGAGGACAGCGTCCTGGGCCGCATGGGCGGTGACGAGTTCGTCGTCGTCGCGCCGGGCGCCTCCGACGAGGACCTGGCCGGGCTGGGACGCCGGATCGAGGTCGAGATCGGCAAGCCGTTCCTGCTCGAGGCGGGCATGGCCCGGATCGGCGTCAGCATCGGTGCCGCGCACGCCAAGCCCGGTGAGCGCGACCTCGACAGCCTGCTCGGCCAGGCCGACGCGCTCATGTACGAGGTCAAGCGCAGCCGCAAGTCGGGCCGGGCGCGCGACGACGCCGGCGACCAGGCACCGGCCCAGCGATGAGCACCGACCTCCTGGACCCGCCGGTCGTCTCGACGCCGGTCGCGCCCCCGAAGCGGAAGAAGAAGCGTCGCCGGCGTCGGTTCTCCCTGAACGGCCTGGCGATCCAGCTGTCGGCGTTCGCGCTGAGCTTCACCCTCGTCGCCCTGCTGGTCGTCTCCGGCTCCCAGCAGGCCTTCGTCGAGGAGAACGAGGCCGTCACCAACTACGTGCCGATCGGCACGACGGAGGCGCCGTCGGGCGGCTCCGGCCGTCGGCCCGCCCCCGTCGTCCCCCCGGCCGCCGTGGCGGCGCCGGTTGTGGACCCCGTGCTCACCCCCGAGCCGGAGGTGGTCCCCGAGGTGCCGAGCACGGTCGTGGAGCTCCTCGACAGCGACGCCGGCACCGCCATGTTCGGCTCGGAGGTCACGCTCGCGCCCGGCGTCACGTCGGACCGCTGCATCGAGGTCGTCTACGACGGCAATATCGACCCGCTCGGGGTGCGGCTCTACGCGGCCGTGGCGTCCGGCGACCTGGCTCCCTACCTCGACCTCTCCATCGAGATCGGCGAGGCGGCGACCGGTGCGTTCGGCGACTGCGGCACGTTCGTCCCGACGAGGGACCTCTACGCCGGCACGCTCGCCGACTTCGCCGAGACGCACTCCGGCTTCTTCAGCGGGTTGGAGACGTGGCAGCCGATCGGTCAGGCGGAGGCCCGGACCTTCCGCTTCACCGTGTCCGTCCAGGACGTCCCGGTCGCGGAGGGGAAGTCGGTCGCGTTCGGGTTCTCGTGGGAGACCCGGGACGAGCTGTGAGCGCCGCCCGTCCCCCCCGCCGGGGACGCTGGTGGCAGGCCGCCGTCGTGGTCGTCACCGGCGTGCTCACGGTCGCGCTCACCCAGAACACGACGACAGCGGCGTTCACCGGGCAAACCAGCGACACGGGCAACTCCGCGACCGCGGCGGCCGACTTCTGCAGCGCGCCGGGCCGCGTGGACACGCTCCCCACGACTGGCTACCCCACCGTGGACACCGGGATCTACCAGACCCAGCCGACGACCAACTTCTCCGCCAACACCACGATCGGCACCATCTCGTCGACCGGTGCGATCGCCCGTTCGCTGATCAAGTTCTCGTTGATGAGCAAGCCGGCCGGCTGCGTCGTCGCCTCCGCCACTCTGAAGCTGAGGGTGTCCAACGGCACCGCCGGCTCGACGATCACCGTGTACCGGGCCGCCGCGGCCTGGAACCCGACGACGGTCATCTGGAACACCGATCCCGGCATCGTCGCGGGCAGCGGGACGTCCGCGCCGTCGGCGGCGAACGGCACGCTGGTCCAGTGGAACGTCGCGACGCAGGTGACCGCGCTGTACGCGGGGTCCGACTACGGGTTCGAGATCCGGGACGCGGCCGAGGGCGTGGGCAACAACACCCAGCTCTTCGACAGCATGGAGGCAACCACGGTCGCCAACCGGCCGCAGCTGGTCATCACCTGGGGTTGATCCCCGGCTCCATCCCCGGCTGCGTCTGCGGTTCGGTCTGCGGCTGGGTGTCCTGGTCGACCACGATCCGCTCGCGCTGGACCTGCCCGGTCACCGTCTCCTGAGCCTCGACGAGTTCGGTGCGCAGCCGCACCCGCTCCGTGGGCACCACCTCGACGGTCACCACGGGCCGCTCGGTGTGCAGGACGATCTCGTCGGGCAACCCGGCCGACCCTTCGCTTCCCGGCCCGGCCGCGCCGGACGACGGCACCTCGAGGGACTCCCCGCCCCAGTCGGCGTCGTCGGCGTCCAGAGGCACCTGCTCGACCCGGATCTCCTCGCGCCGGATCGGCACGGTGATCTGGACCTCCTCGGTCACCACGTACTTGACCAGCCGCGCCCGGGTCGTGGCCACCTGTTCGGTGCCGACCCGCAGCCGTTCCTCGCTGCGGGTCATCGCCCCGTCGTCGGGCGTCGCCGGAGGCGGCGCCTGCGCCGCGGCCGGCACCTCCACCGTGGGGGTGGGGACCACCGGGGGCGGTGCGACGTCGGCGGCCGGCGACGGCGCGACGAGGGGCATGCCCGCCCCGGCGCCCCCCGTGAGCCCGTAGTGCCGGCGGAGCGCCTCCTCCTCGGCGGGGTCGAGGTGGTCACCGGCCATCTGGGGCGCTTCCTTGACCGCCTCCGCAGTGACCGGGATGCGCAGCCCGCCGTCGCCGAACGTGGCGTCGACCGCCGGCGCGATCGAGTACCTGGTGCCGAACAGCCCGGTGGTCACGGCCACCCAGGTCGGGGCGCCGGTGCGGTCGTCGACGAAGAACGCCTCGACGGTGCCCAGCTTGTCGCCGTTCGCGCCCCAGGCGGTGGTGCCCACGGCGGCCGTGACCTCTCGTTCGCTCAGCATGGGCCTTCTCCCCTCAGCGCGGCGCGCTCCGGCCGCGCCTTTCCCGGGAGCGTGCCCACCACGGCCCGCCGCCGAACATCGCGTCAGCCGGCCGGCAGGACCAGCTGGGCGACGACGGCCCGGTGGTCGCTGCCCTCGACCGCCACGACCTCGAGGGACGCGACCCCGATCCGGGGGTCGACGAGCACGTGGTCGAGCGTCAGCCGGGGGAACCGCAGCTGCAGCGGGCGCCAGGTCCAGCGCAGGGCCCGGCCGGTCTCCCGGGCCGCGTCCCGGTACCCCCGGTCCATGACCCCGCGGAAGGCGGCGTGGTCGAGGGTGGCGTTGAAGTCCCCGGCCAGCACGCGCAGCACACCCGGCGCCGGCGGCGGCAGCGCGGTGAGGTCGTCGGCCCAGTCCCGGACGGACCGGGGCGACGTCGCCGGCGGGGCGGTGTGCACCGAGGTGAGCTCGACGTCGGCAGGTCCGGCTCCGGCCAGCCGCACCGTCGGTTGCTCGAAGGTCCCCGGCGTGACGGTGCGGTCGAGGACGGGAAGGCGGGTCCAGACCGCACCGGAGGCCGCCGGGACGGACCCGCGGCGGGCGGGAACGACGTGGGCCGCCGGGAGCAGCTCCGCGATGCCGGCCGCGCGGAGCGCCGCCTCGGCCCGGGGGGTCAGCTCCTGGACGGCCAGGACGTCGACGTCGTGCCGGCGGACCAGGTCGAGCACGGGCCCCGGCCGCACCAGCCCCTGGCGCAGGCTCACCGTCGCCACCCGGACGCGCGGCCCGTCCGGCGACTCGGCTCGGCGTCGGCCGCCGGCGCGGGCCAGGACCGCTCCGGCGAGGGCCGTTCCCGCCGCGATCGACAGGACCGCGCCGGCGACCGATCGCGCCCTGACCGCCGCGGAGAGGGGCAGGACGGCGGTCGCGGCGGCGTAGGGGGTGAACGACATCGCCGGCACCAGGGGGAATCCCCGTTCGGCGCCGGTGGCGCGCAGGACCGCCCAGACCACCCACGGCAGTGCGGCGACCGGGGCACAGGGGGTTCGCCGCGGCCCTCTCGCGCGCGTCACCGGCCGACCTTAGCCAGGGGCCTCGGGCCGGAGCCGCCGCGGCCGGAGCCGTGGTGGGGGCCGGACGGCTCGCCTAGGTTCGCAGGTGGAGGGAGGTCCCGATGGTCACCGGCCACCTCGAGGTCGAGCGCAAGTTCGACGTCGACCCGCACTTCGTGCTGCCCGAGCTCGCCGGGCTCCCGGGGGTCTCGGCCGTCGACGGGCCGGTGGAGCACCAGCTCTCCGCGGTATATCACGACAGTTCCGACCTGCGGCTGCTGCGTGCCCGCGTGACCCTCCGCCGGCGGACCGGGGGAGCCGACGCCGGCTGGCACCTGAAGCTCCCCGCCGGCTCCGCGCGCCGGGAGCTGCACGCGCCGCTGGGCCGGGCGGTCAGGAAGCCGCCCGCGGGGTTCCTGGCCCCCGTGGCCGGAATCCTCCGGGGTTCGGCTCCCGGCCCGGTCGCCGCCCTGGAGACCCGGCGCACGGTGACGACCCTGCGCGACGCCGGAGGCCGGGCGCTCGCGGAGGTCGCCGACGACAACGTGACCGCCACGGTCCCTGCGGCGGCAGGCGCGGGCGAGCCCGCCGAGGTCCACGCCTGGCGCGAGGTCGAGGTGGAGCTGGTGCACGGCGACGAGCACCTCCTGGCCGCCGTCGGGGAGCTGCTCGCCGCGGCCGGGGCCCGGCCCTCGGACTCCGCCTCCAAGGTGGGCCGGGTGCTCGCGGGACGGCTGGCCGCCGTCGGGCCGGGGGCCGACCGGGCACCGGCCGGCGGGAAGCAGAAGAAGCGCCGTCCCCGCGCGGACGACCTGGTGCGGCAGGCGCTGGCCGACCAGCTGGCCGGACTCCAGGCGGCCGACGTCCTGCTGAGGACCGAGCAGCCGGACGCCGTCCACCAGCTGCGCGTGGCCGCCCGCCGGCTGCGCAGCACGCTGGCGGCCTTCCGGAGCGTCCTGGACCGGGAGGCGACGACGCCGCTGCGCGAGGAGCTGTCCTGGCTGGGCGGCGAGCTGGCCGCCGCCCGGGACGACGAGGTGGCGCTGGCACACCTGCGGGAGCTGGTGCGGGCCCAGCCGGTGGAGCTGGTGCACGGCCCGGTCGCCGCCCGCATCCAGCAGACCCAGCTCCAGGTGGAGCGCGCCGGCCTGGACCGGGCACGGGTGACGCTGGGGGAGGCCCGGTACTTGCGCCTGCTCGACGACCTGCACGACCTGGTGGCCGACCCGCCGTTCACCGACGGCGCAGGCGATCCCGCGCGCCCGGTGTTCCGGGACGCGCTGGCGCGCTCGGTCCGGCGGCTGGGCCGCCGGCTCGACGAGGCGCGGAGCGCGTCGGCCGACCAGCGGGAGGAGGCGCTGCACGGAGTGCGGAAGGCGGCCAAGCGGGTGCGGTACACCGCCGAGGTCGTCGCCGGCGAGGTCAGCGGCGGACGGGCGCCCGCGAAGGCGGCGAAGCGTGTGCAGAAGGTGCTGGGGGAGCTGCAGGACACGGTCGTCACCCGGGAGCACAGCCGCCGGATGGGGGTAGCGGCCGCCGCGGCCGGGGAGAACGCGTTCCCGTACGGGCGCCTGCACGCGCTGGAGGAGGGCCGCGCCGAGGCGGCCGAGGCGGAGTTCTGGCGGCGCTGGCCGAAGGCCCGGAAGACGCTGCGTCGCGCCACGCGCCGGGCCTGACCCCGCGCCGGCGGCCCGGCCTGGGACAGTGAGCGGCGTGACGGGGAGCTGCGCGGCGGGGTGCCCGTGTCCCTGATCGGCCTGCTCGGGTTCGGCACCGTCGTCCTGGCGGCCATGCTGCTGCTGCACGGCTACCTGTGGTGGCGGATGGTGCGCAGCACGACCCGGCGCGGCCGGCTGCGCCG